>CAZUGP010000045.1:0-21991 GCA_964619965.1 uncultured Acidobacteriota bacterium
GCGGTCAGTAGGCGAGCTTGAGGCGGTGGGGTGGTGTCCGGGTCAAGGTCGGGGTGCGCATCTTGCGGTCGTAGAGGTCCGGCCACGCCGCTTCGTCGCAGATCCGCGACGGTTGAAGTCGCTCGGCGAACACCCGCTCCCACGTCCAACGCACCTTGGTGAGCCCGAGCCACATCGCGGGTGTTATCGAGCCGGGTCGTCGTTCCGACCTGTACTTCACGAGGTTTCGGAAGACCGCGAAGAGGTAGGCCCGCTCGAGCTGGGCCTCGCTCCTGCGCCCGAATGAGATCGTCTCGCGCGCATGCGCCTTGACCGAGTGACGCATAAACCCATGCAGCGTGTCGATCGGAAACATCGCACGATCGCGTGCTATAGCCTCCGGCGTGCGCTTTGCGCCCTTGGGGCCTCGTTTCGGGTTGGGAAACACGAGGTGTCGGACCTGACCTCCCAGAGGATGCCGGCGTAGAGCCCGGGCATAGTCCTTCTTGTCGTCGGATACCAAGAACAACGGGTGGACGTGGGCTTTCGGGACCAGCACGTCGAGCTGTCGGTGAAGGGCGCGGGCATAGGAGTCACGGGGCGGCTTCCCGTCCCGCCGGTCCCAAAGCGCTTGCCTTTGCCGTTGCACAGGAGACAGGTGCCCTCCGCGCCGATGGGGGGCGAAGCCGAATCCGTACACGAACCACGAGTGGTGGCCGACGCTCGTGCCGACACCGCAGGGGTGGTACTGCGTACCCGTGAACGTTTCGAAGTCGTCGTAGTTGACCGGCTCCGCGATGCCCGTCAGGGTCGAAAGGCAAAGCTGGTGGAGCAACTGGGCGTGCCGGCCGAGGCGTGCGACGCGTTTGGTCACGGTACTGGGGGCACAACCTGCGACACGGGCGATCTGCCGGTGAGCGCCTCCGTTGACGATGCCCTGAGCGATGGGGATGGTCAGTTCGGGGCGTTTGAGGTAGTAGCTCACCGCGAACGACTGCTGAGAAAAGCCGCGACGGCAGGCCCGGCAAAAGAAACGTGGGACGACCCGGCCGTCACAGCGCCGCCGGTACGTCGCGCGGAGGCGGCGGTAGCGAAAGGAATCGGGTTTGACCCGGTGCTGCTGACAGTCGGGGCGCGGGCAGAACGACGGTGCGAACCGATCGTGCGGGACGATCTCGATCTGGGAGCACGGCCAATCCACGAAAACGCGATACGGCAATCCGGATGCCCGGCGTCGGAGGCCGAATTCAAGCGACTTCTCGTCCCGCTGGACCCCCGCTCGCCCCACAAACTGTCCGCCCGCGGACAACTCGGACGAACAATCTGCGAACCACCATGGAGCAGGCGCTATGATCCATGGATGTCGCAGATCCTGCCCGCGAAGCACCAGCCCGAACTGCCGTTAGACCGGCTCGTCATCGATCGCCCTTCAAGCGCAGAAGCGATCGACATGGACGTCGTTTTCGTGGGCGCGGGACCGGCTGGGCTGGCAGGTGCGATCGAGCTCGCCCGTCTGGTTGCGCGCGATCGCGCGGCGGGCGGCCATCTCGGCGAAATCAACATCGGAGTGCTCGAGAAGGCCGGAAGCCTCGGCGAGCACAACCTGTCCGGCGCCGTCGTCAATCCGATTGCGTTCCGAGAGCTCTTTCCCGAGCTGAAGGACGCCGACTTCCCGTTCCGGCAGCCGGTCACGGCGGAATCGGTCTATCTCCTCACCGGCTCGCGAGCGATCCGGATTCCCACTCCCCCGACCATGCACAACCGCGGCTACTTCACGGCGTCGATCTGCGAGATCGTCCGCTGGCTCGGCCAGCACGCGGAGGCGCTCGGGGTCAACCTGTTCACGGGCTTCCCGGCCGAGGCCCTGCTCGTTTCCGGCGGGACCGTCCGCGGGGTCGTTACCACACCCTCTGGACTGGATCGCAGCGGCCAGCCGGGGTCGGGCTTCACCGAGGGGACCGAACTGACGGCGAAAGTGACCGTGCTCGCCGAGGGCACTCGGGGGCTGCTCTCCCAGGCCTATCGCCAGTGGCAGCGCATCACCTCGGCCAATCCGCAGATCTTCGCGCTGGGCGTCAAGGAAGTGTGGGAGACCAAGCGCACGCTCGATCGCGTCGTGCACACCATGGGATGGCCGCTCCCGGCCGACGCCTTCGGCGGAAGCTGGATGTACCCGTTGGGCCCCAACCTCGTCTCGCTCGGGCTCGTCGTCGGGCTCGACTACCACGACGCCGCCCTCGACGTGCACGTGCTGCTGCAGCGGATGAAGTCGCATCCGCTCTTCAAACCCTATTTAGACGGTGGTCAAATGGTCGAGTGGGGTGCGAAGACGATCCCCGAAGGTGGCTACCATTCCCTTCCCGAGCGATGCCACGGCGACGGAGTCCTGATGGTCGGCGACGCGGCCGGGTTCGTGGACGTCCCGTCGCTCAAAGGGATTCACTACGCCATGCAGTCGGGGATGTTCGCGGCCCGGGCGGCGTTCGACGCGCTGAAAGCGGGCGACACGTCGGCGGCTTGTCTCGCCGCCTACGACGGGATGATCCGCAAGAGCGCCATCCACGACGACCTGTACCGCACGCGTAACATGCGGCTGGCTTTCAAGGACGGTTTCTACGCGGGAGGAATCAAGGCCGGGCTGATGACCGTCACCGGCGGACGCTTTCCGGGCGGGATGATCGAGATGCCCCCGGATGCCGACGTTGCCAAGTCCGCATCCGCCGGTTCGCCCTTCACGCCGGACAACACGCTGACCTTCAGCAAGGTGGACGCGGTCTTCAAGTCGGGGAACGCAACGCGCGACAGCATCCCGAGCCACCTCCTGGTCGGTCGGGACGTTAGCGCCGAGGTCGCGGAGTTTTACGCGCACGTTTGTCCCGCGGGGGTTTACGAACGCGTCGGCGACGAGCTCGCGGTCAACGCTCCGAACTGTGTCGACTGCAAGGCCACGGACGTGTTGGGACCGCGGTGGACTCCTCGTGAGGGTGGGAGCGGGCCCAAGTACCGGCTGATGTAGGCAAGAGGGAACGAGAAGCAGCGACCGTTCAGGGAATCACGTCGAACTTGCGTTTGCCTCTCCACCTATAGACCTGAAAATCCCGGTCCAACGTGAAGACCCGGGTCAGTCCGAGCGCCTCAGCTGCTGCTACGAGGGTCGCGTCGGCCAAGTCCATGGGCATGTCCCGGTATTTGGCCATGAGGGCCTGGGTCCGGTCCTGCACGGCGTCATCGAGCGGGACGAGCTGCAGATCGCCCCGGTCGAGGAGCTTCCACAGGGCCTCTTGTGCCTTCCATCCCCCGGCGCTTCCGAGTAAGTACATGGCTTCGGTGAACGCGGGCCACGTCGTGACCATGGGTGCGGTGAGGTTCGAGAATGTCTCGATGCACCGCTCGTGGTCTTGCTCTCCCCGGTCTATCAAAGCCACGAGGGGGCCCGCATCCACAAGAATCACCGGCGGCCTCTCTTGACGTCTTTCGCTAGGAGGGAGCTGAATGCCTTGCCTGCCTGTCGGGCGCGGCCGCCTTTGCTGCGGACCGTACCGGCCACGTCTCGCAATCGGTCGGCGAGTCGCTGGCCCAGAATGGCCTCACAACGTTCCTCAATGGCCTGGCGAATGATATTCGACACAGGCTCGCCACTGAGCCGGGCCGCCTGCTCCAATCGAGATTCGAGCGCCTCGTCGAGCCTCACGCTTCGCATGACGATGCCTCCGTATTACGCATAGACAATATGCGTATTACACGGTGCCGTCAAGGCGGAGATGTCGAAGACACCCCTTACCTCTCGATCCCCTTCCGGCCCTTCTCGAAGATCTCCTTCATCTGGCCGGCCATCACGCGGCTCCCGATGCTCCGCTTCATCGATCCGGCGGCTCCCGCGACCTGATCGGTGAAGGCGTGGCTCATGCACAAGACCACCGTCCCGCCCGCAACCGGCAAGAATCCCCCGACCGACTGCTCGGCGTTGTAACCCGTGCTGACGTAGAACTCCCGGCGCACCACCGCACGGGCCTCGCCTTCGCCGGCGGAAAAGATCTGGGCAAGCACGTACGTCGGCTTGTCCCGGATGACGGATTTTACCCAGAGGACGTTCTGCTTCATCCCGGGGATCGTTGCCCGCGGATAGTCGAGCAGGACCGCGTAGAGCGCCGGCATGTGCTTTTGAACCGCCGTCGCCGCTCGGGCGGCTTTTGTCAGATCCGCCGCGATATCCGCGGCGCCGCCGCCTCCGCGATCGTAAGGAGCGATTCCGGTCAGTCCCGCGGCTCGATAGGACCGATACCGCGCCAGCAGCATGCGCCGAAGCTGCTCGAGGACCGCCGGCGTGGAGCCACCGCGCAGGGCTTTGAACGACGCGTGCTCCTCCGTGCTGCGATTCATCCCGTCGCCGGGCCCGGCCGTTGTGAGCGCGCGGGCTTCCTCGTCCGTGATGATCAGTCCGGAAAAGTCCGCGAGACTCCCGGATGGGCTCAGCTTCCCATACGCTTGCACCTGATTGTCGGCGGAGAAGAGAGCGCCTTCGACGACCTGCTGGCTTAGCGCTTCGGGCGAAGCCTTGACGAAAAAAGCGATGGCAAAGGAAAGGTCGCGTTCGGAGACTGCGCCGATCTTGGCTGTGACGAATTCTCCTTTCAGGACACTCTGCTTCTCCGCGGCGGAGAACCCCATCTCCGTGAGGACCTGATCGGCAGTTGGCTGCGCGCCGACTGCGCCTGCGACAAAGAGAAACGGCGCGACGATTGCGGCCAACGGTCGCATCAGAATGTGCGGGTGGCGAATATCACCGCCGACCAACGGCCCTTCTCGACGAAGCGGATCTGTGTTTCGCCGGGCGGAAGCGGTTCGCCTTCATGGAACCCGTCGGCCAGATCCTTGACATCGTTTTCCAGTAGCACCCCCAGCCCGAGAGAGAATCCTTGGCTGGTGTCGGGTTGGGTCGACTTCCATCCCCACATGAACCCGATGGAAACACCCGCTAGAACGTCGTTTGAATCTGCGACCACGCCAACGTACGGGCCACAGCCGTGGTCGCCTTTCGTTTTCTTCTTGTCGCACAGAAAGTAGCTGTGGCCCTCGAGGAGGGCTTTAGCCTGCTGGCTTGTCTCCTTCGTCGCCCGAATCACACCGTCGACCACGGCGGCCTCACTGATCACATTCCCTGAGTACGAGAAGCCAAAACCGACTCCCCACTTGAGTCCCCTGAAGTCGTCTTCCTTCCTGGCTTTCGTCTCCAGCGCCTCGGCCTCCCGCATCTTCTCCTTCGCAATGAGCTCTTGAACGGCAAAGGACTGCGCACCTGCGGCAACACGCTGGACCTCCTGGGGCAATTCATCGAGCACGCATCGTCTGTACTTCTTCGCGGCTTCATAGCGTTGCGAAACGGTGGCTGTTGGGTCTTGCGCATTGGTCTTGAAACCCTCGCACGTCTCGGCCAAGACCTTTGCACTCGACAAGGCAACGACACTCGAAACGATCAGAAACGCTATTCGCCTCATTTGGAGAAACTCCTTCCCGTCCGAACGGACGATCCGCTGCAGCCTTGGGCGGCACTCTAATGCGTCTACGGGTCTTTTTCGACCTCAATTCGTGGCGCTTTGGGGACGTCCTGATGCCGCGCAGTTCGGGTTGCAGTCACTGTTCGTCCTCCCCACAATGGCCGCGATGCTGAACAGCCGTGTCCGAAAGGGTGCCGCAACAGGCGTCGCGGTGCTTGCGATGGCACTCGCGAGCGCGCGCACGCCGCCGACGTCCGGCGATCGACCGAACGTCGTGCTCGTCACCCTCGATACGACGCGCGCCGACCGCCTCGGTTGCTACGGGCGCGCCGACGCCGGGACGCCGAATCTCGACCGGCTCGCCGCCGGGGGCGTTCGATTCGCCGATGCATGGTCCGTCGTGCCGATCACCCTACCGGCTCACCTCTCGATGATGACGGGGTGCAGCCCGGTCACCCACGGCATTCGCGACAACGGCGGCGGGAGGTACGACGGCCGGATTCCGACGCTCGCGACCCGGTTCGCCGCCAACGGCTATCGGACCGCTGCCGTCGTGTCGGCGTCGGTGCTCGGCTCGGACTGGGGGATGAACGCCGGCTTCGGCGTCTACGACGAGCGCTTCGACGGCAAGAGGGAGCGAAACGCCGCGTCGGCCACGAACCGCGCCCTCGAGATTCTCGGATCGTCGACGGAGCCGTTCTTCCTCTGGGTTCATTACTTCGACCCGCATCAGAAGTACGAGCCGCCGGCTCCATTTGCAGCGCGCTACCGGGACGACCCCTACCAAGGCGAGATCGCTGCGGTCGATTTCGAGCTCGGGCGGCTGCTCACGGGCCTCGACAAGGCGGCGCGAAAGTCGATCATCGTCGTGGTGGGCGACCATGGTGAAGGGCTCGGCGAACACGGAGAGCGGACGCACGGCATCTTCACCTACCGATCGACCCTGAGCGTCCCCTTCCTGATCGCCGGACCCGGAATCCCCGCCGGGCGGGTCGTCGCCGAGCCGGTTTCGATCGTCGATCTGGCGCCGACGGTGGCGGAGCTGGCGGGCCTTTCGGCGGTGAAGCCTCAGGATGGAAACTCGCTCGCTCGGATAGTCCTCCGGGGGGAGGCGGCGCCGCGGTCGCGCTGGATCTACTTCGAATCGATGCTGCCGTTCAACTCCTACGGCTGGGTCGCGCCGCGTGGAGTAACCGACGGGCGCTACGCATTCATCGATCTTCCGAAGAGCGAGGTGTACGACCTTCGGAGCGACCCCGGGCAGAGAAGAAACCTCTACTCCGCCGAGAACCCGCTCTCTGCGAGCCTCGCGCGGCGCTTCGAGCGTCTCACGGCCGGCCTGGCCAAGCGCGCGGGCCAGGGCACGCCGGTACCGCTGACGGACGAGCGGCGGGCCCAGCTTTCGTCTCTCGGTTACGCCCCGGGTGTTCCTCCGTCGGGTTCGGGGGAGCCGACGCTCGATCCGAAAGATGTGATCGACATCGCCGATCGGATCGAGCAGGCGATGCAGCTCCAGCGGAGCGGGCAGTTCGACGAGGCGATCGCGATGACGGGCGAGATCATGCGCCGGAATCCGGAGAACGTCCGGGCGCTCTCGGTTCGAGGGCAGGCGCTCCATTCGCAAAAGCGCTACCGCGAAGCGGTCGTTGCGTTCGGGGAGCTCGTGGCGAGAACTCCAACGATCGCCGTCAACCGGTGGGACCTCGGCTCGAGCCTTGCGGGGGCCGGCGAAACGGCGAAGGCCGAAGCCGAATGGCGGAAGGCGATCGAGCTCGAGCCGCATCTCGCCGAGCCTCGCGCGTCGCTGATCGCCGCCTATCGCGGGAGGGGCGAGACGGCGAAGGCGGTTGCAGCAGCGAAGGAAGCGGCGGTATCCGGCGCCGAAAGCGCTGAGCTCAACTTCGAGATCGGCCTCGCGTACGAGGCCTCGGGCGACTTAGAGGAGGCCGAGCGCTGGTACCAGTCCGTCCTACGCATCCGACCCGCGCACGTCCAGGCGTTAGGCAATCTCGGGCAGGTCGCCTACGACAAGGGGCGAATCGACGAAGCTCTCGCGAGATACCGTGCCGCGAGCGCGGCCGCGCCCGGCAATTCGCGGTTTCTCAAACAGATCGGGGCGATCCTCAGGAAGGACCGAAACGATCCCCAAGGAGCGCTCGTCGCCTATCGTGCCGCGCTCGCGCTCGAGCGCGATCCGCAAGAGCGCGTCCAGCTCGCCGCGATCGTCTCGGATCTTACGCGAGCGACGGGCAAGTAAGGTTGATGCGATCGTCCTCGCGCCCCCAGCGATGGTCGCAACCGCACCAAGACCCGACCGCGCGGTCAACTTCACAGGGGCTTGCCCGTCCTTCGCGGTCTGCGTCGCAGTGACTCGACGCTGGCCTGAAGGCGATTCTCCGGCTCCGCGAGGCGCAGGAGATATTTCTGCAGCGCGTCGCGCGCGAAATACCGCGGGTTCAGTCGGAACACTCGCGTTCGTCCGACCGCTCGGGCGGCCACCAGGCCGTCGATCTCGAGCGTGCGGAGCGCCTTCTGCACGTTTGAGAGCGGCACCTCGAGCACACGAGAAAGTTCTCGCGCGTAGCTCTCGTCGAGCAGCCTCAAGGCGAGGAGCAGCCGGGTTCGCGATTGCGATCCGAACGGGCTCGATTGGACGTTGACCGCCATAGGTGGTCATATGATTCTATTCTGGAGTCAAAGGTCAAGAAGGTGCGCGGACCGCGTAGCATCGGCCCTCCAGAAGGAACCGGGACGCAGTATGCCGTCGCGCATCAGGCTCGTCCGGCTCGCGATCACCGGCGCGGCGCTCCTCGCGGCCGCCGTTGTCGTCGCGTATCTCCGGTTTCCAGCCCGCGACAGTACGGAGATCCTCGATCACGCTCCCATCTCCCTCGTGGTGCCGCGGTATTACGACCCGATCTTTTTCCGGGGGCAGGGGTTCCCGGTCCGGCGCTCGCTCGTGACCGCCGGGAGGCACGAGATCGACGGTTGCGTCATGCACGTGCTGCCGCTCTTCGACTCCGTGATCGACTACAAGAGCACTCAGGACACCGCGGCACAGGTCGATGCGGTCAACGCCCGGTGGGCGCCGCGGCCTCCATGGCGCTTTCGCCCGGAGCGGCGGCTCGGCCACTACCGGTGCATGGCGACGTCGACGAGCATGGTCCTCGACTGGTTTCGCGCCCGGCACGGGCACCCCTTGGGCGAGTACGTGTCGGTCTTCGACGGACGGCGCTATCGCGGCTTCGACCCCCGCGCGATCGATGATTTGTACCTCCTTAGGGCGGAGCGGGACCCGGAGGGCTACCCGCTCACGAACGGGTCTCATCTCGACCCGGTGACATCGCTCCCCGTGCCGTTCTCGATAGCGGGGTTCGCCCGCATTGTCGAGGAGGACACGACCGACCCGGCGCCGCGATCGTTCCGGGACCCGCAGTTGCCGATCGAGCACACGATCGCGTTCGACGGTGTGGGATCTCTCAAGGCGACTCCGGTGCTCGAGCCGAAGCTCCAGTGGCGAGCCCTTCTCAGCCTGTATCCGCGAGACGATTCCGAGCGCGTGCGGGAGGCCCTCGATCTTCATGGACCGCTTCTCGCGGGGATCAAGATCCGCTTTTCTGCCTTGAACGGAGTTTTCCGCGAGACGCGGCTGGGCGATTTTCCCGTCGTGGGAGCCAGCGGGCACGGCGTCGTGATCGTCGGGTGGATCGAGAAGAACGACCGGCTGTACTTTCTCTACCGTGAGACGTTCGGCGCCTGCGACGACGAGCTCATCGACTGCGGGCCGGCCTACCGGATCTATCCCGTCTACGGGTTCAACGAGATCTTCGCATTCACGAATGCCTCAGGCTCGTTGCCCGACGGAGCAACCGTGCCACCGAAGTTGTTGAAGATATGAGCGCGGACGAACCTCACAGCAGAGACCTCGGCGCGAATTTCCCCGCGACGCGCTGGTCGGCGATCGAGGGAGCGCGAAGCAGCGATCCCGAGGAGCGCCATCGGGCGCTCGATCGGATCGTGTCGGTTTACTGGAAGCCGGTTTACAAGTACGTCCGTGCTCGCCATCGCCGGTCGGCCGAGGACGCGCAGGATCTGACGCAGGAGTTCTTCGCGTCGCTCATCGATCGGGGCACGCTCGATGCGTACGAACCGCAGAGGGCGCGTTTGCGGACCTTCCTGAGGAGCTGCGTCGACGCTCTCGTCGCGAACGTGGACCGCGACGCCCGGCGCCTCAAGCGTGGAGGCGGGAGCGCTCCCCTGTCGCTCGAGTTCGAGCTCGCCGAGGGAGAGCTGGCCAAGACCGGTCTCCCGGCACCCGCGCACCTCGACGACTTCTTCGAGAAGGAGTGGGTGCGAAGCCTCTTCGCTGCGGCGATCGATCAGCTTCGCGCAACGTGCGCGGCGAAAGGCAAGGAGGTCGTCTTCGCGCTCTTTGCGCGCTACGACCTAGACGACGCCCAGCCCGGTCGTCCCACCTACGCGGACCTGGCGTCGGAGTACGGCATCTCGATCACCGACGTCACCAACCACCTGGCCGGAGCGCGGCGCGAGTTCCGGCGCATCGTCCTCGACCTCCTCCGCGAGACGACCGCGTCGGACGAGGAGTTCCGGCGCGAGGCGCGGTCGCTGCTGGGGCACGCGCCCGCATGAGCTGGATCTCGGACGACGCTCTCGCACGCCTGCGCTCCGCCGCGAGCGCGCCCGACTTGTCGGGCACCGGGTACAGGCTGCTCGAAGAGATCGGTCGCGGCGGCATGTGCACGGTGTTCCTCGCGGAGGACCCCTCCCTCGGGCGGCGCGTGGCGCTCAAGGTCTTGGACGTTCCGGATGCGAGCGGCGATCTGGCCCTTCGACTGACCCGCGAGGCCAGGATCTTGGCACGGCTCGAGCACCCCGGGATCGCGCCGGTCCACGACGTGGGACGGCTTCCCGACGGCCGGGTGTACTACGCGATGAAGTTCGTCGAGGGACCGCGTCTCGACGCGTTCGCCGTCTCGAAGTCGACACTTCCCGAGCGGCTCCGCGTCTTTCAGCGCATCGTGGAAGCGGTGGCGTTCGCGCACGACCGCGACGTCCTGCACCGCGACCTCAAGCCCGAAAACGTCATGGTCGGCCCGTTCGGAGAAGTCCTCGTGATGGACTGGGGGTTGGCCAAGGCCATCGAGCCGTCGACGAGCGCTAAGACGGGGGCTCCCGCCGATGGGATCGGCCTGCCGTCGCCCGAGGGCGGGCCGCATACCGGGCACGGCGCGGTTCTCGGGACGCCGGGTTACATGGCGCCAGAGCAGGCCCGCGGCGAGGTGGAGAATCTCGACGCGAGGTCCGACGTCTACTCCCTGGGGGCGGTCCTCTATTTCCTCTTGGCGGCAACGCCGCCGCCTCCGGGCGGGCCGCTTTCGCCGGCCCCGGGAGTTCCCAGGCCGCTCCTCGCGGTCTGCACGAAGGCGATGGCGGAGGAGAAGCGCGATCGCTACGTCGATGCCGTGGCGCTCGGCGCCGAGATCGCTCGGTACCTGGACGGCAGCCGTGTGGAGGCCTACCCGGAGAGTCCTCTCCAGAAGGCAGCCCGTCTCTACTCGCGGCACAAGGTGGCGTGCTGGCTCATCGTCACCTACCTGGCCGTTCGGGGCTCCATACTTTTTCTCACCGGCCGCTAAAGGGCTTGCGACGAACGGTTGATGTGTGGTTTGTGGGGCGAGGAGCCCCGGGAGAACGAGCCAAATGAAGAAGAAAATCGGATTCGCGGTGCTCGCGGGAGCGATCCTCGGAGCGTTGGACGGGCTGACGGCGTGGTTCGAACCCTCGGTTCGCGACCAGATCGGCACCATCGTCATGCTCTCATCGCTCAAGAGCGTGATCGCGGGGTTCCTCATCGGTATCTTCGCCTGCTTCGTCCAGAAGAGGGTCGCGATCGCGATCTTCGGCCTGGCGATCGGCCTGGTTCTGGCCTACCTCGTCGCGATGTCACCCGACCCCAAGACGGGCGAGCACTACTACGCCCAGATCATGGTGCCGGGCGCGCTCGTGGGCCTGCTGGTCGGCTACGCAACCGCGCGCTACGGCGGGAAGACGGCGGCTTCCGCCGCATAGAGCAAACTCTCCAAGGAGGAAAAGACGATGAGCGCAGTGAAGTCCATTCCCGACGGCTACCACACGGTCACTCCTCACCTTGCCGTGCGAGACGCGGCGAAGGCCATCTTGTTCTACGCGAAAGCGTTCGGCGCGGAGGAGCTCTTTCGAATGCCCGGTCCGGGCGGCACGGTGATGCACGCGGAGTTGAAGATCGGAGACTCGATCGTCATGCTCGGCGAGGAGGCGCCGCAGATGGGCGCGTCGTCGCCCCAGACGATCGGCGGGTCCCCGGTGAGTCTGCTGATCTATGTGAAGGACGTGGACGCGTCGTTTGCCCGGGCCGACAAGGCAGGGTGCACGGTCCAGATGCCGCTTACGGACATGTTCTGGGGCGACCGGTACGGGAAGCTCTTGGATCCGTTCGGGCACCATTGGGCGCTCGCCACCCACAAGGAGGACGTCTCGCCGGAAGAAATGGCGAAGCGCATGGCCGCGATGACGTGTTAGGGGACGCACTGATCCTCGCCGCGGCCCTCGGCATCATCTCGCACGCGACCTTCGCGGAGACCCTCCCCGTCGAGACGGCAGCCCGTCTAGCCGATTTGGCCTTGGAGTGCGTTCACAAGGAGTACCCGAGCAAGATCGCGCACGTGATGGACTCCGACGCGGACGCGCAATCTCCCCGCAAGCTGACTCCGGCATTCTACGGCTGCTACGACTGGCACTCCGCCGTGCACGGTCACTGGCTGCTCGCGCGCCTGTCGCGACTGCATCCGGAAGCTCCGTTCGCGCTTCGGGGGCGCGAGGCGCTGGCTACGAGCTTGACGGCCGGAAACCTCGCGACCGAGGCGGCGTACCTCGGCCGCAAGGGGCGAGAGACGTTCGAGCGGCCCTACGGGTTGGCGTGGCTGTTGGCACTCGCGCGCGAGCTGCGCGAATGGGACGATCCACAAGCGCGCGAGTGGGCGGCTGCCTTGGCGCCGATCGAGCGCGCGGCCGTCCACCGGCTTGCCGACTGGCTTCCGAAGCTCGCGTACCCGATCCGCGAGGGAGAGCACAACCAGACCGCGTTCGCGTTCGGGCTGATCCTCGACTGGGCGAGGGGGACCGGAGATCGCGGGATGGAGGACTTGCTCGTCTCGCGCACGCAGGCGCTGTACGCCGCCGACCGCGATTGCCCGCTCGGTTACGAGCCTTCGGGTCAGGACTTCCTGTCACCCTGTCTTGCCGAGGCCGACCTGATGCGCAGAGTGCTCGCTCCCGCTCCGTTCGCCGTGTGGCTCAAGACATTTCTGCCTCGGATCCCGCGCAACGAGTCGCCCGACTGGCTTGCCGTCGGCGTCGTGACCGACCGCACGGACGGCAAGCTGGTCCACCTCGATGGGTTGAACTTGAGCCGAGCCTGGATGCTCGAAGGGATCGCAAGCGGACTTCCGGCGGACGATCGGAGAATCCCAGCGCTGCGCGCGGCGGCGGCGCGGCACAAGTCGGCGGGGCTGTCGGCGGTCACCGGGGCTACCTACGCCGGCGGGCACTGGCTGGGGACGTTCGCCACGTACCTGGTGACGGCGCGCGGCACCGCCCCTGCGCCCTGACAGAGGGGCGCAGGGGCGGCGGCCTCGTCGAACACATATTCGTGCTGCGCGTCGCGGGTGATCAGCCGGCGCTTCCCGTCCTTGTCCGCGACGACGAACTCGAACCCGGCGACGGTCGGGTCGATCGTGAGGAACGAAATCGTCCCATCGTCGTTCTTCCGGGAGGCAACGGCGCTCTTCCATTCGCCCACGTCGAAGACGGTCGCGCTCCCTTCGTGGAGGATCTTCACGTCGCCAAGCGCCTTGTTCGCGTAGCGCGGAGCTAATTTCGCTGCGACGGCCGAATCGGCCGGAACGACCAGCCGCTCGCGCTCCTTGGCGATGGCCGCTTTGCGTTGCGCTGCGGCGACTTTCAGCGTCCCCTCGGCCTCGGGCTTGCCGTCGAACAGCACCTCGAGCAGCCTCCGGAGTAGAGGCCCCCGGAGGTAAACGCCGGAGTCGGCATTCGTGAGGATCACCGCGCCGACGCCGTGCTCGGGCAACCAGATCATGTCGCTGTGATAGCCGGCGAGGTCGCCGCCGTGGTGAACGACGGGGATGTCCCACCGTTTGTCGACCATCAGGGCCATCCCGTAGGTGATGTCCGCGCCGACGATGACGTTCGGCCTGTACCGCTCGAGGAGGTTTTCCGCGGAGACGAGCCGCTTGCCGCTCGGGAGCATCCCCTTGGCCAGCTCCATCTCGACGTACCGGGCCAGATCCCACGAGGTCGTCCAGACTCCCCCCGCCGGGCGGACCGGGACGACGGAGTAGTTCAGGTCCATCCTCGCCCGGGTCACCTTGCCGTCGACGTCCTCGCCGTGGGGCTGAGCGACGTCCCCCTTCAACGCGGTCGCGAAGTCGAAGGTCGTGTTCGTCATGCCGAGCGGCCCGAAGACCTTCGTCCGCATCGCCTCGTCGTAGGCGATCCCCAATTCCTTCCCGGGCACGGCCTTCGAGCCGCCGATGAAGCCGGCGGCCGCCGCCATCAGGTTGCTGTACTGGAAGACCTCTCCGAAGCGGCTCGTCGGCTGCATCGTCCCTAAGAGGCTCACCGCCGTGGCCGGCGTCTCGTCGTGGTACTCCAAAAGCCACTCCATGTCCTGTCGCGGCATCCCGGTGCAGGCGCAGATGAGGTGCCTCACCAGGACCTGCTTCGTCGTCGCCTCGTCCCCCAGCTTGAACGCGGGGAAAAGCTCGGTCACCGGCTGGTCCCAACGCATCTTCCCTTCGTCCACCAGCTCGGCGAGGAGGAGCGTCGTCAGCGCCTTCGTGTTCGACGCCGCGATGAAGAGCGTGTCCGGCCCGACCGGGTCGGGCTTTCCCAGCTCCTTCACGCCGAGACCGCCCGCCCACACGATCTTCCCGCCGTCGAGGAATGCCAGTCCCACGCCGGGCGTGTCCATCAGCTTCATCCCGCCCGCCACGAACTCCTTCAGCGTGGCGAGGCGCTTCTCGTCCAGCGGGTGCGCCTTCTTGCCGGCGAACGACTCGCGGGAATAGCCCTTTGGACGAAGGCTCTGCACGGCGAGCCCCAGTGGCGCGCCGCGTTTCTCGATCGTCGGCTCGGTCCCGTCGATGATGACCACCGTCCACGATTCACCGGCCCGCCAGGCGTAGGCACTGACCACGGCCCGTTCGTTCGGCGAGGTTTCGTACTGAAAGGCCTTCCGCTCTTCCCAACCGTTCCGCGGATCCTGCGGCAGGGCGATCTTCAGCGGCCGCTTGAAGCCGGGCTTGTACGCCTCCCACCCCGCGGCGACGGCGGCGGAGGCGTCCTTCGCCTTCACGTCCACGATCGCGACGTGCGAGTCCGGCTCGGGGGGTTCGAGGACGACCATCGACCCTTTCGTTGACATCTTCCAGCCCGCCGGAAGCGTGAAGGTCGCGCCGTTAGGGGTCGCCCGCGGCGCGTCCTTCTCCACCGTCTCGCCTGCAGCGGGCGGTGCCGACTGGCCGAAGACCGGAACGACGAGGATGAGCGCGGCAGCGAGTGCGATGAGGGAGCGTCGGAGCATGGAAACCTCTTGCGGGGACGAACGAACCCCCCGCTTGGAACGAGAAACAGGACTCGGGGTTCGTCCATCATAGTCGTTCCGCCATGGCCCTTGATGCCGGAGGTCCGGCGTCGAACCTGCACCCCCTTTGCGGGAAGGGGATTTGAGGACGTGGAAGAAGAGGTGACGGGTCGACGTTTTGTTGACTCGTTGCCTCTTCCCGTTTCCGGGAAGCCGGACGGACACCTTCCGCTCCCGCGGATCAACGACCGTGTGCCAAGACCCTATCCGCTGATGCTTTGCGCGGATCCGCTGCCCCAACTGCTGGGCGGAGCACCCCCGTGCCGCACCGGCACGTGGTGCCGACGATTCCCCGTGTGCTGCGCGGCCTGTTCCAGCGCGAGCGGCAGTGATCTCTGCGTAAGGCACGGCAATCTCTTCCGTGACGGGTATAGTCGAGCGGCCGTCGGTTTTTCGACCACCTAGGAGGCCCGTTGCCAGCTCGATCCCCACGGATGCGTTGGGTCCTTCCCGTGCTCGTTCTGCTCGCGCTCTTCCTGCCTGGCCTGGTCACGCTCTTCACCGATTGGCTCTGGTTCCAGGAGGTGAAGCAAGCGCAGGTGATGGCGCGCTCGATCGCGGCCCAGCTCGGCGTCGGCGCGGGAGTCTTCGCGCTCGCGTTCGGCTTGTTCTTCCTGAACTTCGATCTGGCGCGGCGCTCGGTCGGACGGCTCGACATCGCGCGCATGACGCCCGAGGGCACCCGTACGATCTCGATCGATCCAGGACGGCTTCGGCCGCAGATCGTCGCCATCTCGGGCGGCGCCGCGTTCTTGCTCGCGCTTTTCGCCGCGGCGCGCTGGCAAACGTGGCTGCTCTTCTTCTACGCGCAGCCTTATAACGCCGCCGATCCGCTCCTAAACCGCGACATCGGCTTTTACGTCTTCGTGCTTCCGTTCCTCGAGACTCTGCGGAACCTACTGCTCGCGCTCGCGGGCGTGATCGCCGCACACGTCATGGCCGGGAACCTGGGCATGAATGCGCGGCGTGGCTTCTTCGTGGCGAGCGGTGCGCGACGGCACGTCTCGGCGCTCGCCGCCGCACTTTTCCTGGCCCTGGCGTTCGCGGCCTGGCTCGGACCGCCGGGCTTGCTCACGACCGCGTCGACGATCACACACGGCGCGAGCTACGCGGACGTGCACGCGCGCATGCCGGCGCTCGCGCTGCTGCTCGTGGCGTCACTCGCCTCAGCGGCGCTCGCCGCATATCAGATGGCGATCACGCGGCTCTGGCCGATCGCGGCGGCGATCGCGCTCTACGGGGTCGTCGCGGTCTCTGGCATCGGCTACGGCGCGATCATCCAGCGCTTCGTCGCGGCGCCCAACGAGCAAGTGCTTGAGACGCCCTACATCATCCACAACATGCACGCGACCCGCGCCGCGTTCGCACTCGACCGCGTCGAGGAACGCGAGCTCTCGGGCGACGCGCAGCTCTCGCGCGCCGACATCGACGCCAACGCGACCACCTTCGACAACGTGCCGCTCTGGAACCGTCAGCCGCTGCTCGACACGTTCAGCCAGATCCAGGAGATCCGCACCTACTACGACTTCGTCTCGGTCGACAACGACCGTTACACGATCGACGGCAAGTACCGCCAGATCATGCTCAGCGCGCGCGAGTTGAACTCCGAGAGCCTGCCGTCGCGCTCTTGGATCAACGAGCGGCTGACCTTCACGCATGGCTACGGTCTGACGCTCGGCCCGGTGAATCAGGTCACACGCGAGGGACTGCCGGTCCTTTTCATCAAGGATCTTCCGCCGCAGTCCAGTGTCGATCTGCCGGTGACCGAGCCCGCAATCTACTTCGGCGAGCTCTCGAGCGATCACGTCTTCGTAAAGACCGATACCGAGGAGTTCGACTACCCGGAGGGCGACGACAACAAGTTCGCGACTTATCGCGGCGACGGCGGCGTCTCGGTCGCGGGGCTGGGGCGGCGGCTGCTCTTCGCGATCCGCTTCCGCTCCACCGACACGCTCTTCTCGCCGAGTCTCACGACCGAGAGCCGGGTGCTGCTCTACCGACGGATCGGCGACCGCGTGCGCCGGATCGCCCCGTTTCTGACCTACGACAAGGACCCGTACCTGGCGATCGACCAGGGTCGGCTGATCTGGATTCAGGACGCGTACACCACGACAACACGCTACCCGTACGCAACGCCGATCGGCGCGGGCGGCGTGAACTACATCCGCAACGCGATCAAGGTCACGATCGACGCGTATCACGGTGGCGTGCGCTTCTACGCGATCGACCCCGACGACCCGATCTTGCGCACGTGGGCGCGCATCTTCCCCGGCCTTCTGACACCGCGCGAGGAGATGCCCGAGGGCTTGAGCACTCGGCTGCGCTACCCGCAGGACATCTTCACCGCGCAGGCCGCCATGTACGCGACCTACCACATGACTAACCCCGCGGTCTTCTACAACCGCGAGGACCAGTGGCAGGTGCCGGTGGTCGAAAGCGGCGACGTTGCATCGAAGATGGAGCCCTACTCCACCATCATGCGTCTGCCGGGCGAGAGCGACGCCGAGTACATCCAGATGCTCCCGTTCACGCCGCGCCAGAAGGACAATCTTTCGGCCTGGATGGTCGCGCGCAGCGACGGGGAGAACTACGGCCGCCTCGTGGCTTTCCAGTTCCCGAAGCAGAAAGTGATCTACGGGCCGCGCCAGGTCGTGGCGCGGATCAACCAAGACCAGGTCATTTCGCCGCAGATCACGCTCTGGAATCAGCAGGGCTCCGAGGTGATCCAGGGCGCGCTGCTCGTGATTCCCGTCGAGGAGTCACTGGTTTACATCCGACCGCTTTACCTGCGCGCGGCGGGCGGGCGCATTCCCGAGCTGAAGCGCGTGATCGTCGCTTACCAGAACCAGATCGTGATGGAAGAGACGCTCGAAGCCGCCCTCGCGCGGATCTTCCCGTCGGACGGCCCGCGGCCGGCGCCGAAACCGACGGACGGCGTTGGCGCGCCCGCTGCGGCCGCCGACGATTCCGCAGCGCGCGCGAGAGACGCGTTCCGGCGCGCGATCGAGGCCCAGCGCGCGGGTGACTGGGCGCTTTACGGTGAGGAGATTGAGCGACTTCGCAAGATCCTGGAACTCATGGGCGGCGAGCGTCCCGAGGACAAGGCGGAGAAACCGAAGTGAATTGGATCACGAACCCGGAGATCTGGATCGCGCTCGCGACGCTGACGGCGCTCGAGGTCGTGCTCGGCATCGACAACGTCGTGTTCATCTCGATCCTGGCGGGCAAGCTCCCGCTCGAGCAGCAGGCGCGCGCGCGCCGCGTCGGGCTTGGGCTCGCCATGTTCATCCGCATCGCCCTGCTCCTCTCGCTGGCCTGGATCATCCGGCTCACCGCGCCGCTCTTCAACGTGATCGGGCATGAGATCTCAGGCCGCGATCTGATCCTGCTGCTCGGCGGCCTCTTCCTGCTGACGAAGAGCACGCACGAGATCCACCAGAAGCTCGAAGGCGAGGAGGGGCACACCTCCACGCGCACGGCCGCGTCGTTCGGGAGCGTGATCGTGCAGATCCTCCTGCTCGACATCGTCTTCTCGCTCGACTCCGTGATCACCGCCGTCGGCATGGTCGACCAGATCGCCGTCATGGTCGCCGCCGTGGTGATCGCCGTCGGCTTCATGCTCGTATTCTCCGGCCCCATCAGCAGCTTCGTCGAGCGCCACCCCACCGTGAAGATGCTCGCGTTGAGCTTCCTGCTGCTGATCGGCTTCGCGCTGATCGCCGAGGGCTTCGATCAGCACATCCCCAAGGGCTACATCTACTTCGCGATGGCCTTCTCGCTCGGCGTCGAGATGCTGAACCTGCGGCACCGGCGGCGCGCGCCGCCGGTGAAGCTTCACGAGCGGGTCGCGCCAGAGGGGGAGAGGGCGCGACCGTAGCCCGCCAGCGATTCTATGGCGACCGCAAACCTGTTCCCATCCTGCATTCGCGGTTCAACGAGATCGTCGGCCTGGTCTCCCCCGACGGGCACTGGATCGCCTACGGCTCCGGCGAATCGGGGCTCTACGAAGTGTACGTGCAGTCGTTCCCGACACAGGGCAACAAGGACCAGGTCTCGATGAGTCGATCCTGATGGCGGATGTCAGCACCATTCCGACCTTCACCGCCGGCGCGTCCAGCGGGCCCTGGTTTCGGTCCCGGTCGTCGCCGCGGCGCCTCCCTCGCTCGTGCTCGAGCTGAACTGGATCCCGGCGCTGAAGAAGTGACGCGCTTGACGGTGGTACATTGCGTTCATGCACCGGCCCCTTCCGAATCGACGCGCGACCGACACCTCGGACGATGCCGCGGAGGTCCAGTACCGGGTCATGCCCACCAGGTCGCCGAGCCGCAAGGTCGCGCTCGTGGAGGACGCCAACCGCACGGCCCGCCGGCTGGCTCTCGCCGGGATCCAGATGCGATGTCCCGACGCCTCGGATGAAGAGCGTTCCCGCCTGCTCATCGATCTCCTCCTCGGCGAAGAACTGGCGGGGCACGCGTTCGGTCCCAGGGGTCCGGCGCGCGGGCGATGACGCCGCGTGATCCCGAAGCGCTGCAGAGCTCGGCGTCGCCTATCACCTCGGCAGATCGTACGCGAGCGCCATCCATGGCATTCCACGTCAGACTCACGACGTAGATCTGGTCGTGGATGTTCCGCCGGCGCTCGTGCAACCTCTCGTCCGCGACCTGGAAGGCGAGTTCTACGTCGACGAGCGGGCGGTTGCGCGCGCCGTGCGAGATCGCACCAACGTCAACATTGTCCACCTCGGCACGGGCGTGAGGGTCGACCTGTTCATCAAGGGCACTTCGGAGTTCGACGATTCCGAGTTTGCGCGTCGAGTCCTTTTGCGCCTCGGCGACGATCAGCCGCGCGACGTGTTCGTCAAGTCGGCCGAAGACACGGTGCTGCGCAAGCTCCTTTGGTTCCGGCGAGGCGGCGAGGCGTCCGATCGCCAGTGGTCGGACGTTTGCGGGATCGTGGGCGTGCAGGCGGGGAACATCGATGTCGCCTACCTCACCCAATGGGCCGATCGGCTCGGAATTCGAGACTTGCTGGACCGCTTGATGGGGGACGCCTGACCGTACGAAACTCTCATTCGCTGCTACCTCGCCGGTTTTGCCGGCGCACGGTGACACCGGTGGAGACCTGGGGCGACTTACATGTGGACAGAACGCCGATCTTCGGGAGCTGCGGAGACCGCGGTCATTGGTCGCGCGCAGGCGGCGTCGCGGGAATAGTCCCCTCGGCAAACTCGACGAGGTATCGAGGCGTGTAGGCTCTGGGAGTCGGCCGGAAGTTCTCGATCTTCCCCACGTTGAACGCTGTGATCTGGGCGGACGCCTGCTCCCAGGCGTAGAGGAGGATGTTTCCCGTCGACGCCTGTCGGAGCGAGTAGGGCTCGGCCACGCGGGGCTTCCCGTCGTAGTCGAACTCGATCAGCAACCGGTTGGCTCCTGCGAATCGGATCGCCTCGAGGGGAAGTCCCCCGCCCCAGAACCGGATCCCCGGTGAAGCAAGTGGCGTCTCGGCGGCGGAAGACGGCGCAGACTCCAGCCGCGTCTCGGGGAGCACGAACGCAGGCTGGTCAATCCACGCGAGGAGATCCGGCAGACGTTGGACGAGCTGATCGAGGTCGGGCAGCGCCGGGAGCTGATGCCCCAGCATGTTGAACCACTCGGACCGAAGCTCTTCGTCGGCACGAATGGCTTGGATCAGAGAACGGGCTGAAGGTACCGACAGGCCCTTGGCATGGCACTTCTTCTCGAACAACACGCGGACACGCTCGAGATCGATCGGCTCCGGGCGATTGTTGAACAGATAGACGACATCGTAAAGGTCGCGGGGCCTTGCCCGTTCATAGAGGGCCCGAGTCTTCTCCGCCAGCAGTTCGTCGAACGAGTACGTGGCGACGGCAGCGGCGCCGGGCAGTTCGTCCGGGTAGGGGTGAAAGACCCTCCGTTCCGCGACGGTGTCTATCACGGGCTCGTGTTGCGTGATGTCGACGCGGACACGCGGGAACCCAGGGTAGGCCAAGAGGCCACTGTACGGAACGCGGCCTTCGAAGGTCGTCTGCCCCTGCTTGTTGCGCCGAGATCGGACTTCGATCAGGGCCTCCGGGAACTCGATTCCGCTCATCTCGTTCGCCGCGCTGCCGATCACGCGGAGCGCTTCGAGAATCGCCTCCTGGGTATAGCTCGACGCCGGCAACAGCGAGAAATCCAGGTCCTCCGAGAACCGGTACGTTTCGAAGTAGCACTTCTTGATGCATGTGCCGCCCTTGAAGATCCATCCGCGGGCACCGTCGGCCATCGGCACCGCGGCGAGAAGCCAGCCGAGCACGTAGTCCTTCTCCACGACCTCCGGGCGGAGGCTCCACTCTGCCGCGCGGTCGAGGATGTCCTGCTTGCGAATCACGCACGAGCCTTTAGCTCGTCGCCGGACACGGTCACGTTCACGAGAATCCCCCACCGTCGAAGTAGCCGCCCGGGACGCTTGATCGCCGGATCGAGACGCGCGTTCCCCTTGGTCATCCGGCGCCGCGCTGCCTCCGCCAAATGGGTCTCATCGGGCCACAGCACTTCGGCCAGATAGCCGAGACGCTTCCACGCCGCCCCGGACCCGTGCTTCTTCGCGGTCGCGATCAGTTTGTCGAAGTCCCGCTCCTTTGCTTCGCCGTAGGCCGACATCATCTGGGCGACATGGCGCAGACCGCCGCAAAGGGCCGGCTGACGGAGTCCGTCCACAATCGTCCGCTCCCGGTCGGAGACGGCAACGCGCTCCGAGCCGCGCCAGACGAGGACGGCACCATCGAGTCGGG
>CAZUGP010000046.1:0-51764 GCA_964619965.1 uncultured Acidobacteriota bacterium
AACACCCTCCAAAGCCGAAGGAAAACTCCCTGCGCGACATCCTTGGCGTCCTCCAAGTTGCCGGTGATCTGAAACGCCGTACGGACGACCCGGTCGCGCTTTCTGAGGACCAGATCCTCGAAGGCCCGCCGGTCGCCGCCCGCGGCGGCCCGGATCAAATCGGTGAGGTCCTCGTCGTCCCGCATCCTCGGCTTTCGGCTTCGGGAAGCCTCGGACCCGCTCCTGGTACGGGGGTCCCGCACCGAGCGTCTAGCCCGAGTCCGTCCCGGGTAAGGTTAAGACAGAACCGCCGGAGTTTAGCAGGCGCGGACGGCGCCCCTAGTGGATGGGCTGCAGAGGGGTGCGCTTCGCTTTGGACTTCGCCGGAGTGGCGCCACCAGAGAGCACGAGGGGCTCCCGGAACGCGATCCGGAAGACCTCGCGAATGTCGCCGACGAACTCCAAGGTGAGGTCCTTCCGGAGCGCCTTCGGGATTTCCTCGAGGTTTTTCCTATTCGACTCGGGGAGCAGGATCGTCTTGATCCCCGAACGGCGGGCGGCCAAGACCTTTTCCTTGATTCCGCCGACCGGCAGGACGTTCCCGCGCAGCGTGATCTCCCCCGTCATGGCGAGATCGCGGCGCAGCGGGCGCTCGAGAAAGGCCGAGACCATCGCGGCCGCGATCGTGATCCCCGCCGAGGGGCCGTCTTTCGGGATGGCGCCCTCCGGGACGTGGATGTGGAGATCGCGGTCTTCGAAGTAGTCGGCGGGGAGCCCCAGCTCCGACGCGTGAGCGCGCGCGAACGACAAAGCCGCCTGAGCGGATTCCTTCATGACGTCGCCCAACTGCCCCGTCAGGATGAGTCCGCCGTGCCCGCGCATCGTCGTCGCTTCGACGAAGAGCACGTCCCCTCCGGCTTCGGTCCAGGCGAGGCCGGTTGCGACACCGACCTGATCGGTCGCTAGGGCATCTTCGCGCGTCGCCGGAGCCGGGCCCAGGAACGATTCGAGGCTCGAGGAGATGACGCGCATCTTCCCCTTGCGGCCTTCCGCCACCTGCCGGGCGACCTTACGGCAGACCGCGGCGACGTAGCGTTCGAGGTTGCGGAGACCCGCTTCCCGCGTGTACCCCGAGATCAGAGCCTTGAGCGCGTTGTCGGAGAACTCGATCTTCGAGTTCTTGAGGCCGTTGGCCTCGACCTGCTTGGGGACGATGTGCCGCCTCGCAATGACGAGCTTCTCTTCTTCGGTGTATCCGGACAGACGGATCGTCTCCATCCGGTCCCTAAACGCGGGGTGGATCGGATCGAGGAGGTTGGCGTTGGCGATGAACATCACGTCGGAGAGATCCCACGGCACGCCCAGATAGTGATCGCGAAATGTCCCGTTTTGCTCGGGATCGAGTACCTCCAGCAGCGCGGCGGATGGATCGCCGCGGAAGTCCTGACCGATCTTGTCGACCTCGTCGAGCATGAACACGGGGTTGGTGGAGCCGGCCTGGTGAATCCCCTGCACGACGCGGCCGGGCATGGCCCCCACGTAGGTCCGCCGGTGGCCCCTTATCTCCGCCTCGTCCTTCACGCCGCCCAACGACAGGCGCACGAACTGTCGTCCGAGAGCGCGCGCGATCGACCGGCCGAGCGAGGTCTTGCCCACCCCCGGGGGGCCCACGAAGCAAAGGATCGGCCCCTTGCTCTTCTTCCGCAGCTTGCGGACGGCTAAGTACTCGAGGATGCGGTCCTTGATGGGATCGAGCGCATAGTGATCCTCGTCGAGAATGGTCCGCGCCTTCACGAGATCGAGGTTGTCCTTCGTCGCCTTGCCCCACGGCATGCCGAGAATCCACTCCACGTAGTTTCGGACCGTGGAGGCCTCGGCCGCATCGGGATGCATTCGTTCGAGCTTTTTCAGCTGCCGGTCGATCTCTTCGGCCGCCTGGGGTGACAGCGTAAGCTCACGCGCCTTTTCGCGGCAGCGCTCGATCTCTTCTCCGAGCTCGTTGCCCTCGCCGAGCTCGGACATGATCGCTTTCATTTGGTGGCGTAGATAGACCTCGCGCTGCGAGCGATCCATCTCGTCTTTCGCCATCGAGTCGATCTCGCGCTGCATCGAGAGCAGCGACATCTCTCTCTGGAGGAGGTCGTGAACCCTCTTGAGTCGCTCCACGGGATCGACGATCTCCAAGACGTCCTGCGCCTCGTCGACCTTCAGCTCCAGGTTCGACGCCATGAGGTCGGCGAGCCGTCCGGGGTCTTCGAGGTTCGACGCGATGACGAGCACTTCCGACGGAAGGCTCTTTCCGAGGCTGGAGGCGCGCTCGAGCGCGCGCTTGACCGTGCGGACGAGCGCTTCCTTCTCGATCGAGGCGCCGTCGTAGGCGGAATCGGCGATGCGCTCGATCTTGGCGGTCAGATGGGGGCGCAGCGCGGTGAACTCGCGCACTCGCGCCCGGCAGACCCCTTGGACCAGCACACGGATCCGCTCGTCGGGGAGCTTCAACATGCGCATGATGACCGCGACCGTCCCGATCTCGTGGAGATCCCCCGCCTTCGGATCTTCCTCGTCCTTGTCACGCTGCGCGACGAGCAAGATCATCCGGTTCTCGGAGAGCGCGCGGTCGACCGCCTGGATCGACAGATCCCGCGCGACCGACAGCGGGGCGATGATGAACGGGAAGACCACCATGTCGCGCAACGGCAGCACCGGGAGCTCCGCGGGGATGCGGAGCTCCGCGTCCACCACGGGTTCTTTGGCCTGGGTCATGGCGTCGCCACCTGGATCACGACTTCTTCCCCGCGCCGGTTCGGTACTTTCGGAAATCGGATACGCAGTGTTCCGTCCAAAAGCACCGCCTCGGCTCTGTGCGTGTTCACCGGCACGCCCAGGTGAATCACGCGGCGGAAGCGGCCGTAAGCGCGCTCGGCCACGTGGGCGCGCCCCGGTACGCCCACCGTCGGGCGACTCTTCTCTCCGGTGAGAATGACGTCGCCCCCGTGCGTCGAGATCAAAAGGTCTGGCGCTGCGACGCCGGGGAGCTCGACGGTGACCACCAGTGCATCGTCGTTCTCGACGATGTCCGCGATTGGAATCCAGCTGCCGCTCTCCTTCGCGCCCGCGTCCAGGTCGAGGAGGTTGTCGAATAGACGGTTGATCTCGCTCTGGATTCGCGCCACCTCGAGCATCGAGCCGATTCCCTTCGTCATCGCGAGATCCCTCACTTCCTCGTTTCGACCAAGTTGCGGAGCTCCGACATGAACTCCTCGACATCCTCGAACTGCCGGTACACCGAGGCGAAACGAACGTAGGCCACCTTGTCGAGCTCCTTGAGCCGATCCATGACCCGCTCGCCGATCGCCTTCGCGGGAATCTCCCGCTCGGGGGTGTCCTGCACCACTTGCTCGATCTCGTCGACGATCGTAGAGAGCGCCTTCGCGGGCACGGGTCGTTTCTCGCAGGCCCGGTGCAGTCCGACCATGAGCTTTTGACGATCGAACGGCTCTCGTCGACCGTCTTTCTTCACGACGAAATAGGGAATCTCTTCGACCCTTTCGTACGACGTGAAGCGGCGGCCGCAGGATAGGCACTCCCTGCGCCTTCGGATCGCATCCCCGGCGCCCGTCTCGCGCGAGTCGACGACCTTGTCCTTGAGATGCGCGCAAAACGGGCAGATCATCGCGCGGCCTGGAACGCCGCGGGCGCGTCCCCCATCGACTTCACCTGTTTCGCTGCCGTCACGAGGTTCGACCACGAGACCTTCTCGGAGAAGAGAAGGATCGGGCCGAGCACGAGCACCGGGATCACGATCGCGATGTGCATCACGATGCCCGCTCCGACCGAAAGCGTGTGGTCGACGCCAAACAGGGTGCTCAATGCGAACGTCATCGCCGCGTGGTATCCCCCCACCCCTCCCGGCGTGGGAATGGCGACGCCGAGAGCGAGCGGCAAGAGCATGACGAGTACATCCGAGAATCCCACCGCCACTCCCGCCGCACGCACGCCGATCCACGTTCCCAGTCCGATCGTCAGCCACGCAGCGAAACTGAGGGCGAGGATGGCGACCACCCGGCCCGGGGAGCGCAGCGCCGCCGCGCCTTTTGAAAGGCCGAGCGTCGCCTGACCCACCCACCGAACCGGCGTCGCACGCTGGGCGAGCCAGGCGTCCACGCGCGGGCCTGCGGTCGACACGGCCGCGAGTCCCGCCAACCCCACCAGGATGACGGCCAGCGAGATCCATGCCCCCAGGCGGATCTCCCCCGCCAGCACGGCGGAGGCCGCCGAGAAGGACGCGTAGAGGCTGCCGATAGCGAAGAGTCCCACGATAGCGACGCCGTCCAGCAGTCGATCGGCGACGACCGTTCCCACGCACGGTCCGAGAGGAACGCCTTCTTTCGAGGAAAGCAGAGCGGGGCGGACGAGCTCGCCGAGCCGCCCGGGGAGAACCCACGTCGTCATGTACCCCAGAATGACCGAGACGATCATGGGGCGGAAGCGGACGCCACGCCGCACCGGCGCGAGCAGGAGGCCCCAGCGCCACACGCGAAACACGTTGTGCGACAGATTGATGAGGGCCCCCAACACGAGGGCGATCCACGAGGTCCTTGCGAGTGCAGTTCGCAGATCCTTCGGATCGATGCCGTGGAGGACCCACCACAAGAGGAGCGCGGCAAGAATCAGACCCGAAACGAACTGCAGCGCCGTTTTCATGGCGGCGCCAATCTAGGGCACCTGTACCCCCAGGTCAATCGAATTGGGGAGCATCTTCGCGAAGAAACGCCTCATCCTCGACGCATAACGGGTCATCCTTGCTGCGGTTGCGCCGATTACCCGTGCTCCGGTGGGGGCTTCGGCCGCACGCGGATCGTCTCGAAGCGTTTGAGAACGACCATCCCGGACGTTCCGCCCCGAGCGCGCCTCACATTCTTGCGCCGGGTCCAGTTCACGTCGGCGGCTGCCTCGGATCGAGCGTCGCTGAACCAGAGCGCCAGACGGGCGGCCTCCGCGATCGTCGCGGCGGGAGCCGCCGCGCGCCGATCCGGGTTGCGGATGATGACGTGAGCGCCATGCACGCCTGCGGCGTGCAGCCAGATGTCGTCCGGTGCCGCAATCTTGAATGTGAGACGGTCGTTGTCGGGGCCCGTGCGCCCCACGAGAATCGTCCATCCGTCGGTGCTCGTGATCATGCGCACGCCGTCGAGCCGCGGCGCGGCGGCCGACGCAGCCGCGCGCGCGACCCGCGTCGGTCCGACGAGTCCCACGGGGAGTCCTTCCGCTCGCATCTCGGCTTCGAGCGCTTCGGACCCTGCCGAGTCGGTCGTTGTTTGTTGAACCGCGAGCAGCGCCTGAAGCCGTGAAGCCCGCGCCATCAGAAGCTCCGCCCGGGCTCCACCCGTGGTCAGTCCCCTCCTGGATCGGCGTTGGCGCCGGAAGAGGTCGTCGGCAATCTGCGCGAGAGACCGGCCCGCCGGCGCGGCGATCACGATTTCACGACCGCCGGGATCGTACGGATCGGGTACGACGACCTGATCCTGAAAGCGCCGCGCGGCGCTCAGGCTCGCCAGGAGCGCCTCACCCATAAGCCGGTAACGGTCGGGATCCTCGAACGACCGAAGACTCTCCCGCACTTTCCGTTCCGCCTCTCTTGCCTTCTTGAGCTCACCGCGCAGGATACCGCCGAGCGCAGCGATCCTCGCGTGAACGCGTCGAGCCGCATCGCGCCCCTCGAAGTGGACTCCCGCCGTCGCCGCGGCATGGTCCAAGGCGAACAACCGTCCTCCACCCGTTGCCGCTTCAGGTCGCCACGGCAGGAGCCGGTTTCCTCCCGTGGTGGCGACGGGCCGCTCCTGCGCCGCCGACGGATCGTCGGGCCCTTCGATCACGAGCTCGGCGGAGCCGTCCAAGATCGAATCGAGACGGCGACGAAGCACGATCCCGAGCGGGAGCCCCGTCGCGACGTGCTCGGCGACGGCCAGCTCGGCGCCCGCCGATCCGATGCCGACGAAGCGCCGTTGCAGGGTCAAAGCGGGCGGCTCGCCTGATCCCGAGCCTTGAATCACGACGGCGTCGATCGCGGAAGGGTCCGCGCCGAAAGGATCGAGCGCTCCTTCTCTCAAACCGCGCGGCGTCCATCGGAGTCCTGGAATCAGCCGCGCTTCCGAACCCTTGGGACGTCGGAGAACCGCAGAGATGGTCCCGCCCTCATCGAGGAGGACCAGGTTCGGGCTCTTCGGCGTCAACTCGATCGCAAGGCCGCGCCCGTCGCCGAAATCCAGCACGAGCGTCCGATCAGCCGGGTTCTTGACGACGTTTTGCACACGCCGTCCCACGAGAGCCCGCCCGGCCGAGACGGCGACGGGATCGGGGGACCATCGCGGGCCGCCCCACGGCCGAACTTCGGCCCCCATCCAAGGGTCTTGCCGATCGAGGCAAATGAGCAAGGTCGGGGCGAGGTGCTCAGAGGCGAAGGCAAGGCGGAATCGATCTCCGCTCTGCTGTATTAGGGAGCTGAGCCTCGTTTCGACAAGGGTGGACGACCACTCCACAGCAAGTCGCGTGAGCACGAGGTTGTCGATCGGCCCACCCGCGAGAACTCGGTTCGATCAGTGAGCGACGCGGACCTTGGCACCCTTGACCGAGTCCACGAGGGCGGCATCGATCTCGAGCTCGACCTTTTCCGCCGTCTTGTTGCCCGCCTCCGCCAACTCCGAGACAAGCAGGAACCGGGCCCGGTCGAGCATCTTCCGCTCTCGGTACGACAAGGGCTTGATCTCCGCGAGGATGGTCAGGCTCTTCAAGACCTGAGCGACGGCACGGATATCGCCGGTGCGCATTTTTTCCGAATTCGCCTGGAATCGGCCCTTCCAGTCGTCGTAGGTTGCGACCTCTCCGGTCCGGAGGACGTCCATGACGCGCACGACCTCGCGCTTGGTAAGGACCTTCCGCAGCCCAACGGCGATCGTATTGCCGACCGGGACCATCACCGTACTGTCGGTGGAGATGATCCGGAGGCAGTAGAAGGACGCGACCATGTCCCCTACCGACTTCTTCGCGACCTGTTCGATGACCCCCACGCCGTGGTTGGGATAGACGACCTTGTCGCCGACCTTGAAATCCAAGCAGGGCCTCCTCGAAGTTGGACCCCCAAGGTAGCTGAAACGAACTGAATCTGCAAGACTTCCGCCCGAACGGCCCTCCGCTATTGACAGTGGGTCGAGCCGGGCGCTACGCTCCGCCGCCGCCGCGCCGGAGTGGCGGAATGGCAGACGCAGGGGACTCAAAATCCCCCGATCCTTGCGGTCGTGAGGGTTCGACTCCCTCCTCCGGCACCATCGAGGGCCCGAATGCGTGTGACCCCCGTGGCGGGCGAGACCTGGCAACTTGGGGACATTTTCCCTTCCGACGAGGCGTTTTCGATCGAGAAGCGGCGGGTGGACGGCGTGCTTCCCACCCTGGACCGGTTCGCGGGCCGCCTCGGCACGTCGGCGCTCGCGCTGGCGGAGGCGCTCGAGGCGATCTCCGCGGAGTCGAAAACGCTCAGCCGACTCTACGCCTATGCCTCGATGAAATCGGACGGGGACCTACGGGTCGCCAGTTACCAAGGGATGCGCCAGGAAGTTGAAATGGCCTCCACGGAGATGTCGCGACGAACGTCGTACCTTCGACCCGAGATCCTGGCCCTGCCCGACGGCCTCGTGGCATCGTTTCTCGTCGAGGAGCCACGCCTATCCCCGTTCGCGCAATTCCTGAGAAACCTCGTTCGCCAATCGGCGCACGTTCTTCCCCCCGCCGAGGAGAATCTGCTCGCCGAAGCGGGACTCGTGCTCGGCGGGGCGAGCCAGATCTTCGGAATCCTCCAGAATGCCGAGATGCCGCGCGCGACCGTCGACCTTCACGGTGGCGAGAAGGCGACCCTCACCCCGGCGGTTTTCTCGCTCGTACGGACCTCCCGAGTTCGCGCCGATCGTGAAGCGGCCAGCCGGGGTTTTTTCGGCGGCTACCGCGCATTCGAGGGCACCTACGGATCGAATCTCTTCGAGTGCCTCAAGACCCACGTGTTTCGTGCGCGCGTCCGCCGCTACGACTCGTGCCTCGGCGCGGCATTGGACGGCGACAATGTTCCCGTCGGCGTCTATACGAACCTGATCGAACAGGTCCGGCGGAACCTGCCGTCGCTTCATCGATACTTCGGTCTTCGCGCCCGCGCGCTCGGACTTCAACACCTGACCTACTTCGACCTGCACTGCCCGCTCTCCGCGGGTGGGAAACGCGACTACGGCGTGAGCGCGGCGAAGCGTCTCGTGATCGCCGCGATGGAACCCTTAGGACCGGGATACGCGCAAGCCATGAACGAATCGTTCGAACGGGGCTGGATCGACTGGCATCCCGCACCCGGCAAGCGCTCGGGGGCTTACGCCAGCGGAGCCGCCTACGACGTACACCCGTACATGCTGCTCAACTTCAATGGGGACTTCGAAAGCGTGAGCACCTTGGCCCACGAAGCGGGCCACGCGATGCATTCGTACTTCAGCAATCGCGCCCAGCCCTATCCGTGCGCGGACTACAGCATCTTCGTAGCCGAAGTCGCGTCGACGTTCAACGAAGCGCTGCTCATCGAGCGCCTGCTGGCTTTGGCCGAAACGAGAGACGAGAAGATCTTCCTTCTCGGTCATTGGCTGGACGGGATCCGCGCGACGTTGTTCCGGCAGACGTTCTTCGCGGAATTCGAGATCGAGATCCACCGTCGCGCCGAGCGCGGTGAGGCGCTGACCGGCGAGACACTGTCGCGACTGTATCTCGACCTCCTGCGCGCCTACTCTGGGCACGACACGGGGGCGTGCGAAGTCTCCGATCTCTTCGCCATCGAGTGGGCCTGTGTCCCCCACTTCTACTACGACTTCTACGTTTACCAGTACGCCACGGGCATCGTCGCCGCGAACAGCCTGGCGCGGGACATTCTGAAACGAAGCGACGGTGCGTTGGAGCGCTACACGCGGTTCCTCGCAAGCGGAGGCTCGGACTATCCGCTCCAACTCTTGCGGCACGCCGGAGTCGATCTCGAATCCCCCGCCCCCTACGAGGCGACGTTCCGCGCGGTGGAGGGGAAGCTCGACGCGCTAGAAGCCCTCTTGGACGCCTAGAGCGACCCGCGCTTCAGACGCCCGCGAAAGCGAGCCAGGCCCAATTCGCCAGCAGGGCCGCCGCAAGCGCGGCGATCCACAGCGGTTGCGTGCGCGGGGCGACGTGGGGCCGCTTCCCGCCGTAGGCAAGCCACACGGGGGAAACAAACCCTCCCAAAACGAAGACCATCGCTCCGCAAGCGGCGAGTGGATTCAAGGCCAGTGCACCCGCGGGATCGCCATGGAGCAGCCGCACGAACGCCCGCGTCGTCCCACAGCCGGGGCAGGGCCACCCCGTTAAGACGCGCCAAGGGCACGGCGGCAGCGAACCCGCGCCCGCGATCCAGAGCGGGCGGAGCAGCAGAACCAGCCCCGCGCAGACCGCCCACAACCCAGCGACCTGGCGATCTTCACGGTCGGCAGGTCGCCAGATCATTTCAGTTGTTGTAAGGCCTGACCGACCGCAGCGCCGAACGCAACGACCCCCGCGACGATGCACACGCAGCACAGGAGCAGCGGGAGGATAACCGCGAGGACCGCCTTCCAGCTCTCCGTCTTGTGCGCCTGCGCGAGTCCGATGACCTCGAGGATCAGTCGCCAGATGAACGCGATGAATCCGCCGACGCCCGGGAGAACTACCGCCACCTGCGTGGTCTGCGCGTAGCACATCACGCGCAGCGTCGCCGCGAACCCGCGGTTCGCTCCACCCAGAAGCGTCAGCGCGAGATGGACGAGCGCGGTCCACACCAAAAGCACGATGAGCGCGATGAGCGGCGTGATCACGAGTCCCAGGATGAGCTGAAGCGCGCCCGGCTTCTGGATGAACGGCGCCAACTTCTCGAAATTGGCGCCCGCCAAACCTCGAACGAACTCCACGATGGTGTCGAAGAGCAAGAAGCTCCAGATCTGGCTGATACAGGCGCCGAGCAGCGCCCAAGTGACGCAATACGCGATCGGCCTTACCAGATCGACCGTCAGGCTCATCTTCGTGAAGGCGTCGATCGGACTTGCGATGAAGCGCATCGTCGTCGGAACGATCGATCCCAGACCCGCGCTGGGCTCTTCCCACGGCAGTCCCGCGAAGGGAGGTGCCGGAGGCGGTGCGGTGTCCATGGGGGGCGTGTCGCTCATTTGGGTTCCTCCGCGGTCGCGCGAACTCTACCAGCAGCCACGCGAAACGTGACGCGCTTCCAACGAACGAGCGCGCTTGCGATCTCAAGACGCGTCGGCCGCTCCAGGTCGACGAGCCCCGGCTCCTCGAGCCGGTCGAGCTCCCGCCTCGCGGTCGCCGCTTCGAGCGCGTCCAAGACCTCGTCGACCGGACGCCAGGTCGAAGCCAACGAAGCCGCCCGCTTCAGAAGCGCCGCGATCGCCCGAAGCCGCGCGGCCGAAAGGACCAACGTCGTGTCCTTTAGATCGACGAGGTCGTCGCCAACGCGCACGCCGCGGCGACCCCAGGCCGCCACCTTGAGCCCGAACGGAGTGCCGTCCGTCGCGATGCGCATCGAGCGCGCCGCAGGACGGGCCGCGAGGGTGCTTGCACTCCCGAGTGACCGGATGGTCGCCGTTCGCAGCGACGTGCGGACCACCTCGGTGGCGTCCTCGATGCGATCGCCGCGCACGATGAAAACGGTGTCCGCCGAATCGCCCAAACCACCCGTGGCGCGCGCGGCGATGAGGAACGACAGGCCCCACCGGTCCCGCAAATCCGCAAGCCGCTCCATGATCGGGACGAGCGGCGGCGCACCTCCGACAATAGGTTGCATTCGGCCTTCCCCGCCGAACGCTGCCGCGGGAATCTCGTCTTCGTCGAGGACGACGATGCGCGCCCCCGCCTCGATCGCCGCAACCAGCGAGGCCGCCACGGCAAGAGTCGCCGGGGCCTGCTCGCTCGTGTACGCCTCCGGTACCGGAACCTCGGGGCAAGCGCAGAGGAAAGCGCTCAGATCGAGCGGGCCAACTGCGCGATGGGCGGCGCTTAGCATGACGACGGGGCCCGCGAGGATCGCCCGGCCCGGGGCGCTTCCTTGGGGGGCCACCAGATCGCGCAACCACGCCCCCGTCCCCGACACCCCGGTCGTGACGAAGAGCGTGATCCCCGTCGGAACGGCCAGGCCTTCGATTGCGCCCTCGTCCGTCTCGATCGTCGTAAGAGGGCCCGGCACGACGGTCCGACCCGGAAGCGTCGCCAGAGGCAAAAGCGCGACGAGCCCGCGCGGAGCGAGCGCCGCGGCGACCGCGCGCTCCCGCGCTCTGGTCGCAACCTCCCGTTTCAATTCGTGCACCCGCCGCAGCGGGAACAAGAGAGCCGCCATGCCGACGCGGGGGAGCTGCTCGAACAGGATCGCCTCCGCCTGGTGCCCGCGAACGCGTCGCGCCGCGGCCGGGAGATCGAACGCGAGGGCGACGTCGAGCCGGTCGTCACCGACGCGCGCGCTCGTGCGGTCGGCGAGCTCCGCCCCCGGCGGTTCGATCCAGATCCGTCCCGAGCCGGGCGCCGATGCCGCCGACGGGCCGGTGCCTTCCTCGACCGCGCGCGCGGCAGCGCGCACGATGGCGTCTTCGAGCACTCGTTCTGCGACATCGCCGTGGGACCATGCGCCCACCAGTCCCGCTCCTCGGCGATCGATCGACAAGCGTAGGCGCGCGGGCCCCCCTAGCGCGTCGAGCGGGACCGACAGCACCGTGAGCCGGAAGTCGCCGAGCTCGTGATCACCCAGAATGCGGCGGTAGGCCTGGAACGGACCTCCATCGATCGTGCGCAAGACTCCGCGTAGGCCGGTCCCGGGAAACCGCGCGCGCTGGGTTCGATCGTGCGACGAATTCTCGGGGGGAGCCATACGGCCGAGGATACCACCCGCGCGGATGCGCTCTCGCTCAGGCGACAAACGGCAGGGGAGCAAATCCGATCGCATCGGCGGCCACGAGATGGAATCGGATGCCTTCTCGCTCACCCTGAACGCCGAGGGCGTGATCCGCACCGTGAAGGTGCCCGAACACGCACGTGCGGACGCCGCCTTCGCGAAGCGCGTCCACCACAGCCGTCGGGGCACGGCCTTCGATCCAGGGAGGATAGTGCAGCATCGCCACCCGCGGGCTCGTGCGGCCGAAACGCCGATCCGCGTCCTCGATGGACATGCGCAATCGAGCGAGCTCACGGAGGAAGATCGGCGTGTCTTCGGCACGGGCCGTCGGATCGTCGGGCGCCACCCAGCCTCGCGCGCCGACCACGACCACGCCGGAAAGATCGAACGCGTCGTTTTGCAGCGCGTGGCATCCCTGTGCAAGCGCCCGCCGCACCCCTCCGATCGCCGTCCACCACCCGTCGTGATTTCCGCGAAGAAGGATCTTCACTCCCGGACGCGCACCGATCCATGCGAGATCGTCTCTGGCCTCGTTGAGATTCCGTGCCCACGAGAGATCGCCCGGGAGGAGCACCGCGTCGCCCGGCGCGACCCTCACGTCCCATGCGGCGGCGATCCGTTCCGGATGGTTCTTCCAGAGCGCGCCGAAAATATCCATCGGCTTGGCCCCGGACAGGGAAAGATGAAGGTCGGCGATCGCAAACAGCTGAGCCATCGAGGCGATGCTACCAGCGCACTCCCGGCGGAGCCCGGTCGACGGACCGATAGGCTCCCCGTATGATGCTGGGTCGCTTCCTCGGAGACCCCGCCATGACCGTCCCGCTGAGACTCGTGCTGAGCCTCGTCATCGGGCCGATTCTCTTGGGCGCGGCGGCCGACACGGCCGTTGACGTGAAGCCGCCTTCACTGCATCGAGGCGTCGAGTACCAGGGGGCCGCGTCGTTCGTTTCGCTCGGCAGCATGACCGTCGTCTACCCCGCAAGCGCCGGAGATCCTGTCGGCGCGAACCGGCGTTCCGCGGAGGCGAGGGCCCGTTGGCTCGCCGCCGTCTACAAGAACAAGGTCGTTGTCGCCGCCGACGATCAGCTGACGGAGGAGCAGAAGAAAGGCAACCTGTTGCTGCTCGGCTGGAACAACCGGGTTTTCGGTCTTCCGGGCCTGGCCCGTCCATTCAAACACGACCAGGACGGCACCGAGCTCCTGGGGCTGAAGGAGCACGACAAGAGCGTGGATTTGCTCTTTTACCATCGCAATCCACTCAACTGGTCGTCTTACATCCTGTTCTGGTCGCGCATGGATCCGGAGCGGGATCGATTCCAGGTCCTGCCTCGCGTCGGATCGGACTGGGCGATGTACCGGAATTTCGGAGTCGTACGCCAGGGGATGTTCCTGCCCGCCCTCGTCTGGCCTCCGTCGCGCGACGAGCTCGCGGAAGCTGACATCTCGAAGGAGGTGGTCGTGCGTCCCGGCGGCACCGCGACGTTCGACTCGGAGCACTACCACGTGATCTTCGATCGAGCCCGGTTCACCGACGCCGAGGTGAAAGCGATAGCGGGAGCCCGCGAGGCCGCCCTCGGCAGAGCTGCGGCCGCAATCGGCCCCCCTCCGAACGGCTACCGGGTCCAATTGTTCGTCTACGACGACGAGGCGGGCAAGCGGGAGGCGACCGGCATCGGCGAACCCACCCATGCGATCTTGGCCAGCCGGGAAATCCACGCGATCCGCGGGTACGCGCTGACCCCCTCTCCCCGCGAAGAAATCCACCTCTTGGCGCGCGAGGCGTACGGGCCCTGTTTTCTCAGCGCTTTCTACAACGGTCTCGCGCTGGCCATCGAGAACTCCTTGCGCGGCGAGAATCTGGATTCGCATGCGGCGCGGCTGCGCTCTCTCGGCAAACTCCCCGAGCCGGCGGTCCTGCTCGATGAAGAGCGTTTTCGCGCCCTGCCGGACGAGGCGGGCGCCGCATCCGCCGGTGTCTTCGTCGCCTGGCTGCGCCAAGCCTACGGACCGGACGGCATGAAGAAGATCTACAGCCTCAACGACGGACGGACCGCTGCGCTCGCGGCGGCGCTTGGCACCACGGAGGACGCTCTCAAATCGGCGTTTTCGACGTGGGCGGATGCGCGCGTCGCCGCGCGCAAAGACGAGCTCGACTTCGAAGCGGCCGAACACGAGGCGCAGCAGCATCAGCTGACGAGCGATTGGGCCGGAATGGTCGTCGCCCTGCGCAAGGCCCTCGAGGCGAAACCCGGCGACCCGCAGACGCTCTTCAACCTGGCGTCCGCTCAGATGCGTGACGACGACCTCGCCGGGGCGGAAGCGTCGCTCAAGGTGATCCTCGCCGCGCAACTTCCGCCCAGCGATTCGCGCTTCCGGGTGTTCGGCCACTACCAGCTGGGCCGGGTGTACGACTTGGCCAAGCGTCGCGCCGAGGCCATCGCCGAGTACGACGCCGTGTTGGCGCTACCCGACGAGCACGGTGCGCACGCCTTGGCGCGCGAGCGCAAGGCACAACCGGCAACGCGGGAACAGCTGGAGTAGCGTTCCTGCCGAGGCGCCGCTACGCGGCTTCCCGCGAGGTCGGCAGGATCAGCGTGAACGTCGCCCCCTGGCCTGCGGTCGAGCGATACCGGACGCTTCCGCCGTGGGCCTCCACGATCTTGCGCACGAGCGGCAGTCCGAGACCCGAGCCTGCCGGCTTGGTCGTCACGTGCGGGTCGAAGAGCTGATCCGCGAGGTCTTGCGGAATTCCAGGCCCCGTGTCCGTGACGTTGACACGAACCCAGCCGTCACCGGCTACGGTCGCCAACGCGACCGAACCACCGTGCGGCATCGCTTGGATCGCGTTGAGCATGAGGTTCAAAACGGCCTGCTCCAATCGATCCCGCTCTCCGAGCACCGCCGGCAGCTCGACATCGCCCTCGAACTTGAGCTCCACCCCGGCCTCCATCGCGGTGTAGGAGAGGAGCTGGATGACACGCCCGCAAACCTCGCGCACGTCGACGAGCACCGGCTCGGGAGCGGAGCGAAGGAAGCTGAGGTAGTTGTTCAGCAGGCCGGTAAGCCTTCCCGTCTCTTCCTGAATCGATTTCAGGGCGTCGGAAATCTCCTTGACCGCCCCAAGCGTCAGCGGCCGACCGACGTACCCCTCGACGGCCCCCGCGTTCAAACCGATCGAATGCAGCGGTTGCCGGATCTCGTGAGCGAGGCTCCCGACGAGATCCGCGAGCATGGAAAACCGCTTCGCGTCCAAGAGCTGCTCCTCGATCGTGTGCTCCGTGGCGAGGTCACGCAACAGCACGAGGGTCCCTGAGGCGCCGGGGCGGGGCTCGAACGGGACTTCCGTGACCCTTACGGGTACGGGATCGCCGCCGTCGCGCACGATCTCGACGTTTCGCGAAGCGAGGGAGGACCCCGCCGCCCACCCGATGGCGAGCTCCGGATGACGGTCGAGCGCGCCACGAAGCGCCGCTTCGTCGGCACTTTCGGGGGACACACCCAGGATGCGCAGCGCCGCGGCGTTCCAGGCAATCGGCACGTCGCGCTCGTCGATCGCGATCAGCCCCTCTTCCAGGGACTGCTCGAGGGTTCCCAAGAGGGCCTCGCGCTCGCGGCCGCGGGAGTCCAAGGCCTCGAGGCGCCCGCCCATCTCGTTGATGGCGGACACCGCCAACGCCAGCTCGCTTCCGAGCCCCAGGCGCTTGGCGTCGATGCCCCCTCGAAATCCGCGCTCTCGCAGTTCGAGAAGCGCGCGGTCCAGACGGCGTACCGGAAACGCGGTCAGCCCCGCGACAATGATGCCGCCGCAGACGCCTGCGAGCAGGAACACCAAGACCGGCAGCATCGACTCCCCGGGCAAGATGGAAGGGGGCTGCAGCTTCGGGAGTCGTGCGACGAGATCCGCATCCGGAGCGAAGTCGATGATCAGCGACCCGAGCCTCCTGCGCACGCCCTGCCCTGCCGGCGGATCGTCAAAGATCGGGATCATCACCTCCGTTAGAACCCCCCCCGTGCCCGACGGCTTCGTGCGGCGCACGATCTCGTCGGAGGCGACGACGGAGGCGATTTCTTCTCCCTTGAACGTGAGATCGACGGCCGACGGCTGATTCGCGTACTGGATGCGCCGGTCGCGGTCGATCACGAGAAACGACGTGATGCTCGGGATCTCCTTCAAGATCGCGTTGAGGCCGAGGGCGATCCTGTCCTGGTCCCGCTCCTTGACTTCCGGTTCGCGCTCTAGGCGCAGCAACAGCGAGCGCGCGATTTCGCCGGCGGGAACTTCGAAGAGCTGCTCGGCGGGAAGCGTTGCGATGCTGCGCTCCCAGCGCTCGTAGTAGCCCTGGAAAGACTCGCGCACGAGGAGGAGCGCGAGCAGGCCGGTGGCTATCGTGAACGCCACGCTCAGCAGGAAGATCCGGAGGGACAGAGGGATTCTCACAGCTCGTACTTCTTGACCTTGTTGTGCATCGTCTTCAGCGAGATGCCCAGGATCTTCGCCGCACGCGTCTTGTTGCCCGACGTGTGGAGCAGCGTCGTTCGGATCATCTCGCGCTCGGCGTGGTCCATCGACATGCCGACCGGGAGCGAGACCATCTCGGCTGCGGACGTTTCCTGGGGCGGGGCGGCGACGGTCGGCGCGACCTTTTGCACCTCGGCCGGAAGGTGCTCCGGGAGGATCGGGCGACCGGCCGCAAGCAGCGCGGAGCGCTCGATCGCGTTTTTCAGCTCGCGAACGTTTCCCGGCCAGGGGTGCGCCATCAAGAGTTCTTGCGCGCGCGCATCGATGGGAGAGGCGGGCTGACCGTTTTTGGCGGCGTACTCGTCGGCGAAATACCGCGCCAGCATGGGGACGTCTTCGCGACGATCGCGAAGCGGCGGCAACACGATCGTGAAGACGTTCAGCCGGTAGTACAGATCTTCGCGCAGCTTCCCGTCGGCCATCGCCTTCATGGGGTCGCGATTGGTGGCGGTCAGGACGCGCACGTCCGATTCGATCACCTCGCGCCCGCCCACGCGGCGGAAGCGCTGTTCCTGGAGAACCCGAAGCAGCTTTGCCTGCAGGAGCTCGTCCATCTCGGCGATTTCGTCGAGGAACAACGTTCCGCGGTGCGCCATCTCGAAGCAGCCGATCTTGCGCTGTACGGCTCCGGTAAACGCGCCGCGCTCGTGGCCGAAGATCTCGCTCTCTAAGAGCGTCGCCGGTATCGCGGCGCAGTTGATCGCGACGAACTCGTTCTTCTTCCGCGGGGAGAGATCGTGGAGCGTTTGAGCGACGAGCTCCTTCCCCGTTCCGCTCTCGCCGACGATCAGCACCGAAAGCGTCGACGGGGCGACCTGTTCGATTTGGCGGTAGACCGCGCGGATCGCCTCCGAGCTTCCTCGAAACCGGCCGAAGGCGCCTCGCTCGCGAAGCTCGGCGCGCAGGCGGCGGATCTCGTCGATCAACTCCCGCGTGCCGGCGAGCTTTCCGAGGAGAATCCGCAGCTTGGCCGGCTCGACCGGCTTCTCGAGAAAATCCTCCGCTCCGAGCTTGACCGCCTCGACCGCAGCCTCGATCGTCCCCTGCCCCGAGAAGACGATGACCGGGATCGACGATTGCGCCTTCAGGCGCCTTACGAACTCGAGACCGTCAATCCCAGGCATGACGAGGTCGGTAATGACGGCGCTCGGAGGGTCGCGCTCAATCCGGGTGAGCGCCTCGTCGGCCGAAGCGGCCACTTCGGTTTCGTACCCCCAGGCCTGCAGGAGGCGGCGCAGTCCCTCGCGAGCCCCCGATTCGTCATCCACGACGAGGATGCGGTCGCCCATGCAAACACCCTTAGAGAGGAGGGCGCATTCTGGCACTGCCCCCCGAGGACGACCATGTAAGACCTACCTGTTTGGCCCCGGTCAGCGAAGCTTTGACATGATCTTCAGCAGGAGGGAAAGGAAGAGGGACGCAGACCCCAGCGCAGCCCCGACGCTCAAGACGATCGATCCAACGAGGAGGAGAAACTGCATTTCGTCTCCCTGGCCCGAAACACCATGGTCCTGGCCCAACTGGACGTCACCAGCCGGTCCAGGCTGGCAGCAAGCTATCTGCAATCCGGTTGCCAATCAAGATCCATAATTTTCCGTCTTTGTCGGGGTCCCGAAATGGAACCTCGGGCAGAAACCGCGCCACGACCGGGGTATATTCCGGGCCCCATGAAGACCGGTCGGCCTACGAATGTCGTCCTCCGAACACGAACTCGCATTCCCGTCCGGGCCGCGATACTGCTTGTGGGCGGGCTCGTCATCGCCGGGTGCGCCAACGACCCCACGCCGCCGGGCGCATCCGCGGGCCCTGTCAGCGCCACTGCGATCGGCGGGCCGTCGGGACGGTTCGTCGGCTCGGATGCGTGTCGAAAATGCCACGCTTCGGAGTACGACGCGTGGTCGGTCAGCCGGCATCGGTCGACGCTGCGCCCTTGGACGAACGGCCAGCCGCTTCACCTCGCTTCGGCGACCGGCTTCTCCCCGTATCGGGTTCAAGCGAACGGCACGGTCTCCGGTCCGGGGACCGACGGGAAGGAAATGACCGGACAGGTGGCGTTCCTTGTGGGAGGCCGCCATCGCGAGGACCTGCTCGTCCGGCTCGCGGATGGAAGACTGCAGGTCTTCCCGATTGCATTCGACGCCGATCGACTTCAAGCCTTCGAGCCGTTGCGAGAGTTGAACGCCGGCACCCCGCCGCCCCCCGATGTCGTCGATTTCTGGACGCGCGTGGGGCGCAACGCCGATCTCGCGTGCTACGGCTGCCACGCGACCGGCCATACGGTCGAGGTTGCCGCCCAATCGCCTTCGGGTCTCGTGCTGCCCGCGTCGAGATGGGTCGAGCCGGGGGTTGGGTGCGAAGGCTGCCACGGACCGGGCGGACCGCACGTCGACGCCGCCTTTGCCGGGAAGCCGGGGCGCCAAACCGTGAAGATGCCGCGCGGGGGGGGAGCCGAGACCATCGATGCCTGCGCCGCGTGCCACGGTCTGCGCGACGTCCTTCCCTCGCCGTTCAATGCGGCGCCCGCCCACCGGTACGGGGAGTCCGTCGTCGTCGGAGCGGACCCGGTTCTTTCGGTGAGCGCAAACGCCGAGTTCCGCGACGCGTTCTTTGCCGACCTTCGTCCTTCGACCTACCAGCAAGAGGCGATCGCGTTCTCGCAGTCCGGCTGCGCTCGTCGAGGAGGCATGACGTGTGCCGCTTGCCATGACGTTCACTCCGGATTGCCGGTCGCGGCGATCGGCGCCAAAGGCGGCGGCGACGTTCTCTGCGCCCCGTGCCATGCCGGCGTGATCGCTCAAGGTGCGAAGCATGCCCTCCATCCGGCGGGGACGCCCGGCGGCCGCTGTCTCGACTGCCACATGGCGCCGATCCTCCGTGGGCCCGGACACCAGGCCGCCCGAGACCATACGATGTCTCCGCCGGTCGCCGGCCGGGGACATATCCCCGCGGCCTGCGCGGCGTGCCACGCCGGCGCGAAAAACGCCTCGGTCATCGCCGAGGCTTGGAAACAGCGGCCCGAGGGCAAAGCTGCGAAGCGGCGATCCGAGATCGGCGCGGCGATAGACGCCGCGTCTTCGGGAATCCCTGAGAGCGCCGCGTCCCTTGCGCGCCTCGCCGACGATGCCGAGCGCGGGTGGTTCCTCCGGTGGGCGCTCATCCAGAAGCTTCCGGCGAGCTCCGCCGGCCCGGCCTCCGAGGAGGTGTTGGGACCCGTGCGTCGCGCGCTCGCCGACAAGAACCCCGCGCTCCGGCGCGCGGCGGCACGAGCGCTGGGGCGCTGCGGGGCACCGGCCGACATCGAAGCGCTTCGACGGGCGACCGACGACACCGATCCTTGGACCGCGCTCGAAGCCGTGCATGCGATGGGGCTTCGAGGCGCACCGACGGCGGGAGCCCGGCTCTTCCAGCTCGTGAAGCGGCCCGACTTGATCGCCGACGCTCGCGCGCAGTACCAGTATGGGCACGCGTGTCTGGTGGGACAGGACTTGCCGCGCGCCGAGACCGCGCTGCGACGCGCCCTCGACATGAATCCGATGATCGTCCCGGCCATCAATGATCTCGGCCTGGCACTCCTCGGTCAGGGAAAAAGCGACCAGGCGATCGCGGCGTGGCGACGCGCCCTCGACATCAATCCGCGATTCCGTCCGGCGCGGCAGAACCTCGAAGCCGCCAAGCCGTAAGTCAATCGCGGCGAAACAGGCGCGCTGCCCACGAGCGCCTCTTGACCTCCGGCTCTTCAGCCTGCGGGAGGTCCGGGTCGCGCCCCTCGATGAACGCCAGGGGAAACTCGTCGGTCATGCGACGCGCGAGATCGTCACCGATCCACGACCCCAGTTGCGCCCTCGAGCTGCTGAGCACCGGAGGGCGGCCGCGCGTGTTGTGCGCGTCCGATGCCATGACGTGAACGAGGTGCTTGCGGGCGAGCTCTTCGGAGAACACCGCGATGTCCTCACCGAACAACCCCGTCACACTCCCCGTCGTGATCTGACCGAACGCGCCGAGCCGGATGACGGCTTCGTAGCGGCGGATGTCGTCCTGGAAATACCGGATCCGCTCGGGATGGGCGAACAGGATCTGGAGACCCGCGAGCCGCATCTGAAAGACGAGGTTCTCGAGCTCGAGAGGGTACTGGTTCATCGACAGCTCGAAGAGCACGGTGCGTCCGTTGTCGGCGAGCGTGGGTGCGTGGCCGGACTTCACGCGCGCCACCAGATCGGCGCTGATGTGCACCTCGGCGCCGGGAAGCACGGTCAGCGGGATCTTCTCCGCCTGGAGACGCCCATTGAGCGCCGCAACGGCTGCCAGCACCTCGGGACGCGCGTTGACGTAGAACCCGTCGCGATAGTGCGGCGTCGCCACGATCGTGCTCACGCCGTCCGCGGCGGCCACGCGCGCGAACGCCACGGCGTCGTCCATGGTCTTCGCTCCGTCGTCGATGCCGGGAAGGATGTGCGTATGAAGATCGATCATGGCGCACTCTCGTGCGCACTGCTCTCTTCCGACCCCAGCGGCCGCGTCATGAGGCGTCGCACCGCCTCGCGCGGGACGCCATCCTCGTAGAGAATTCGATAGACTTCCTCCACGATCGGCATCGCCACGCCGGCCTTTGCGGCGAGGGCGCGGGCCGAGCGCGCCGTTTTTACGCCTTCGGCCACATGGGGCATCCTCGCGATCACATCGGACAGACGTTCCCCTCGGCCGATCGCCTGGCCGACCTGACGATTGCGGGAGAGTTCTCCGGTGCAGGTGAGAACGAGGTCGCCTAGGGAGGCGAGACCTGAGAAGGTCTCAGGCGTTGCCCCCCGCGCGATGCCTAAGCGCCGGATCTCCGCCAGCCCGCGGGTGATCAGCGCCGCGACGGTATTGTGTCCGAAGCCCAGACCATCGGCGACCCCCGAGGCGATGGCGACGACGTTCTTCAACGCGGCCGCGATCTGCACCCCGACGACGTCGCCGTTCGTATACAGGCGAAGCGTTTCCCCCGCGAGGCGGTCCTGGATCGCTCGCGCCAGTCCGGCGTCCTCGGCTGCGATCACGACGGCCGTGGGTACGCCGCGTGCGACTTCCTCGGCGAAGGACGGTCCGGACATTGCGGCGATGGGCGTTTCCGGCGCGAGGCAAACCGCCGCGACCTCCGTCGGGAGGAGCAGCGTGTCGTCCTCGATTCCCTTGGTGGCCACGACGACGGGCACGCGCGGAGCGATCCGCAGCCTGAGCCGGCCGTACAGAGCGCGGGCGAACGGCGTCGGCACCGCGAACACGACAAGCGAAGCGCCGGAGACCGCAGTCGCGATCTCGTGCGTCGGAGCGACTGCGTCCGGGATCTCGATGCCCGGGAGGTAGACCGGGTTGTCGCGGCGGGTGAGCATCCGGCGCACCAGATCGTCCTCGTGCATCCAGAGCGCGACCGGAATGCCGCGCCTCCCGAGGTTCACCGCGAGAGCGGTTCCCCAGGCCCCGCCCCCGATGATCGCAACCGGTTCCGGAATCATCGCGGAGCGCCCCCTCGGCCCGGCGCGCGACTGAACGCACGCGGCTCGGTCCCGGCGCGCATCCTCGCAAAGTTCGCGCGATGACGCCACGCGATGAGCAGACCGATCGCGGTCGCTGCGGCTGCGGCGCGCTCTCCGGGCCCGAAGAGTAGAACGGCCACGGGGAGCGCCGCCGCGCCGAGCACGGAGCCCAACGATACGAAGCGCGTGACGATGAGAGCGAGCGCGAAGACCGCAAACGCCAACGCGGTGGCCGCCGGCGCGAGGACGGCATAGGCGCCTGCCGCCGTCGCGACGCCCTTCCCCCCTCGTCCCAAAAGCCACGGCGAGAAGGCGTGCCCGAAGACCGCGCCCAACGCCGCGGGAACGCACGAGACCTCCCCGCCGAGCCGCAGAGCAAGCAGCACGGCCACTGCGCCTTTCCCGGCATCGAGCGCGAGCGCGGCTAAGCCCAACGCTGTCCCGTCCACCCGTTCGAGGTTTGTCGCGCCGGGGTTGCCGCTTCCCTCGCTGCGGAGATCGCCTCCGGTCGCGATCCGGTGCAGCAGCCATGCGAACGGGATGCTACCGATCGCGGCGCCCAGCGCGAGCCCGAAGATCGTGGCGGTCACGAGGCTCCCAGGGAGGTCAGCGGGTACGCCGCTTCTTCGTAGTAGCGCGACCCCCCGGAACCGAGCTCGCTGCGGTAGAGGACGACGCGCTCCGCGACGAACGCCCCGAGATCGCCGATCCGGTCGACCGGAGGAACGGCGGGGCGAGCGCCGCGCCGCGCCCTTGCGAGTGTGACATGCGCGGCGAACGGGCGGTTCTCGGGCGTAAAGCCGGAAGCTCGCGCGGCGCGCTCCATGCGATCGGCAAGCCGTGCCAAGGACTTGTCCGGGGTTTCGTCCTCGAGGCCGAGCCAGAGGACACGCGGCCTTCCGGCGGCCGGGTAGACAGCTGCGCCGCGCAGCCGCAGCTCGAGGCGGCCAACCCCCCGTGCCGCCTCGCGCCACGCCGCGTCGAGGACCTCGCGTTTCGACGGGTCGACCTCACCGAGGAAGCGAATCGTGAGGTGGAGCCCCTCCTCGCGCGCGAAACGCCAGCCCTGCGCGGAGCCGGTCAGCAGATCCCGCAACGCAACCGCTGCGCGCCTTTGTGTCTCGGGCAGTGGGATCGCAAGAAACTCCCGCATCAGTCGAGGAGGCGGCGGCGCAGAAGGTCGAGGGCGACCGTCACCGCGCGCCGCCTTATGAGCTCGCGGTCCCCTGGCCAGTCGAGCTTGACCGCCCGACCTGCGTCGGCGTCGGCCAGCGCGATGTGCACGGTGCCCACCGGCTTTTCCAAAGAGCCACCGTCGGGACCGGCAACCCCGGTGATCCCCAAGCCGAAATCGGACGAACAGGCGTTGCGGGCCCCGTCGGCCAGCGCACGCGCCACCTGTTCGCTGACCGCACCGTGGGCGCGGAGGAGATCGCCGGACACCCCCGCGAGCGACGTCTTGAGATCGTCGGCATAGCAGACCAGCCCCCCACGGAACCACGCCGACGACCCGGGGACGTCGGTCAACGCCGCTCCCAGAAGACCGCCGGTGCAGGACTCGGCGGTGGCCACCGTAGCGCCACGCGCCGCGAGCAGGCGTGCGACGACGCCGGCCAACGTATCGCCGTCGGCGCCGTACAGATCGACCCCGAGACGCGCGCGCATCGCCTCCGCCAGCGAGCTAAGCCGCGCCCGAGCGTCGGCTGCATCCGATCCGCGCGCGGTCAGCAGCAGCTCGACGCTCCCGGCCGATGCGAGAATGGTCGTCTCGGTCCCCATGGTGCCGTAAAGGTCGCGCACCAGCTCGTCGACGAAGGACTCCGGACGCCCCGCGATCCGCAGCGTGGTTTGTGCCAGCGCGCCGGCCGCGAAAAACGCCAGGCGCGGCGCTACCGATGCGTCGAACATCGCCTTCATCTCCGCGGGAACACCGGGAAGGGCTGCGAGAAGGCGCCCCTCCGCTTCGATCAGAACGCCCGGCGCGGAACCGAGCGGGTTGTCGATCCACTGAGCGCCGCGGGGGCGGTCGGCCTGGCAGGATTGCCGCGGACCGGCCACCCTCCCTCGCGCCGCGAACAGAGCCATGATCCGGTCCGCCATCACGGGGTCGCGTTCGAGCGGAGTCCCTAGGGCGGAGGCGAGCGCGTCGCGCGTCCGGTCGTCGTCGGTGGGTCCAAGGCCGCCGGTGATGAGAACCACTGCGGCATCGTCTAAAGCCGCGCGGACGAGCCGGGCGATCCGTGGGACGTCGTCGCCGATCGCCGCACGCCACGACGTGAGGACGCCGAGATCGAAGAGCCGTGCCATCAGCCACTCGGCATTGGTGTCGCGACGGCCGGTCCGGAGGAGCTCGCTTCCGATCGCGAGAACGACCGCGTTCATCGCCGCACCGTCATCATCGTTGCCGTTTCTCCCGCGCCGCGCGCGATGTCTCACAGCTTACCAGCCTGTCAGCGGCCGGCACCCGGCGTGTATATTCGCGTGGCGATGGACGCCCGCTCCCCCCGGATCCGACGGATGTCCTCCCGGGTCGCGTCGGTGCTTGCGATCGCGGTCCTTGCCGGGTGTTCGGGAACGGGGCGGAATCCCTCGGGCATCGCCTTCGTCCGAACCGTTCCCGTTCGGCGTCTTGCGGTCTCCGGGGATCGTTTCGAAGGGGAGTTCCGCGCGCGCCTTGGCGGCACCGATCCGGGCCGACGCTTCGTCGCTCTCGTCGATCTGACGGATCAGGTCGACCTTCGGACCCTTGCGCGGCAGCTGCGCGCCGCGTCGGCGTCCAAGGCCAAAACCCGTGCCGCGGTGGTCGGCGCCCTGGAGCTCGTGGCTGCGCGGCAGCAGGCGAGGCTTCGGCCTCTGTTCGACCGCCTGCTGGCGAACGGATCGGTCGGCTCCGTGCACCCCGTGGCGATCGTCAATCGCTTGATCGTCGAAGGAACCGCCGCGGGCCTTCTCGCGATCGGGACGAATCCCGAGGTCGCCGCGGTTCGTCCGGATTGGACTTCGGACCGTGCCGCCGGACGGACAACCGACCCCCCCGCGGCCCCCGGCGCGCCCCTCGGCCCATCCTTCAGGAGCTGGGCGATCGACGCCATGAAGGCCGACCGGCTTTGGCGAGTCGGACTCGACGGTACGGGGGTCATCGTCGCCAGCATCGACACGGGAGCGTTCGCGGCTCACGAACAGCTACGCGAGCGCAGTGTACCGGGAGAGCGCGGGTGGTTCGACCCCGTCGACGGAACGACCTCCGCGACCGACCGGCACGGCCACGGAACGGGTGTGCTCTCGCAGGCGGTGGGGGGAAACCCGGAAGGCCGGATCGTCGGCGTCGCTCCCGGCGCGCGTTGGGCTGCGGCGTTGGGCAACTGGAGGAACTACTACACCCGCTCCCGTATGACCTTAGCCGCCGATTGGATTCTGCGCGTCGCCCGGCCCGACGTGGTCATCAACGCGTGGTCCCACGACGAAGGCGAATGCAACGCGTTCGACCGATCGTTCATCGACGCGTGGAAAGCGTCCGGGATCTTCGTCGTCTTTCCGGCCGGAAACTCCGGCCCCGGGCCGGCAACCGGAGAGAGCCCGGCTCAGCTCGCGGGGATCTTCCCGGGCGGTGCCGCCGTCTTCTCCGTGGCCGCCCTCGCGGAAGGCGGCGAACCTCATCCGCTCTCCTCCCGCGGACCGAGCCGGTGCGGAAGCGGGGCGTTTCCGACTCTGGCCGCACCGGGCGCCGACTTGCCCATGGCTTCGCCGGGCGACCCCCAGGCGTACGTCCGCGGGGACGGAACGTCGCTTTCCGCGGGGTTGGTCGCCGGCGGGGCGGCGCTCCTCTTGCAGGCGGCGCCGGAGACGGATCCCGAGACCTTGGAGCGCGTCCTGTTACAGAGCACGCGCGACGTTTGGCCCCCGGGTCGCGACGAAGCCACCGGGGCCGGCGCGGTCGACCTCGAAGCGGCCCTCGCGCTTCTTCGGGCCGCAAGCGCAAGATGACGGCTCAGGCGCCGAGCTCAGTTGAACAGTGTGACGGAGCCGTCGGGCTCGACGCGCATCTGGATCTTCGCCGCCTTGGCGGAGACCAGACGGCCCTCGCTCTTCCGCGGCGACCGGCCCATCTTCGTCTGGACCTTCTTCACGTAGTCCCTCGTCTCCGCATACGCCGGGACTCCCCCGTAGCGCGCCACGGCCCCCGAACCCGCGTTGTAGGCGGCCAGCGCCAACGTCACGTCGCCGTCGTACCGGTCGAGAAGCTCGCGCAGGTGTTTCGCACCCGCACTGAGGTTCTGATAGGGGTCGTGGAGGTTCGTCACTCCGTACTGCGCCGCGGTCCTCGGCATCAGCTGCATGAGCCCCTGCGCCCCCTTGGACGACCTCGCGCGCGCGTTGAAACCCGACTCGACGAGCGCGACGGCCTTCACGAGCGTCGGGTCGACGCCGTTGTCCCTGGCGACCATTTCGATGTACGGATCGTAGGGCGTTGCCGGCAACGTGACCGAACGTTGGGCGGGGCCTCCCCGGAGACGGGGGACCGGTTTCACGTCGCGACGGGATGGCGTGTTGGTGATCACCATCTGGCCGTCCTTCTCGTAGTAGAACAGCTCGTCGGCGCGGACGGGTGCGACGGCGAGCAAGGCCGCGAGGACCACGGCGGCGCAAAGAGGGTGTCTCACGCGCCGGCTCCCGCGCGCCGCGCCACCGCGTCGCGGCCGGCGCGCAACGCTTCGTCGAGGCGGGACGGATCTTTGCCGCCCGCCTCGGCGAGGTCGCTGCGGCCTCCGCCGCCGCCGCCGATGATGACTGCGAGCTCTTTCACGAGCTCGCCGGCCCCGATCCGCGCCTTCAGATCGTCGGTGACCGCGACGAGAATCGAGGCCTTGTCCCCGTCCGCGCGGCCAAGGATGACGATTCCCGATCCGAGCATCTGACGCAGGTCGTCCGCCAACACCCGCGCCTCCTGAGAGGCGAGGCCGTCGACGCGCGCGGCCAAGACCTTGATGCCGCCCACCTCTTCGGCGCCCGCCGCTTGACGAGCGAGTTCCGCGCGCATTCCGCGCACGCGCTGCTGCTCGAGATCGCGCTGAACCGCACGCGCCGATTCCATCCGGCGGCCGAACTCCGCCAGGACCTCGTGACGCGGGACGGAGAGGAGCTCTTCCATACGCTTTAGAATCTGGTGGTCCGCCCTCGATTTGGCCAGTGAGCCTTCCCCGGTCGTCGCCTCGACCCTCCGGGTGCCCGAGGCCACCCCCCGCTCGTGGGGCAGGAGGAACAGCCCCACCTCTCCGGTTCCTGCGCAGTGCGTCCCGCCGCATAGCTCTTTCGAAAATGTCCCAATCGTAACCACCCGCACGGTTTCGCCATATTTCTCGCCGAAAAGGGCCATGGCGCCGGCCTTGAGCGCCTCGTCGATCGGAAGCTCCTCGGTTGTAACGGGCGCGTTCTCCAAGACGCGGCGGTTGACGAGCGACTCGATGTCGGCGAGCGCGCGATCGGTGAGCCCGGTGAAATGGCTGAAATCGAAGCGCAGGCGATCGGGGGCGACGAGCGACCCCGCTTGCTTGACGTGCAGGCCCACGACTTCACGGAGCGCCGCGTGGAGCAGGTGCGTCGCGGTGTGATTGCGCTTGATCGCATCGCGGCGCGCGGTGTCGACCTCGGCCGTGACGGTGTCGCCGGCCGCGAGACGGCCGGACTCGACGGTTGCGCGCGACGCCACCAGGCCTGCGGCCGGACGGTACGTGTCGTCCACGTGGACCCGCGCGGCCGGCGACACGATCCATCCGGTGTCGCCGACCTGGCCGCCGGCTTCGCCGTAGAAAGGAGTGGCCTCGAGCAACACCTCTCCCGTCTGTCCTTCGGCGAGCGATTCTACGGGAGCGCCCTGCGGCCCGAGGAGCGCCAGGACTTTCACACCGTCTAGGGTCTGTAACCGGAACCCTTCGAACGTCGTCCGAAAACGCGAGGCCAGATCCTGCCACGCCCCCTTCGCCTCCTCCTTCTTGGCGCCCTTCCACGAGGCCTGGGCACGCACCCGCTGCCGGCCCAACTCCACCTCGAACCCCGGCGTGTCGAGGGTGACGCCGCGCTCCTCCGCGACGTCTTGCGCGAGGTCGATCGGCAGGCCGAACGTATCGTAGAGCCGGAAGAGCTCCGAACCCGGGAGCACGCGCAACCCCTTGGGGATCTTCGCGATGGCCTCATCGAGCAGCGTGAGGCCGGCCGCGACGGTCTCGCCGAAGCGTTCTTCCTCGCGGCGTGCGACTTCGAGTATGGCCGGCTGCGCGCCGACGATCTCGGGGTAGACCTCGCCCAGCGTCTCGATGACGACCGGCGCGACCTCGTGAAGGAATGGTTCCGTCAGACCGAGCTTCCGCCCGTGGCGGATCGCGCGGCGCAGCACACGCCGCAGCACGTAGCCGCGCTTGTCGTTTGCGGGCACGACACCGTCGGCAACGAGGAAACAAAGAGAGCGCGCGTGGTCGGCGATGACGCGCATCGAGGTGTCGGAGTCGGGACCCGCGCCGTAGTCCGTCCCCGCCCGCCTGCCGATCGCGAGGAGGATCGGCAGGAACAGATCGGTGTCGTAGTTGCTGCGCTTGCCCTGAAGTACCGAGGTGATGCGCTCGAGCCCCATCCCGGTGTCGATGGAAGGCGCCGGAAGGGGCGTCAATGTCCCGTCGGCCTTCTGGTCAAACTGCATGAACACGAGGTTCCAGATCTCGACGTAGCGTCTTTCGTCGTTCTCGGGCGTCGAAAGGCCGTCCACCGACGTCAGGTCGGCGCCGAGATCGAAGTGGATCTCGCTGCACGGCCCGCACGGGCCGACGTCCCCCATGCGCCAGAAATTCTCCTTCTCGCCCAGCCGCAGAATCCGCGCCGGATCGACCCCGACCGTGTCGCGCCAGAGGCTTGCCGCCTCCTCGTCGCCCGGCACCGCGGGCGTGCCGCCGAACACGGTCACCCAGAGGCGCTCTTTAGGGACGCCGTACACCTTGGTGAGCAGCTCCCACGCCCAGGCGATCGCGTCGGCCTTGAAATAGTCGCCGAAAGAGAAATTGCCCAGCATCTCGAAGAAGGTGTGATGGCGCGGCGTGCGGCCGACCTGTTCGAGATCGTTGTGCTTTCCGGAGACGCGCAGGCACTTCTGCGACGACACCGCACGCACGTACTCGCGTTTGTCCCGGCCCGTGAACGTGTCCTTGAATTGGTTCATCCCCGCGTTCGCGAACAGGAGCGTCTTGTCGTTGGGAAGGACCAGCGGCGAGCTGGGGACGACGCGATGCCCGCGCTTTTCGAAGAATTCGAGGAACGCGCGGCGGATCTCCGGCGAGGTCATGAGTCGGTCCTCTCGAAGCCGTACGGCAGGAGCGCCGCCTCGACCTGTTCGCGCCCGAAACCCTCGTGAAGCAGCGCATTGTACACGCGCGCCAGACGCCCCATTCCCGCCCGTGCCGGCGGTGCGCCGAGCCGGCGCCGGACCGCGCGAGAGAGTATGGCCCCTTCGTCGATCTCGCCCTCTTCAACCGCCAAAGACCACGCGGACGACGCGACCTCCGCCGGGACGCCGCGCGCCACGAGCTCGGCCAACGCGCGCTGTTTGCCTCGGCCGCGCGGCCCGGCTTGCGAGGCGATCCAGTGGCGTGCCAGCGCGCGATCGTCGATCGCGGACTGGGCGGCAAGGCGGGACACCGCGGCCTCGACGTCGAGGTCGTCGTGGCCGCGCTCTTTTAGACGCAGGACGATCTCATGCCGCGTCAGCGGCCGGCGCCCCAGCAAGCGCACACCGTCCTGGTACGCGTCGGACACCGGAATACTCTACTGCGGATCGCGCCAACCTCAGCTGCGGCTGAACTCGAACGGGGAATCGGGATGTTGGGGGTCCACCGCGCCCCCTGCGGTCGACGCCTGATCCATCTGATCGGTCGAGGCGTCGGAGGTCGAATGGATGCCGGCGACCCTCAACTTGAACTCGTCGGGGTTCGTCGCCTGGCGCAGCGCCTCTTCGAACGAGATGAGATCCTGGCTGTACAGCCTGTAGAGCGACTGATCGAAGGTCTGCATGCCGTACTGGCTCGTTCCCTGGGAGATCGCGTCGCGGATCAGCTTCGTCTTTTCCTTGTTCTCGACGCAATCGCGGATGTACGAGGTCGCGCGCAACACTTCGACCGCGGGCACGCGGCCCTTGCCGTCCGCGCGCGGCACCAGGCGCATCGAGATGATGGACTTCACGACCGACGCCAGCTGGAGTCGGATCTGCTTCTGCTGGTGCGGAGGGAAGACCGCGATGATCCGGTTCACCGTCTCGGTTGCGTCGAGCGTGTGCAGCGTCGAGAGAACCAAGTGGCCCGTCTCCGCCGCGGTGAGCGCCGTCTCGATCGTCTCGTAGTCGCGCATTTCGCCGACCAAGATGACGTCGGGATCTTGACGGAGGGCCGCACGCAACGCGAGGGCGAAGGACTTGGTGTCCACTTCGACCTCGCGCTGGTTCACCAGGCTCTTTTTGTCCCGGTGCAGGAACTCGATCGGATCTTCGATGGTCATGATGTGCTCGGTCCGGGTCGAGTTGATGTAGTCGATCATCGCCGCGAGCGAGGTCGACTTACCGGAGCCGGTGGTCCCCGTGACGAGGATCAGCCCGCGACGCTCGCCGGCGATCTGCTCGAGGACCGGAGGCAGCGCCAGATCGCGGATGGTGAGAACCTTGACAGGGATGACGCGGAGCACGAGGCCGACCGTCCCTCGCTGCTGGAAAACGCTGCAGCGAAAGCGCCCGAGGCCCGGCACCGAGTACGCCATGTCCAGCTCGTAGTTGTCCTTGAACTTCTGCTTCTGGCGCGCGCTCATGATGCTGAAGGCCATCGCGATCGTGTCTTCTTGCATCAAGCGCCTCTGTTCGGTCAGAGGGAGAAGCCGTCCATCCACGCGGATCACCGGGTGGCTTCCGGCTTTGAGATGGAGGTCGGACGCCCCGCGATCGGCGCAAATTTTCAGGAGATCGTTGATGTGCAGTTCCATGGACTCCCCCAAATGGAATCGTCCTGACTTCGCCCCGAACATAGGTGCGGGCCCAGCGGGAGTCAACCGGCGGGGCGCGGGCCCAGATCGCCCCAGGCGTGGAGGACGATGGCCGCGGCGACGGCGCCGGCCGTCTCCGTGCGCAACACGCGCGGGCCGAGCGACGCGGGCGTCCATCCGCGCGCGGCCAGGGCGCCAAGCTCCCGGTCCGAAAACCCGCCCTCCGGCCCCACGGCGATCCAGACCTCCTGCACCCTTGGGCCGGCCAGCACCGTCCCCAGCGAGGCGACGCCGGCCGCCGGCGCCAGCACGATCGCGACGACTCCCTCCGGGGGCGTACCCAGAGAGCCTGACTCCAGAGTCGGCAGCTTTCGGCGGCCGCTCTGCTTGCAGGCCTCCATCACGATGCGGCCGTAGCGCGCCAGGCGCGAAGGGGAAGGCGGCGGCGCCTCGACCCGATCCGTAGCGATCAGCTGAAAGGCCGAAACGCCGATCTCGGTTCCCTTCTGAAGGACCCACTCGAGCTTTTCCGGGCGAACGACCGCCTGGCAGAGGACGATGCGGAGCGTCGGCTCGACGTCTTCCGTGCTCTCCTCGCCGATGACGACGGTCACGCATTCGCGGGAGACCCCGTCGAGCGTCGCAGCCCACGCGCCGCCTTTCCCATCGAAGACCTGAAGCGCGTCGCCGGGTTTCAGTCGTAAAACGCGCGCGACGTGATGGGACTCCAAAGGGTCGAGCGTCGCGCGATCACCCGGCCCCGGAGTCGCAGCGAGGAACGCCCGCCGGCAGGTGTCCGTCATCCCTCGCGCCGGACGAGGAGCAGGCACGCCCACGGCCCTTCGGACGAGGAGGCTAGGACGACCATCCCGGCGGCGGCGAGCGCGGACGATACACAGGCGACGTCGTCGTCCAAGAAGCCCGACGCGATGAGCAGGCCTCCTGGCGCCAAGGCGTTCCCGAGCGACGCCGCGCTCGCGATGAAAAACGACGCCTGGATATTGGCGACGATGCCGTCGAACGTCTCGTCGCCCGCCTCGGCCATCGAGCCGGCCCGCACTTCGACGACCCCCGTCGCGGCATTGGCCGCCACGACGTCCGAGGCGACGGCGATCGCAACCGGGTCTGAATCCAGGGCGAGCACGCGGGAGGCCCCGCACCGCGCCGCGACGATCGCAAGAAGGCCGGTGCCAGTGCCGAGATCGAGCCAGCGCGACCCGGGCGCGACCCGTTGCTCCACACCGCACGCGCAGAGGCGGGTCGTCTGGTGCTCGCCGGTGCCAAAAGCCATTCCGGGGATCAGCCGGATCGGCTCACGTCCGTTCTCGGCCACACCAGACAGCGTGGGAAGGACCACGAACCGGGTCCCCAGGGGGATCGGCGACAGCGAGGCCTGCCACCGCTCGACCCAGCGCCCGTCGTCGACCGGGTCGATCGCGAGCCGCGACCCCGCAGCCGGCAGGCCGTGCGCGCCGAGGACGTCGGCTGCGCGGCTGCGCCACACGTCGTCATCGTAGGAAGGCCCCAAGTACACCCGAAGCTCGCTCATCCCGGGCCCCGAGCTTGCAACCTCGACGCCCAAGCTCCCGCTTCCCAAAACCGCCGCGATCTCGTCGTCCAACGCATCGGGAACACGGACCGTCAGCACGTGCCAAGGCGAAGTCAATTGAAGATGTCTTTCACTCGGTCGAAGAGCCCACGCTCGGCCGTCTCGACGCCGTCGAGCTCCGCGAGCTGCTCCAAAAGGCGGCGCTGCTCGGCGGAGAGGCTCTTCGGGGTCTGCACACGGATCGTGACGTGCAGGTCGCCGCGCCCCGACCGGTCGAGCGCCGGAAGACCCTTGCCGCGCAGCCGAAGGATCGTGCCCGATTGCATCCCCGCGTCGACCTCGAGCTCTTCCTCGCCGCCACCGATCAAGGGCACGCGAACGATCGTTCCGAGCGCGGCCTGCGCGAACGAGATCACGACGTCGCAGTGCAGCTGCGCCCCGTCGCGGCGGAACACGGGATGTTCTTCGACGTGCAACACGACGAAAAGGTCGCCGGCGGGTCCTCCGTCCCCGCTCGCCTCCCCTTCCCCCGTCACGCGGAGGCGCATGCCGTCGTCCACCCCCGCGGGGACCCGGACCGTGATCGTCGAGCTTGCGCGCAGGCGCCCCTCTCCGGCGCAGCTGGCGCACGGCGTCACGATGCGCTTGCCGGCGCCGCCGCAACTGCCGCAGGTGCGGGCGATCGTGAAAAAACCCTGTTGGAAGGCCACCTGGCCGCGGCCGCGGCAGGTGGGACAGGTCTTCACCCCGTCTTTACCCTTGGCCCCGGTGCCGCGGCAGGTGCCGCAACGGTCGAGACGCGGAACGACGATCGGAGCCTCGATGCCGGCGGCCGCTTGCTCGAACGAGATCGTCAGGTCGTACCGCAGGTCGGACCCGGCGCGCGGACCGCGGCGACCGCCGCCGAAGATGCTCCCCAAGCCGAAGATGTTCCCGAGGATGTCGCCGAAGTCGCCGAAGATCTCTTGATCGAACCCGGAGAACCCGGGCTGACCACCCAGCCCCTGGCGTCCGAAGCGGTCGTACCGCTCGCGCTTGGCCGGGTCCGAGAGGACCGCGTAGGCCTCCGCGGCCTCCTTGAACATCTCCTCGGCCGCTTTGTCCCCGGGGTTCTTGTCCGGATGGTACGTCAGCGCGAGCCGGCGGTACGCCTTCTTGAGGTCGTCCGAGGACGCTTCACGCGAGACCCCGAGGATTTCGTAGTAGTCCCGCTCCGCCAACGACTCAGGCCTCCTCGACCGTATCCGCCGGTTCTGAGCCTGCGGCCGCACCGCTCTCTCCGCCTTCCTCGCCGGATGAGAATGCTCCCGGATCGTACAGGATCACCTCGGAGAGAATGTGGCCGACCTCGGCGATCCGTTCGAGCGCCGTCGTGCATTCGGCGGCGTTTCCGCCCTCCAACGCCTTGCGCGCCGTGTCCAGGATCTTTCTCACGTTCGTTTGCTGTTCCGGCGGGAGCATGGCGCCGAACTCCGCGAAGGTCTTCTGATTCGACTCGACGAGACCCTCCAGGCGCGTGCGGACGCGGATGAACTCGGCGCGGCGCCGGTCCTCCTCTTCATGCTTTTGCGCGTCTTCGATGATCGCGTGGATTTCGGGCTCGGACAGGCCGCCGGCCGGCATCACGAGGATCTTCTGCTCGCGCTTCGTGGCCATGTCACGGGCCGATACGTTGACGATGCCGTTCGAATCGATGTCGAACGTGACGTCGATCTGCGCGGTGCCCTTGGGAGCGGGCGGGATGCCGACGAGGTCGAACCGGCCGAGGGACTTGTTGTGCCCGGCGATCTCGCGCTCTCCCTGCAGCACGTGGACCTCGACCTTGGACTGATTGTCCGACACGGTCGTGAAGATTCTCGACTTACGCGTGGGGATCGTGGAATTGCGATCGATGATCTTGGTGAACATCCCGCCGCGCGTCTCGATGCCCAGGGAGAGCGGCGTCACGTCGAGGAGGACCATGTCCTTGACGTCGCCTTTCAAGATGCCCGCCTGGATCGCGGCGCCGATGCCCACGACCTCATCCGGGTTGATGCTGGAGTTCGGCTCGCGGCCGAAGATCTGCCGCACGGTCTCGACGACCTTCGGCGTGCGGGTCTGGCCGCCCACGAGCACGACCTCCTCGATGTCGTCGGGCCTCAAACCCGCGAGGCGAAGCGCCTCCTCGCACGGCCCACGGGTCTTCTCGATGAGATCTTCGACCAGCTCCTCGAATTTCTCGCGCGTCAACGTCGTATTGAGGTGTCGCGCCCCGCTTTCGTCCGCCGAGATGAACGGGAGATTGATCTCCGCCGCCTCGAGCCGGGACAGCTCGCACTTGGCCTTCTCGGCCGACTCCTTCAAGCGCTGGAGCGCCAAGCGGTCCGTGCGAAGGTCGATGCCCGTGTCCCCGTGGAACAGTGCGAGCAGCCAGTCGACGATGCGCTGGTCGAAATCCTCACCCCCCAAGAACGTGTCTCCTGAGGTGGATTTGACCTCGAACACCCCTTCGCCGAGCTGGAGGATCGAGATGTCGAACGTGCCTCCCCCCAGATCGTAGACCGCGATCTTCCGTGGCGTCGTGCCCACGTCGAGCCCGTGCGCGAGCGCTGCCGCGGTCGGCTCGTTGACGATCCTCAGGACGGTCAGCCCGGCGATCCTCCCGGCGTCCTTGGTCGCCTGGCGCTGCGAGTCGTCGAAGTACGCCGGGACCGTGATGACCGCCTCGGTCACCTCCGCTCCGAGGTGGTCTTCCGCCATCTCCTTGAGGCGCGTGAGGAGGTAGGCGGAAATCTCCTGAGGCGAGTAGTCGCGGTCGCGCACGTGGATCCACGCATCGGCGTTTTGCGACGAGACGATTTGATACGGCACGATCTGCCGCGCCTTCCCGACCTCGGGAGAGTCGAACTTGCGCCCGATGAGCCGCTTGACCGAGTAGATCGTGTGCTGCGGGTTCGTCAGCGACTGGCGCTTGGCGATTTGCCCGATGAGCTTTTCGCCGCGCGGCGTGAACGCGACGATGGAGGGCGTCGTGCGGGCTCCTTCGCGACTGGCGATCACGCGGGGCTTGCCCCCCTCCATCACAGCGATGCAGCAATTGGTCGTGCCGAGATCGATACCGATCACCTTACCCATGTCAGGGCTCCTTCTGGTCGGAGGCTTCGGCGCCTCCGTCGGACTCGTCGACACGAACGCGGACCATCGCTGGCCGCAAGACGCGGTCGTAAAGGAAATAGCCTCTCTGGAAGACCTCGGTCACCGTGTGCGGCGGCTGCGCCGGGTCCGCGTCGGTCGCCACCGCTTCGTGCCGCGCTGGGTCGAACGCCTCTCCCACGCTCTCCATGGCCCGCAAGCCGGAGGCTGATAGCTCGGAGACGAGCTGCCTGTGGATGAGCGCGACCCCCTCGATCAGCGCATCGCTCGCGGCTCCGGGGCGGACGGCGGCCATCGCACGCTCGAAATTGTCGAGCACCGGGAGGATGCGGCCGATGAGCTCGAAGGTCGCGTACCGGAAGTGGTCGGCGCGCTCCCGCTCGATCCTCTTCTTGAAGTTCTCGAAATCGGCCTGCAGCCGCAGCAGGCGTTCGCGCAGCTCGACGTCCTCGACGGATGCGGACGTGCCCGCACCGCGCATTTCCGTGTCTCCCGCGGAGTCGCTCTCGTCGAAGACGAGCTCGACGTCGTCTTCGTCCGCGCCGTCGATGGGAACGCCGTCCTCGTCCACACCGACGACCTCTAAGATCTCGATGTCCTCCGCGAGTTCGGGATCGGTTTCGAGCCGCCGGCCCGTCTTGTCGTGGATCATGCGGTTCACCTCAAACACCGGGGTTCGTGAGGAAGCGCGTCAGAACGTGCGCCAGGTAGTCGACCAAGGCGATCGCCTGCGCGTATTCCATGCGCGTCGGACCGACGATGCCCACCGTTCCGAGCACGCGGTCCCCCGCCCGGTACGTGGTCGCAACGACGGAGAGATCGGAGAGGGAGGAGACCGGATTCTCGTGGCCGATGACGACCTGGACGCCTTGCCCGGTCAAGACGCTCTCTAAGAGGTCGACGAGGCGGCCCTTCTGCTCGAGCGTGCGCAACAGATCCTTGGTTCGCTCGAGATCGTTGAATTCCAGCGCGCCCACGAGATTCGAGGCCCCTTCGACGAGAACGTCCGTCGCATCTTCGTCGACCGCCAGGGCGTCCCGCCCGAGCGTCAGCAGGCGGGTGCGACGGAGATCGTAGGCGGTCTGCTCCTCGAGGAGCTCACGGCCGATCGCCTCCCGGATCGTTGGAAGGGTTTGGCCGCTGAAACGCCGCGACAGCTCGTTCCCCACGCGATCGAGATCGGGCTGATCGAAGGCGTCCTCGAGGTCGAGGATCCGGTTGTGGACGACGCCGGAGCGATCGACCAGGATCGCGACGACGCGGCGCGCGTCGAGACGCACGAATTCCAAGTGCTCGACCACGATCCGTCGCATGTCAGGGACGAGCACGACGCCGACGTGTTGGGAGACCCGCGAGAGCTGGCGCGCGGCCTCGCTCAGGAGCTCCGGGATCTCTCCCCGGCGGTGCTGGAGCGCCTCGTCGATCGCGTGCGCGTGGCCGGCGGAGAGAGGAGGCCGGCTCATCAATCGATCGACGAAGAGGCGGTACGCGAGGTCGGTCGGCACGCGACCCGCCGAGGCATGCGGCTGGCTCAGCAAACCTCGTTCTTCGAGATCGGACATGACGTTGCGGATCGTCGCCGGGGACAGATCGAGCCCGGCGCCGCGCGAAAGCGAGCGCGAGCCGACCGGCTCACCGGTGATGACGTGGGCCTCGATCACGGACTTCAGGATCTCTCCGGCGCGATCGTCGAGATCTCCTAGGTCCGGCCGGCCCAACGGGTCCTTGGTCATCTCGGAAGGTCCTGAGCGAGATTCGCCTCGCGTCCGCTCGTCAGGAACGCGCGGATGAAACCGTCGATATCGCCGTTCAACACGCGATCGGCGTCGCCGACCTCGAACCCCGTCCGGTGATCCTTGACGAGGCGGTACGGCGCCAGCACGTAGGATCGGATCTGGTGGCCCCACTCGATCTTCTGCTTCTCGCCGACCTCTTTCGCCATCTTCGCCTCGGCTTCCTCGCGGGCCCTGTTGGCGAGCTTGGCGTGGAGAACGCCCATCGCCACCTCGCGGTTCCGGTGTTGGGAGCGCTCGTTCTGGCAGGTCACGACGATGTTGGTCGGCAGGTGCGTGATGCGAACCGCCGAGTCGGTGACGTTGACGTGTTGTCCGCCGGCGCCGGACGATCGGTAGGTGTCGATCCTCAGGTCCTTGTCCTCGATCACGATCTCGACGTCGTCTTCGACCTCGGGAATCACGTCGATCGAGGCGAACGAGGTGTGGCGCCGGGACTGCGCGTCGTACGGCGAGATCCGCACGAGGCGGTGGACCCCGCGCTCCGCCTTCAGATAACCGTACACGTTCGGCCCCTCGATGCCGATCGTCGCGCTCTTGATGCCGGCCTCCTCGCCCGCCTGCCAATCGAGCGTCGAGACCTTCAGCCCGCGGCGCTCGGCCCAACGCACGTACATGCGGTAGAGCATCTCCGCCCAGTCCTGCGATTCCGTTCCGCCGGCGCCCGGGTGGATCTCGAGAATCGCCGGGGCGGCATCGTGCTTGCCGGTCAGAAGCGTCGCCAGCTCGGTCTCGTCGACCCGCTCCCCCAAGGTCGCAACCGCCTGGACGAGGTCCGCCAGCACGTCTTCTCCCTCTCGGACGAGCTCATGAAAAGTCCGCGCATCGTCGAGCAGGCGCCCGAGGGCAGCCGCCCTTTCGATGCTCTCAGTCAACCGCGAGCGCCTCTGCTTCAGGACCTTGGTGCGGTCCGGGTCGCCCCAAACCGCCGGATCGCTCAGTTCGACCTCTAGGGCGTCGAGCTCGGCGCGCTTGCGGTCCACATCAAAGGAACCTCCGCAGCGCGTCGACCTTTTCGGTCAGCGCTTCGATCCGCTGGTTGAGTTCCTGCAGGTCCGGACCAGCCACGGTTCCCCTCCGCCGAGACGGAATTTAGGACCCGTTGGGTCCCATGCAAGCCGCTGACGAAAAATAGCATAGCCGGTTCCCGGGGCGGAACTCGGGCTGCAGGCCAGACCTACGGCGCGACGCGGACCACCCACGTGCCGCTGTGCCCGTCGTTGTGCAGCCGTTCCGCTCCCGCTTCGGCCGCCTCTTTGGACGGGAATCCGCCCACCCGGACCTTGAAAAGGCTCCCCGACGAGCCCTCGGCGACCGCATCGATGCGAACGGGGTATCGGCTCGCCCGGAGGGAACGGACGACGTCTTCGGCCGCCTGGCGGTCACGACCGACGAACACTTGGACGAACCAGGACCCCGGTGAGACCTGGGGTGCGGGCGGCGTGGGGGGGGAGGGTTTCGCCTGCGCCTCGCGGGCGGGCTCGGCCTCCTTGCCGGGGCCCGACAGCGTGTCGAAGAAGGTCAGCTTCTCGGTCGCGGCGACGGCCTCTTGTTCGAGGTTGCCGAGCGGATCGGATGACGACGACACGGCCCGCGCCGGTGCGCTCCATCGCTCGACGACGCGCCCCAGCTGAAACGCGCCGGCGAGGAGCGCGAGCAGCACTCCCCCCGCGACCGCGAGCAATCCCCCCTCGAGCCTTAGCTCGCGGGGCTCGTCCCTCTGCGCGGCGTCAGGAAACATCGGGGTCCCGCCGCCGCTCGGCGGTTCCGATCCCGTTCTTTGTCGTGGTCTTCACCGACTGCATCGCGCGGTCGGCTCGCTGCACCAGCTCTTCCTTGGTGCGCGCGTGGAGCGGGAATGACGCGATTCCGAACGACGCGGTCATCGGCTGGGCGCCCTGCGGCCCGCGCGTCGCCGTCAAGAACGGACGGCCCGAGATCACCTCCCGGACCCGCTCGGCGACCTCCGTCGCGCCGTGCCATTCCGTCTCGGGCAGCACGATGCAGAACTCGTCACCGCCGAACCGGAACAACTTGTCGAACTTTCGGATCTTTCCCCGCACGCGCTCCGACACCTCGAGGAGCGTGCGGCTCCCCGCGGCGTGCCCGAGCCGGGTGTTCACGTCCTTGAGGTTGTCCATGTCGAAGAAGATCAAAGACATCGGGGTCTTGAATCGATTGGCGCGCGACATCTCCTCGAGGATGAACTCCTCGAAGTAGCGCCGGTTGTAGCAGGAGGCGGTGTCGTCCTTGATGGTGAGCTCGCGGATCGCGCGGACCTGCATCGCGTTTCTGACCGCGGGGCGAATGCGCTGGGCGAGCTCGGTCAGAGACGCCGCGGCGTCCTTGACGGGATCGAGCAAGACGACGGCGCCGACCGCCGCCTCGTGCTCGGCGCGCAGCGGAACCGCGAGGGCGCGCACGCCGTCGGCCGCGAGCGGAAACGCCCCCTCCGCCCAGTGAGCGGGGCCTCGCGAGCGCACCGCGTGTCGCAAGGACTCGAGCCGCGGATCCCCGGCCGAAAGAGTCGTGCTGAGCGGGGCGAGCGCCGATCCCTCGAGATCGGGTCCAAAGCCGACGCCGTCTTTCGCTTGCGCCCAGGCGCGCGCGACGTCGAGGAACGCGTGGAGCTGCCCTTCGAGATCGAGACACTGCGACACGGCCAGCGCGGCCGCCATCACGTCGGATGCGGAGGCCGATTTCACCCCCTTCATCCGCCGCGCCGGCGCCTTCCGCTCCCCGGCGGGCTTCACGCCCGCGCTCGCCCGTCGCTCGCTCATTTGCCCATGAGAAACGGCCGGATGAGATCGATGGGCAACGGGAAGATCAAGGTAGAGTTCTTCTCGGACGCCACCTCGGTCAACGTCTGGAGATAGCGGAGCTGGAGGGTGACCGGATTCGCTCCGAAGATCTCCGCCGCCTGTCCCAGAGCCGTGGCCGCCAGCCGCTCTCCCTCCGCGTGGATGATCTTCGCGCGCTTCTCGCGCTCGGCCTCGGCCTGCTTCGCCATGGCGCGCTGCATCTCGACCGGAAGATCGACGTGCTTGACCTCCACCGCCGAGACCTTGATCCCCCACGGGTCGGTGTGCTTGTCGAGGATCGTCTGCAGCTGTTGGTTGAGCTTCTCGCGCTCCGAGAGCAGCGTATCCAGATCGACCTGGCCGAGCACCGAGCGGAGCGTCGTTTGCGACAGCTGGCTGGTGGCGTAGTGGAAGTTCTCGACGTCGACGACCGCCCGGCGGGGGTTCATCACCCGGTAATACACGACGGCGTTGACTTTCACCGAGACGTTGTCGCGCGTGATGATGTCTTGGGGCGGCACGTCGTGGACGACCGTCCGCAACGAGATGCGCACCATCCGATCTGCGATCGGGATCAAGAAGAAGATGCCGGGGCCGTAGTCCATCGGGCGTAGGCGGCCAAGCCGGAAGACGACACCGCGCTCGTACTCGGGGAGGATCTTGATGGAGTTCGCGGTGATGAAGACCACGATGACCAAAGCAACCAGAAGGCCGGCGGAACTTTCGATGCCGAGCATGTGTTCTCCCTATGAAGCGCCCGTCAGCCCGTGGCGTCGACGCGCTCGACGTCGACGATGAGATCCCTAACGCGCACGATGCGGACGCGGGTTCCGGCCGGGACCGAACCGGAGGCGGTCGTCGCTTTCCACAAGGCGCCGTGCACGAAGACCGTCCCCTCGGGCGCCAGCGGTTCCTCGACCACGCCGATTTCCCCGCGCAAGCCCTCGACGCCGGTCGCAAGAGGCGCGCGCCGCGCGATGATCGCCAAGCGCGTGGCCGCGAAGCAAAACGCCGCCAGCGTCAGGCTCCCGGGGAGCACCACGAGAAGCGGCGGCCGGAGATCGCCGCGGGCACCGGGGAACAGCATCACCGATCCCGCGATGACGGCGGCCGTTCCCGCGATCCCGAACAGGCCGTGGGATGCGATCTTCAGCTCGAGCACGAACAGCGCCAAACCGAGCAGCACGAGGATCAGTCCGATCGCCGAGATCGGTAGCTGCTGGGCCGCAAACGCGAAGAGGATCAGCGCCACGGCTCCCACGAGCCCGGGGACCCAGGTCCCCGGATGATTGAACTCGGCGTAGAGCCCGGCGAGGCCGATCAGGAACAAGAGGTAGACGATCGTCGGGTTCCCGAGAAACCCGCCGATCCGCTCCTCGAGCTTCGCAGCACTCGTCCGAACCGGTTCGACGGTGAGAGCGCCCGCCACCGCGAGCGTCGTGTCGCGGCCGTCGAAGCGCTTGACCTTGCGGCCGTCAAGCTGCCGCAAGAGATCGGCGCGGTCCGCGGCGACGAGGTCGACGATTCCTTCCTTAGCCGCAGCGGCGTCCGTGAACGACTCGGCGGAGACGACGGCTTTCTCGCAGGCCGAAACGTTCCTCCCTCGATGCTCGGCGATCGAGCGCGCGAGGGCCGCCAGGTCGTTCGTGGCTTTCTTGAGGAGGATGTCGCCGTCCTCGCTCTTGCCCATCCCGAAGATGACCGCCGCCGCGCCGGCTCTCGTCCCGGGAGCCATCGCGGCGACGTCGGCGGCGATCAGAAGATAGAAGCCGCCCGAGGCCGCGCGGGCCCCCGACGGCCCGACCCAGACCGCGACCGGCGTCTTCGCGGCGAGTATTTTCTTGACTATGGTCTCGGTCGCGTCGACCGAGCCTCCGGGCGTGTCCAGCTCGATGAGAACGAGCGCGTCACCCGCCGCGTCGGCCGCGTCGATCGCGTCCAAGATCCGCTTGGCGGTGGCGGAGTTGATGTCCGTTTCGAAGCGCACCAAACGGACCGAAGGCGAGGTGGCCCCTGATGTGGCGGAGAGGAACACCGCCAGGAAGATACTGACCAGGCGGGACATACGCGCCGAGTATACGGGTCGCGCGCGAAGAGGGTCAAGGACGGGTGCCGCGCCCGAACTTCTCGACGAGTGCCTTGGCTACGGCGGGCGGCACCAGGCCCGAAACGTCGCCGCCCAAGCGCGCCACCTCGCGGACCAGCCGGCTCGACACGTACGAGAATGCCTCGTTCGGCATGAGGAACGCCGTCTCGAGATCGGGGGCGAGGCGGCGGTTCATCATCGCCATCTGGAGCTCGTACTCGAAATCCGACACGGCGCGCAGGCCACGGAGGATGAGACTCGCCCCCGTTCGCTTCGCATAATCCACGAGCAACCCGTCGAAGTCGTCCACGACGACGTTGTTCCACTTGGCCACCGCGTCGCGCAGGAACGCCGTCCTCTCGGACACGGTGAACAGGGTCTGCTTGTCCTCGTTGCGGAGAATCGCGATGATCAGCCGGTCGACGTGCTTTGCACCCCGCTCGACGAGATCCAGGTGGCCGAAGGTCACCGGATCGAAGGTCCCGGGATAGACGGCAAGGCGCATCGCGTCAGTTCCTCCGAGGCGCGCGCCCGGCCTGGCCGGCCTCGGCGATAAGCTCCGCGGCGTTTTCCCGCGAGGCGATCGTCGCCTGCCGTCCCCCGAGCATCCGGGCCAGCTCGTCCACGCGCTCCTCACCGGTCAAAGGAACGATTTCGGTGTGGGTGCGCCCCGAGGCGACGCGCTTCGACACATGGTAATGGCCGTCGGCGTGGGCCGCGACCTGTGGAAGGTGTGTCACGCACAGAACCTGGTGCCTCGCCGCGAGCCGGGCGAGCCGCGCGCCGACCGCCACGGCGACCCTTCCTGAGACCCCCGCGTCCACTTCGTCGAAGACCAGGACGGGCCCGGGGGCGGCGGCATCCAGGACGACGTGGAGGGCGAGCATGAGACGGGAGAGCTCGCCGCCCGACGCCGCGCGCCCGATCGGCCGGGCCGCCTCGCCGGGGTTCGCGGCGAGGAAGAACTCCGCGCGCTCGGCCCCCGCGGCCGACGCGTCGCCAGACGGCGTGAGCACGACCTCGAATCGCGCCTTGGCCAAGGCGAGGGGCGTGAGCTCGGCCTCGACTGCGGGACCGAGGCGCGCCGCGGCAATGGCCCTCCTTTTCGAGAGGACCCGTGCGGCGTCGTCGTAGGCCGCTCGTGCGGCGGCGAGCTTCCCTTCCGCAGCCGCGATCTCGGTGTCTAGGTTGTCGATCGTGGCGAGCTCGCGCTCCGCGCGGTTGGCGCCGGCCACGGCGTCCTCCTCCGCGGGTCCAAACCGGAGGAGGAGCCTCTCCAAGGCGGCGCGCCGGGACTCGATCGACTCCAAACGCTGCGGATCGAAATCGGCGCGAGCGCGGTACGCGGCGAGCGTGTCGCGCGCGTCCTCGAGATCGAGGCGCGCCGATTCGAGCCGCGCGGCAACGTTGGCAAGCGACGGGTCGATCCGCCCCAGCTCGGCGACCCTCCGCTCCGCGGTGTGAAGCGACGCGATCGCCGGGAGGTCGCCTTCGTCCAGCCGCAGGATCGCCTCGTCGAGCAGCTCGGCGACCCGCGCGCCGTTTTGGAGAACCTCGCGGTCGCGTCGCAGGGAGTCGAGCTCACCCGGCTTCGGGTCGACCCCGCGAATCTCGCGCAGCATCTCGCCCAAGGCCGCGCTGCGGACGCGCCCCTCGCGTCCCAGCGCAACGAGGCGCGTCACCTGTCCTTCCGCGGCGACGGCGTCGCGATGAGCCGCGGCGACGGCGGAGCGGGTGTCGTCGTTCCCGCCGAAGGAATCGAGAAGCGCAAGGTGCCGCTCGGGGCCCAACAGGCCCCGATGTTCGTGTTGGCCGTGGAGGTCGAAGAGGTGCTCGCCGATCTCGCGCAAGACGCCCACCGTCGACGGCGAGCCGTTGATCAGAACCCGCCCGGACCCCGACGCCGCAAGCTCACGCCGGACGATCAATTCCCCCTCGCCCGCATCGAGACCGCGCTCTGCGAGCAGCGCTCGCAACGGACCGCGCGGCGGAAGGTCGAACGCCGCCTCGATCACCGACCGATCGGCGCCGGATCGGACGAGCGCGCTGTCGCCCCGCGAGCCCGCGGCAAGGCCGAGCGCGTCCACGACGATCGACTTGCCGGCCCCGGTCTCGCCGGTCAGCACGTTCAACCCCGGGCCGAACTCGACCCTAAGGTCGTCGATCGTCACGAGATTGCGGATGCGCAGCGTCTTGAGCATGGGGTGCGCTCGAGGGAGGCCGTTGTGGAATCGCTACGATAACACGGCGCGGGGCGGACCGTTCCGCTTGTCGCCCCGGAACGCGTCGCGTACCATTCGCGCGTGCTGCCGATCCTAAGCGCAACCCAGAGCGGACTCGACGTTTGGGCCCTCGTCATGAGCTCGGGTCCCATGGCGAAGCTGGTCCTGCTCGTGCTGCTCGGCTTCTCGGTCGCCTCTTGGGGCATCATCGCCGAGAGGTGGCGCGCGTTCGGGCGTGCGCAGCGCGAGTCCGACACCTTCCTCGACCGCTTCAAGAAGGGCGGAGGGCTGGCCGCGATTCAGGACGCGACGGCGACTCTCATGGCAAGCCCGCTCGCCCACTTGTACCGAGCCGCGTTCCGCGAAATCTCGCTCAACCCTCCACCGGCCGAAGGCGCCGATCCGGCGACCGTGTCGGCTCTCGACCGGGTGCTGCGGAAAAACGCGTCGGTTCAGGTCACCGAGCTCGAACGGAGCCTCGGGTTCTTGGCGACGACAGCCGGCGCCACGCCGTTCATCGGACTGTTCGGCACCGTCTGGGGGATCATGAACGCGTTTCACGGCATCGGCGTCACCGGCACCGCGTCGCTTGCGGCCTACGCCCCTGGAATCGCGGAGGCCTTGGTCGCGACCGCCGCGGGGTTGTTCGCCGCGATTCCGGCGTTGATCGGCTACAACCACTTCATGCGTCAGCTCCGTTTGTTCGAGGCGGGCATGGATGAGTTCAGCGCGGACATGATCCACCGGGTGCTCGGCCGGCGGAGCTGACGTGGGCACAGCAGCCGGCAACGGTGCGGGGGGGTCGGGACGCCACCGCGCGCTCGCCGACATCAACATCACGCCCTTAGTCGACGTGATGCTCGTGCTCCTGATCATCTCGATGCTCGCGGCGCCGATGCTTCAGAAGGGTATCCCCCTCGATCTTCCCGTGACGGAGACCGCCCAGGACATTCGCGATCCCCGCACCGTCGTTTCGCTCGACCGTGACGGCCGCCTGCGCTTGAACGATCAACCGGTGCACCCCGACCTCCTCCAACAGAGGATGAAGGCCTTGGCGTCCGGGAGCCCGGGCGAGACGGTGTTCCTGCGCGCCGACAAGCTGATCCCCTACGGCGAGGTCTTGCTCGTCATGGACCGCATCCGCAAGGCCGGCGTCACCCGCATCGCCCTCGTGACGGTCCCTTTGGGTGCTTCACCCGGGGCACCGCGATGAAGAGGCGGCAGCGCGTCCGCGTCGTCGTCTCGTTCCGTGGTGCGCGCTCGCGCCTCGCCCGGTTCACGACGGGCTCGATCGCGGTGCACGGCGCCTTGCTCGCCGCCATCGTCATCGTCCCTGCGAGCCGTCATCGTGTGGCGCCGATCGAGGACAGCATGGTCGTGGCCTTGGCCGGACCGATCGCAGCAGGACCGGCGGCGCGCGCGGCGGCGCCCGCGCCTCCCGCCGCCAAACCGGCTCCCGTCCCGGCCCCCGTGCCGAAAGAAGCGCACACGGTTCGCGAGGTGCCGATCCCGAAGCCGAAGGACAAGCTGGTTAAGATGAAGAAGGAACCGGAGCGAGCCGCAGAGTCCCCCGCGCCGCCGGCGCCGGCGGCGCCGCCTTCCGCCCCTTCCACTTCTTCCCCGAAAGACGCGAGCCCGGCACCCGGTTCCGGCGCGGTCACGGCGACTTTAGGCGGAGGCGACACCTCCCTCGGCTGGTACGGCGCGGCGGTCAAGGCCGCCCTCGAATCGGTGTGGGCCAAGCCGTACCTCGAGGATGCGCAGGGGATCGCCTCGGTCGTCGTCACGTTCGACATCGCGCGCGACGGGAGCACGACGAACATCCGCATCCTGCAATCGAGCGGCATCCCGAGCCTGGACCGGTCGGCGCAGCGCGCCGTGATCGAGGCCTCGCCCCTTCCGGCGGTGCCACAGTCCTGGACCGAGGACACGATTCCCGTCACCATGCGCTTCGATCTGAGCCCCGAGTCCCACTGACGTTTCCGGAGAATCCGATGCGCCGCTTCGCTCCGATCGCATGCACCGCGGCCTCCCTTGTCGCCCTTTCCCTCCTGGCGTCGTTCGCGACGGGGGCGCAAGGCGAGCCGTCGCAAAAGCCCGGCGGGCTGTCGGGCGTGATCTCCGGAAGCGGCTTCACGAAGATCAAGATCGCTATCCCGGACCCTCAAACCGAACCGCTACTGCAAGGAACCGCGCGTGAGATCGGGCAGACCCTGAGAGACGATCTCGCCTACAGCGGGTACTTCGACGTCCTCGATCCCGCCCTGTACCCGTTGGCGGCGACCTCGCCCGAAAAGCAACTCGAGGACAAGTGGGCGAGCCTGGGCGCCGCCGCTGTCGTGCTCTCTAAGCTCAACGTGACCGCCGGCCGCGTGGATCTGCGCGCCCATCTTTCGAATACCACGCCGGCGACGACGCTGTTCGACCGCCGCTACGGGGGCCCGTCCGATCTCCCGCGGCGGGTGGCGCACCAGGTCGCCGACGACATCGTGCAGCAGCTGACGGGCCAGCCCGGGATCGCGCTCACGTGGATCGCCTTCGTCTCGAAGCACGGGACGGGAAAGGAGGTCTACATGATGGACTACGACGGGCAGCGCGTGCGTCGGATCACGTCGACGGGCTCGATCAACCTCATGCCGAGTTGGTCCCCGGTGGCGCAGCGGCTGGCCTACATGTCCTGGCGTACCGGCGCCCCCGCGATCGACATCTTGGAGAGCGACGGCCGCATCGCCCGCGCGAGGACGGTCGGCGGCACGATGAACATCTCGCCGGACTGGTCCCCCGACGGCCGTCTCATCGTGTACGCGTCGAACGCCTCCGGAAACTCCGAGATCTACCTCCTCGACATCGCGGCCGGGCGTAGCGTGAGACTGACCAATTCTCCGGCGATCGACACCAGCCCGTCGTACTCCCCCAAGGGACGGGAGATCGCGTTCACCTCGGATCGCTCGGGCTCGCCTCAGATCTACATCATGGACGCGGAAGGCTTGAACGCGCGCCGGGTGACGACAGCGGACGAGTACGCCGACGCGGCCGCGTGGTCGCCGAAGGGGGACAAGATCGCCTACGCGTCGCGGCGCGACGGGAGGTTCGACGTCGCCGTGATCGACGTCGCGACGGGAGCGACCAGCCGGCTGACTCGCGGCGACGGGAACAGCGAGAACCCGCGCTGGTCCCCGGACGGGCGGCACCTCGTCTTCGCGTCGAACCGTGGCGGGACCTACGACCTCTACACGATGCGCACGGACGGCACGGAGGTGCGCCGCTTGACGCGCGGCGGTGACTGCTTCACTCCCGATTGGTCGCGCCGCGTGCCGTGACGCGGCACGATTCCGGTTGCGGTCGCAGCGTGCGGCCGATAGACTCGCGTCCACGTCTCGAAAAAAGGAGTGGCATCTCGATGAGCATCTTGAACTCCCGCTGTTTCGCGTTCGCCGCCGTCGCCGCGCTGACTCTGGGCGCCATGAGCTGTCAGAGCAAGGCCAAGCCGAAGACGGTCCCGGAGACGCCACGCGCCCAGGTCGAGGCCCCTCCCCCGCCGGAAGTCCCGCCGCCGTCCGCCGAGCCGTTCCCGCGGACCGACGTCGACAAAACGACCGTGGTCGAGCCGACGATCGACGAGCTCAATAGGCAGGGCGTGCTGCAGACGGTCTACTTCGGCTACAACAGCAACGATCTCGACGACGCCGGCAAGGGCACGTTGCAGTCCAACGCGGCATGGCTCAAGGCGCATGGCAAGTACACCGTCGAGATCGGCGGCCACTGCGACGAGCGCGGATCGATCGGTTACAACGTCGCGTTGGGCGACCGCCGCGCGGGCGCGGTCAAGGACTACCTGACGGGGCTTGGGGTGGGCGCCGCCCAGCTCGTCGCCATCACGTACGGCGAAGAGAAGCCGGCGGACGCGGGCCACGGCGAAGCGGCGTGGGCGAAGAACCGTCGCGCCGAGTTCACCATCAAGCCGTGACGAAAGCGCGCGCGGTAGCAGCGCTTCCCTTGTTCCTTGCGGCCACCGGCTGCATCATGCCGGACCAGCTCGCCACCTTCCAAAAGGACGTCACCGACGTCCAGCAGTCCCTCGAGACGGTCAAGAGCTCCCAATCGGACCTGGACAAGCGGATCGCGGCGATCGAGTCCAAAGCCGGGACCGACGACGTCGTCAAGCGTTCCGAGATCGCCGATCTCAAGGCGCAGCTCGACCAGGTCGTACGCCAAACGACGGCGACGGCCGACAAGGTCGATCAGACCAACGTGCGCGTCGACCGGCTCTCCCAAGACGTCCAAGGCGCGCACGACGCGGCGCGACGCCAAGCTCCGGCCGCGACTTCGGCTTTGGGGTCGGATACGGGCGGCGCCGGGGTGGCGGCCGGGTCGGCGGCGCTTTCAGGCTCGGCGCCGAGCCCGAGCGCGCTCTACTCCTCCGCGTACGCCGATTTTTCCAAGGGGAACTACGCGCTGGCCATCCAGGGCTTCGAGGAGTACGCGTCGCGGTACCCCGACACCGAGCTCGCAGACAACGCGCTGTACTGGATCGGCGAGTGTAACTTCAGCCAGGGGAGCTACAAGACCGCGGTCGACGCCTTCGACGCGATGCTCGAGAAGTACCCGCAAAGCGACAAGGCGGCCGCGGCGAACCTCAAGAAGGCGCTGGCGTTCGTGCAGCAGAACCAGATCGGTCAGGGGATCGAGCAGCTCCGCTTCGTCACCTCCCGCTACCCGGGAACGGACGAGGCCCGCATCGCCGGCGATCGCCTCCAGGCCCTCGGAAAGCCCTGAAAGCGCGCCCCCTCAGATCCGGGTCTTGACGGCCTCAGGGGCCGGCATCTAGAATCCCGCGTCTTTTCGGAGGATTAGAGTTCATGGCGTCTCATGATTCCGCGTTGAAGAAGAATCGGCAGGATCAGAAGCGGCGGATCCGCAACCGCGCGCACATCAGCCGGCTTCGCACCCAAATGAAGAAGATCAGCGAAGCGCTGACGACCGGAGACGCCACGGCTGCGGCCGGCATGATGAAAGCGACCGTCGCCTTGGTCGATCGCACGGCCAAGCATCGGGTGATCCACCGGAACGCCGCGGCGCGCACGAAGTCGCGGCTCGCCCGAGCACTCGCCAAGATCCAGACGGCAAGCGCGAAGTAGCGCTAGCGGCGCTCAACCGAAGCGACCACTCCCAGCGCCAGCATCACGAGGTTTTCGGCGACCTTCTTCGCGCCGATCGGGCCGGCGCCCGCCTTGCCGAAACAACCGCAGTCGAAGGAAAGGCCGCGCGCCATCGCCGCGATCACGCCGATCGTGAAAACCGCGAGGAGCGCCGTGTAGACGACAGCACCCGCGCGGGGCCTGACGCCCACGACCAAGGCCAGCCCGGCGACGAGCTCGACCCACGGGATCGTCATCGCGAGGATGTTCGTCGCCGCGACCGGTATAAGGGGCTCGAGATGGAAGTTGTGGACGCTTCCCGCAAACGCTGCGAGATCGGCGATCTTCGGAAGGGCCGCCGCCAGGAAGATCATGCCCGCGGCGATCTGCGCCACGCGCCTCGTCGTTGGGTGGAGGAGCATCGTCCGCAGGGCTCCCATCACGCACCCTCCGGCGTCGTACCCTTCGCGATGGGGTACCCCGACGTCGACCATTCCGGCCAGCCGCCCATGTACACGAGCACCTTCTTCTTCCCCGCATTGACCATGGCGAATCCGAGGTTCATCGACAGCTCGCACGTTTCGCCGCCGCAGTAGATGATGATCGGCTTCCCTTGCGGATCGAATTTCTCGAGGCGTTCGGTGTCGGTGACGACCTCGTCGTAAGGGAGGTTGATGGCGCCGGGGATGTGGCCCAGTGCGTAGTCGGTCGGCTCGCGCGCATCGACGATCGTTCCGGCGTTCTCGTCGAAGAAGGCCTTCACGTTCGAGATCTGGATCTGAATCGGTCGCCCGACGTCGGGAATATCCGGAACGCCCGAAGTCGCGCTGCCCCCGATCTGGAGTGGATCGTTCATGTCGGGCGGAAGCGGCTTGCTCGCAGCCTGATTCCCGTCGGCAACGGGCTGGGCGATGTCCTCCAAGGAGTCGAGCTTGGGAGGCGTGTACCTCAGGGCGAGCCCGCCCTTGGGATCGCTGTATCGGACGAGGGTGTTTTGAGCGATACCGAGCAGGCATCCGGTCGCCGCGATCGCGAGGACGCCCTGCCAGAGCCTGGACCCGGTCTCGGTTCCGTCGGACCACCAACGATCCATGCGTTTCTCCGTCGCTCCGCGGCGGGCTTAGGCTTCACCCTTACCGGATGCGATGGGAGATTCTAATGGGTGGTTCGACGCGGGGCAAAGAGCCCCGGCGGATCAGGCCGCGCGGCGCCTCCGTGCGCGTGCGGCTTTCATTTTCGTATTCGGCTTTTCCTTGGGCTTCCCGCCCGCCTTGGGCTTCCCCGCCTTGTTCAGGTTGGTCCCGCCGAACACGCGCAGAACGTCGAGCGCCGAGATGATCCCGGCGACCTTCATCCCGTCCCGGACGATGACGCGGTGGATGTGGCGGCGGGTCATCAGCTTCGCAATCGAGGAGACCGGCGTGCTCGCGACGACGGCGTGCACCACGGGGGTCATCACCTCTTCGACCGTCGCCGTGTTGACATCCTCGATCTGGAACCCCTTCGCAATCGACCGCCCCTCCACTCGCGCGGTCTGGTAGAAGTCGGAAGGCAGCACGAGCTCGTCGTCGCGCGTTAACTGGTAGTAGAGAAGATCGGTCTGCGAGATGACCCCGCAGATGTCTCCGTCCCGATCGATCACCGGCGCTCCGGTGATCCCCTTCGCGAGGAACAGCTTTCCGAGGTCGCGCAGGTCGGCATCCTTCGTGACGCAGATGACGTGCTTCGACATGATGTCGGCCGCGACGTAGTCTTTGGCTTGCTTCTTCATGACGTCTCCCTTTCGTGGACAACGAGACTACACCCGTGGACGCGCTTCGTGCTCACCTCTTTCGACCCTGCCGAGTCCGCTTTCGACCGCCAACGCGCACCGCGCGCGGACGGGCGGGCTCGCGCTCGACGATCGGTACCAGATCGACGCGGCGGAGGACCGCATCGACCCGCTCCACGCGGACCCGAAGCGCGTCGCCCAAACGAAAGACCCGCCCAGTCGCCGATCCGCGCAGCTCGTGGCGCACCGGATCGAAGTCGAACCACTCCTGCCCGAGA
>CAZUGP010000047.1:0-3668 GCA_964619965.1 uncultured Acidobacteriota bacterium
TGCCGAGCTCGAAGACGGTCATGACGTTCGGGTGGTTGAGCGCCCCGGCCGCCTGCGCCTCCTGCTCGAAGCGCTGCAGGCGCTCGGGGCTCGCCGCCAGGTCCTCGGGGAGAAACTTGATCGCGACGTCGCGTTGGATCCGCGAGTCGTGCGCCCGCCAGACTTCGCCCATGCCCCCCGCCCCGAGGGGAGACAAGACGTCGTAGGACCCGATCCTGGCTCCGGCTTTCATGGTGGCTTGCGCTCGGCCAAGGATAGCGCGGAGGCTCGCCGAAGGCTTGAGCGCGCGCGCTTAGAGCGGGCGAGTCGCGCGAAGAGCGGGCGCAGAGGAGCACCCAGAAGGGCTAGACTGCGGCATCCATGCCCCTTGCCCCCGGAGCCCGTCTCGGGTCGTACCAGATTGTCGAGCCCCTGGGGTCGGGCGGGATGGGCGAGGTGTACCGAGCGCGTGACACCCGGCTGGACCGGGACGTCGCAGTCAAGGTCCTGCCCCCGGCGCTGGCCCGGGATCCGGATCGGCTGATTCGGTTCGAGCGCGAGGCCAAGGTGCTGGCTTCGCTGAACCACCCGAACATCGCCCACATCTACGGCATCGAGGAGTCGACCGAGGGTCGCGCGCTGGTGATGGAGCTGGTGCCCGGCGGGCCCATCCGCGGGCCGCTTCCCGTCGAAACCGCGATCCGCCATGCCACGCAGATCGCAGCTGCCCTGGAGGCCGCGCACGGAAAGGGTGTCGTCCATCGCGACCTCAAGCCGGCGAACGTCCTGGTGACTCCTGCCGGGTTGATCAAGGTCCTGGATTTCGGCCTCGCGGCGGTGATCACGTCACGGGCGGCGCTGTCGAGCGGCGGCACCGCCACCGAAGCGGCGACCGAGGCCGCGCCACTCACCCAGGCCGGTTTGATCATGGGCACGCCGGCGTACATGAGCCCCGAGCAGGCTCGCGGCAAGACGGCGGACCAGCGCAGCGACATCTGGGCCTTCGGCGTGCTGCTGTACGAGATGCTGACGGGCCAGCGCCTGTTTGCCGGCGAGACCACGTCCGATGTGATCGCCGCGGTGCTGCTGCGGGAGCCGGACCTGGCGGCGCTGCCGCCCGAAGCGCCGCCGGCCGTGCTCGGGCTGCTGAAGCGCTGCCTGGAACGGGACCTGGAGCGCCGGGCGAGCGACATGGGCGAGGTGCGCCGGCTACTGGAAGAGACGACGCAGCGTGAACGGGCTCCGGTCAGAGGTCCGGCGGCGCGCCGGGTGCGCCTGGTCGCCTGGGTGGTCGGGGCGGTGGGCGTTGCCGCGCTGGCCGCCGCGGTCTGGCGGATGGGCAGCAGTGCGCCGGCCCCGCCGCAGCCGGCCCCGGCTCCCACGGCCCAGTCGATCGCGGTGTTGCCTTTCGTCAACCAGAGCGGAAACCCGGACGACGAGTACTTCTCCGACGGCATGACCGACGAGCTGGCCAGCGCTCTCACCAAGGTCCCCGGCCTGCGCGTCGCCGCCCGCAGCTCGGCTTTCGCTTTCAAGGGCAAGACCGTCGATGCGCGCGAGGTGGGCGCCAAGCTCAACGTCACCTCGGTTCTGGAAGGAAGCGTGCGCCGCGCCGGCTCGAAGCTGCGAGTGACCACGCAACTGGTGAATGTCGCCGACGGCCTGGCGCTGTGGTCGGAGCGCTACGAGCGCGAAGCCAAGGACGTCTTCCAGGTGCAGGACGACATCGCCGCGGCCATCGTCGCGGCGCTCCGGCTGGAGCTCGGGCAGAAGTCGGCGGCCGCCGGACAGGCCCGACGCCCGCAGAATCCCGAAGCGCGCGACCTCCATCTGCGCGGCCGCTTCCTCATGCTCAAGCAGACCGAGGAGGGTCTGCGCAAGAGCCTCGACTACTTCGATCGGGCGCTGGCCGAGGACCCCGAGTACGTGCCCGCCTACAACGGGATCTCGTTCGCCTGGACGTGGCTGGCCGACGCCTTCGAGCCACCGCGCGAGGCCTACCCGAAAGCCAAGGCCGCCGCGCGGAAGGCGCTCGAGCTGGACGGCTCGGACGGCGAAGCCCACACCATGCTGGCCAACGTCAAGTGGTTCTACGAGTGGGACGCCCGGGGCTCCGACGAGGAGTTTCGAAAGGCGCTCGAGCTGAACCCGGATTCAGTGGACGCTCACTTCCTCTATGCGCTGAGCCTGTGCTGCTTGACGCGGTTTGACGAGGGGCTGGCCCACACGGCCCGCGCCATCGCCCTGGACCCGCTTTCGGTCATGCCTCCGTGGACGCGAGAGTTCTGCCTGTCCATGGCCGGCCGTCATGACGAGGTCCTGGCGCAGCACAGGCAGACCGCGGAGCTCGATGCGAACTTCTTCTACATCGACTCCTTCACGGGGCTCGCCTATCGCGAGAAGAAGATGTGGAAGGAGGCCGTGGCCGAGTACGAGCGCTACCACGAGGTCACGGGCTTGCCGCTCGCCGGGCTGGCCGTGACGTATGCCCGGATGGGCCGCGCCAGAGACGCCCGCAAGATCCTGCAGCAACTCCTGGACAAGGCCAAGAGGCAGTACGTCTCGCCCGAGCAGCTAGCGATCGTCTACGCCGGCCTGGGGGAGAATGAAAGCGCCTTCCAGTGGCTCGAACGCGCCTACGAAGCGCGGTCGGCGTGGCTCGCCAGTGGGATCCTGAGCTCGCCCGACTACGATTCTCTCCGGGGGGATCCGCGTTTTCCGGCGTTCGTACGGAAGATGGGGCTGGCGAAGTAACTGATCACCGCGGCGAACGCCTGGCTTCGGCAGCCTGAACCGCCTCGAACACTCGTAGCCCGGCCACCACGTCACATGGCATGCCCATCGCAGGACCATTCTGCTTGCTAGCGGACAGCCCAGGTCCGGAGGCCCGCGCCGCGGGCCGGCCGCCGAGGCGGTAGAATGCGCCGGCTTCCTTCGCAATAAAGAGGAGACGGGGATTGAGCCTCGCGCGGGGCGTGCGGCTGGGGCCCTACGACATCGGAGTACCGCTGGGCGCCGGAGGGATGGGCGAGGTGTACCGCGCCACCGACACCAAGCTCGGCCGCGACGTGGCGATCAAGGTGCTGCCTTCCGAGGTGGCGCAGGACCCGGAGCGGCTGGCGCGCTTCGAGCGCGAGGCGAAGCTGCTGGCGTCCCTCAACCACCCCCACATCGCCCACGTCTACGGCTTCGAGAGCGCCACGCTCGCGGACGGGAGCACCGCCCACTTTCTCGCAATGGAGCTCGCCCCGGGCGAGGACCTCGCCGAGCGCCTGAAGCGCGGTCCGCTTCCCGTCGCCGAGGCGCTCGCGATCGCGAAGCAGATCGCCGAGGGCCTCGCCGAGGCACACGCGCACGGGATCGTCCACCGCGACCTCAAACCCGCGAACGTCATGGTCACCCGAGCGGGACACGCCAAGATCCTGGATTTCGGCCTCGCCCGGCGCGTCGCTCAGCCACCGGGTGGGCACGTGGCGAAGGACAGCCAGCTGGCCACCCTGTCGCAGGGGCTGAGTCGCGAGGGCACAATCGTGGGCACGCTGGCCTACATGTCCCCCGAGCAGGCGCGCGGGGAAGAGGTCGACTCGCGTTCGGACGTGTTCTCCTTCGGCGTGACGTTGTATCAGGTGCTCACGGGCCAGCCGCCCTTCAGGGGCGAGAGCGCCACTGCCACGATCGCGAAAATCCTC
>CAZUGP010000048.1:0-3931 GCA_964619965.1 uncultured Acidobacteriota bacterium
ACCAGCGAAATCCTGGGCGTCATCGCCAGCTCGCCGACCGACGTACAGCCGGTGTTAAACACCGTCGCGGCAAATGCCGCTCGACTTTGCGAGGCAACTGACGCACAGATTCGCCTCATTGAGGGCGACGGCCACCGATTGGTGGCATCGTTCGGAACCGCTCCCGCCCCGGAGTTTGGGCTCACGGGCATGAGAACCCCTGCTAGCCGAGCGCTTCTTGACCGCAAGACCGTACATGTTCACGATCTCGTCGAAGCCGTGAAATCCGAATTTCCCGACAGCGAGGTGCTGAGAAGCAATTCGGGAACACGGACATTTCTTAGTACGCCGATGCTTCGAGAGGGAACGCCCATCGGTCTCATTAATATCAGGCGAACGGAGGTTCGCCCGTTCTCCGAGCGGCAGATCAAGCTGCTGGAGACTTTTGCGTCGCAAGCGGTGATCGCTATTGAAAATGTCCGTCTGTTCAAAGAATTGCAGGAACGCAACGCGGAATTGCGCGAGGCGCTGGAGCATCAGACGGCGACGGCCGAGGTGCTCGGCATTATTAGCCGCTCGCCGACCGACGTGCAGCCGGTCCTCGACGCCATCGTCGAGAGCGCCGCCCGGGTTTGCGGGATCGATGACGTGTTGCTGCGGCTTACTGAGGGCGATGCTCTGGTTTGGCGGGCGCATTTTGGTTCTATAACCGAGGGACGCGTCGAGGTCGGTATCGACGAGCCTATATCTCGCTGGTTGCGCGAGCACGGCACGGTCCACGTTCCCGATGCCAAAGCACCGAACGCTTTTCCAGTTGGGACTTCCGGCCTCTTTCATTCGTTTTTAGCTGTTCCCCTTCGCCAGCAGGGGGAACTCATTGGAATACTGATCGCCCGTCGCACCGAAGTGCGCCCCTTCACCCCGGCGCAGATCAAGTTGCTCGAAACCTTTGCCGACCAGGCGGTCATCGCCATCGAGAACGCGCGGCTGTTCCAGGAACTCACCGAGTCGTTGGAGCAACAAACCGCGACGAGTGAAATCTTGAGCGTCATTGCTAGTTCGCCGACCGATCTTCAGCCCGTGCTCAACGCTGTCGCCGAGAATGCCGCGCGCGTGTGCAGCGCCGACGATGCAATGGTTCGGCTTGTCCAAGGTAACCAACTGATGAGGATGGCCCATCATGGATCGATCACACCCGATGAGGCAGAACGACCAATTGACCGTAATTCCGTTGCCGGTCGAGCGGTCGTTGATCGTCAACTAATCCACATTGAGGATTTGTCGGCTGTGGCTGTGACCGAATTTCCTCATTTGATAGCTATTGCCGAACAAGCGGGTATTCGTACTACGGTTGCCGTGCCCCTATTGCGTGAGGGTGTTGCCATTGGAAGCATATTGATCCGCCGGACCGAGGTCCGTCCTTTCACTGATAAGCAGATTGCACTTTTAAAGACCTTTGCAGATCAAGCGGTCATCGCCATCGAGAATGTGCGCTTGTTCAAAGAACTCGGCGAGCGCAACGCGGAGTTGCGCGAGGCTTTGGAGCATCAGACGGCGACGGCTGAGGTACTCGGCATCATCAGCCGCTCGCCGACGGACGTACAGCCGGTGCTCGACGCCATCGTCGAGAGCGCCGCACGGGTTTGCGGGATCGATGACGTGGTGCTGCGACTCCGCGAGGGGAACGTGATGAGTGCGCGGGCTCATTTTGGTCCGATACCTATGCCCCGGGCGGAGATCAGTATTGAGGCACCAGAATATCGCTCGGTGCGAGAGCATGGCACGCTTCATATTCCTGACGTTCGTGCTTGGAACCTGACCCAGCAGAGAAATGCTTTCCCAACGTTGGGTTCCCTCACCCAGTTTCTTAGCTTCTTAGTCGCTCCCCTTCGCCAGCAGGGGGAGATCATCGGCACCCTAAACGCACGTCGAACGGAGGTACGCCCCTTCACCCCGGCGCAGATCAAGCTGCTTGAAACCTTCGCCGACCAGGCCGTGATCGCCATTGAGAATGTGCGGCTGTTCCAGGAACTCACCGAATCACTGGAGCAACAGACGGCTACGAGTGAAATTTTGGGCGTCATCGCCAGTTCGCCGACGGATATCCAGCCGGTGCTGGATGTGGTTGCCGAGAATGCCGCGCGGCTTTGTGACGCCAATGACGCGCTGATCTACCGTGAGTTGGGCAAGCATGCCCATCTCGCAGCTAGATATGGTTCCATACCAGTGACGGCTGAATCGCTGCCGATCAGTCGTCGTTTCGTCGGTGGCCGAGCCATGATCGATCGACGGACGATCCATGTGCTGGACGTCGTCGCAGAGATCGATACCGAATACCCCGACGCAAAACGAATGAATCAACTCACTGGAGTTCGTACTGTGCTCGGTACGCCGCTCATTCGTCAGGGTGACGCTATTGGATCGATTGTCATTCGCCGAACAGAAGTCCGTCCCTTTACGGACAAACAGATCAAGCTTCTCGAAACCTTCGCTTCACAAGCCGTGATCGCCATCGAGAACGTGCGCCTTTTTAACGAATTGGATGAGCGAACCAACGAATTGACACGCTCGGTGGGCGAGCTCAAAGCCCTCGGCGAAGTCAGTCAAGCGGTCAGCTCTACTCTCGATCTCGAAACCGTGCTGACCCGTATTGTGTCCCACGCGGTCCAGTTGAGCGGCACCGATGGCGGGGCGATTTACGAATATGACGAGCCGTCGGAAGAGTTTCTGCTGCGCGCCACCGACCATATGGAAGAAGAATTGATAGTCGCTTTGCGGGCAAATCCTCCGCGTCTTGGCGACGGGGTGGTGGGGCGGGCTGCATTAAGCCGGGAGCCGATTCAAGTTCTCGATAATTCACAAGAGCACTCCTATACGCCGCGCATGCGCGCGATGCTCTTACGCTTTGGCTTTCGCGCCACTTTGGCCGTGCCCCTGCTGCGCGAAGACCGCATCATCGGCGCCTTGGTTGTGCGGCGCAAATCCACCGGCGAGTTTCGTCCCGAAGTGGTCGAGCTGCTAAAAACCTTCGCGACGCAATCCGGCTTGGCGATCCACAACGCTCGGCTGTTCCGCGAGATCGAAGACAAGGGCCGGCAGATTGAAGCGGCCAATCGGCACAAGTCGGAATTTCTCGCCAACATGTCGCACGAGCTGCGCACGCCGCTCAACGCGATCATCGGCTTCTCGGAAATTTTAATCGATCCATCCCTGCAAACCACCGAGGACGAACGGACGCAGTTCCTGGGCGATGTCTTGGGCAGCGGCAAGCATCTGCTCAACCTGATCAATGAAGTTCTTGATCTGGCGAAGGTCGAATCCGGCACAATGGCGCTGCAAATCGAGCCGGCGTTTTTGCAGGATGTGTTTGAAACGATTCAGCACACCATGAGGCCGCTGGCGACTAAGAAAGCCATCGACCTGCGGGTGGAGAGCGACGAGAGCCTGGAGCAAATTCCCATGGACGGCGCGCGGATCAAGCAAGTGCTTTTGAACTTAGTCGGGAACGCCATCAAGTTTACGCCCGCGGCCGGACAGGTGTGGGTGCGAGCGGAGCGTGAGAACGGACTGGTGCGCGTCGAGGTCGGCGACACCGGGCCGGGCATCGCCAGGGCGGATCAAGAGCGCATCTTCCTTGAGTTCCAGCAGGCCGAATCGAGTGCCAAGGGCAAACCGGAGGGCACCGGCCTGGGCCTGGCGCTGGCGAAAAAATTTGTCGAGATGCACGGCGGAAAAGTTTGGCTGGAAAGCGAAGTGGGCAAGGGCAGCCGGTTTTTCTTCACGCTGCCGATGGGTTAAGAATTATCTCCCGCAAAGGCGCAAAGGCGCTAAGGTTCGGAAGATTTGTTAATGGGTTTTTAGTTTAAGTTTCTTAAACTTTGCGGCTTGGCGCCTTGGCGGGATAAACTCCGGATTCGGAAAAAGATTATCTCCCGCAAAGGCGCAAAGGCGC
>CAZUGP010000049.1:0-10764 GCA_964619965.1 uncultured Acidobacteriota bacterium
GCCCGGAATCGGTCGCCCGCGCACTCGTCCGCATGGCATGCTCGACGCGACGTGAACTCGTGCTCTCACCCGAGGGGAAGTTCATGAACGTGATGAACCGGCTCGCGCCGGGGATCTTGGACTGGGTCCTCGCGAAGGCGCTGGTGCGGAAGGCGTGATCGCCGACTACTCGGCCTTCTTGCCTTGGTCCTTGCCTGCCAGGCGCTTGACGCGTACGTCGATCACGCGACGGCGGCGCTGCACCCGGCGGATCTTCTTCTTGGCCTCGCGGACCTTGACGGGGTCCATCGTCGCGGCCTTCTCGGCCAACTTCTTCTTAAGGACCGCGGTCTTTTGCTTCAACTGCTCTGCACTCTTGTGAGGCATCGTGATCTCCCCTCGCGTCTTTGAAACGGCGGCAGATTCTAGCACGCCGGCCTGTTAGACTTCCCTTCATGCCGCCCCTTGCGCGCCACGTCTTCGTCTGCGAGAACCTGCGGGACCCCGCCGACACGCGAGGGTGCTGCGCGGCCAAGGGCGCCTCGGAAGTCCGTTCCCGCTTGCGGGTCTTGGCGAACGACGCCAACCTCAAGGGGCGCGTTCGGATCAACACCGCCGGATGCCTCGACCAGTGCGCCACCGGCGTCACGATCGTCGTGTACCCCGAGGGGGTTTGGTACGGCGCGGTGACGGTAAGCGACGTTGACGAGATCTTCCGCAGTCATGTGGTGGGGGGGCAGCCGGTCGAGCGGCTCCGCCTCGCGCACATGCGCTGATCCCGAAAGGCTTCCTTGATCCTCGACGGGCGGCGGTTCCTGATCGTCGGACACCGCGGCGCGGCGGCGCGCGCGCCGGAGAACACCGCGGCGTCGCTTGCCGCCGGGCTGGACGGAGGTGCGGATCAGATCGAGGTCGACGCCGGCCTGACGCGCGACGGCCGCGTCGTCCTCCTTCACGACACGACGCTCGATCGGACGACGAGCGGGCGAGGGCCGCTGCGGGCACGGAGCTGGAGCGAAGTTTCCGCGCTCGACGCCGGGTCGTGGTTCTCGACGCGCTTCGCGGGCGAGCCGCCGATCGATCTCGATGACGCTCTGGCGATCGTGCGCCCGCGCGTTCCGCTGATCGTCGAGATCAAACCGATCGGAAAGGAGCGAGCACGCGGGATCGATCCGCTGGACCGCGCGACGGTCGAGGGCGTTCTTTCTGCCTTCGAACGCACCGGCGGCGTGCGCGGCGTGACGATGTCCTCCGCGGGATGGACGCTTTTGGCCGACGCGGCGCGGCGCTTCGCAGGCCTGGATCTGGCGCTGACCGTCGGCTCGACGGAGACAAGGGACCCGATCGCCTGGGCGCAACGCATCGGCGCGACGGCGCTGCATCCGAACCGGAGGCTGTGCACGCCGACGTTCGTCGCGCGCGCGAGAGGCCTGGGCCTGCTCGTGATCCCCTACACGGTGAACCGCGCCTCGGAGCTTGGCCCCCTGCTCGAGGCTGGAGTCGACGGCGTGTTCACGGACGATCCGGCGGCGATGCGGCGCCTCTTGTCCAAGCAGAACGCGGTGACGGCCGCCCACGGAACGCTCGCGATGGGCATCGATCAAGGAAGCGGCGGCACGCGCGCGGTCCTGATCGATTCCGACGGCGCCGTCGTCGCCTCGCACGCGACGCGCCTCTCCAGCCGGCGCGACAAGGACGGCGCGATCCTCCAGGACGCCGAGGCGATCGCCGCATCGGTCGCGCGCACGGCGGGCCCTCTGGTGCGCGAGTCCGCCAGACGGATCGTGGCGGCGGGGCTCGCGGTGCAACGATCGTCCCTCGTGGTCTGGCGCGCAAGCGATGGCCGGCCGATGACGCCGGTGCTTTCGTGGCGATCCGGGACCCCCAGGGCGATCGACGCGTCGCTCGCGGCGCACGAAACGGAGATCCACCAAGCGACGGGGTTGACGGCACGGTACGCCTACGGCGCGATCCGTCTCGCCGCCCTGTGCGCGGAATCCCGCGAGATCGCGGGAGGCTTACGCGAAGGGCGGCTCGTTGCAGGCCCGCTCGGAGCGTTTCTGGTCGCGCGCTTGGCCGAGGGGGCGGTCGCCGCGTGCGACCCGTCGCTCGCACAGCGCACGCTCGCCTACGACCTGAGCCAACGGAGCTTCACCGCCGGACTCGCCCGCCTGCACGGGATCGAACCGTCGGTCTGGCCCGAGGTGTCGCCCTCGGCTTCGGTCCGCGGGCGCCTTCGATTGGGCAGGTCGCACGTCCCGTTGCGCGCGCTATTGGGAGACGTGGGCGCCGCGACGCGGGCGCTTCTGGGCGACGTCGCGGGAGCGGACGACGGGGTGATGGTGCTGGGAACCGGCGGCTTCGTCGTGGTCCCAACCGGGAGGACGCCGCGATACGTCGACGGGCTGCTGACGACTCTCCTCTACGAAGACGGCGATGGCCCGATCTTCGCGGTCGAAGGAACCGTGCACGGACTGGCCGCGGGAATCGTCGAGGCCGGACGGCGCGGCGGATGGGCTGAGCTGGCGCTGGAGCGGATCGCCGCACGATCGGGTCCCGCGCCACGCGTCCCGCGTGTCGACGCGGCACTCGAAGGGACGGGAACCCCCGATTGGGAGTCGGCCTCACGTTTCGACGTCGAGCCCGGCGAGTTCACGCCGGAGGAGGTCGTGCGCGGCACGGTGGACGACCTCGCCGCGCGCTTCTTGCGGATCGCGGAGCTTCTGCGCGCCGCCACCCTCTGCCCTGCTCGGTTCATTGCGACGGGTGGGCTCGCCTGGGCGCCTCATCTGACCTCACGAATCTCGGAGGTCACGGCAACCCCCATCGCCGTGGACCCGCGCCCCAACCGCACCGCGGTCGGAGCGGCGCTCCTTGCCCGCGATGGCCGCTGACGCCGTCGCGGCAAGCGTCATGCGCCGCGTGCGGGCGCCGATCCTGCGCTGGTACAGACGCGCGAAACGGGACCTTCCCTGGCGCCGCACCAAAGACCCGTACGCCATCTGGGTGTCGGAGGTGATGCTCCAGCAGACCACGGTCGCCGCCGTCATCCCGTACTGGGAGCGCTTCCTCGACCGTTTTCCCGATGCCGCCTCGCTGGCGTCCGGCCGCGAGGAGGAGGTGCTCGCCGTGTGGAGCGGTCTCGGCTACTACCGCCGCGCGCGCGCCCTGCGAGACGGCGCGGTCGCCGTCATGGAGCGCCACGGCGGCCGGGTGCCCGAAGAGACAGAGGCGCTGATCGCCCTTCCGGGGATCGGGCGCTACACCGCCGGAGCGATCGCGAGCCTGGCGTTTGGCCGGGAGACGCCGGTCGTCGACGGCAACGTCAAGCGTGTCTTCTCGCGCCTCTTCGCGATTCGCGGCGGCTCCGGCGCGGCGGCCGACCGGGCGTACTGGTCGATCGCCACAGCCCTCGTCCGGGGGAAGACGCCCGGCGATTGGAATCAGGCCGTGATGGAGCTTGGCGCCACCGTCTGCACGCCGCGCGCGCCGCGCTGCGGACAGTGCCCTGCGTCACGGTCCTGCCTCGCACGCGCGCTCGGAACGCCGGAGGCATTCCCCGCGCGGCGGAAGCAGCCGCCGGTGCGCGCGGTTTCCGTGGCCGTCGCCTGGATCGAGCGACGCGGGCGCATCCTGCTTGAAAGGCAAAGACCCGAAGGCCCGCTCCGCGGCGCGTGGGATCTCCCGGCTGCGGTGGTCTCCGCCGGCGAGAAACCGCAACGCGCGATCTTGCGGGCGCTGTCGGCGAGGCACGGGCTGCGTGTTCGCCCTGGCCAGGCGCTGTTGCGGGCGAAGCACGCGATTCTCTCGATGCGACTTTCGATCGACGTGGTCGAGGCGGCTCCCTTGGCGGCCGTGCCCAGGCGCGCCGCGCTTCGTTGGATCGCGCTCGACCGGCTCGACGAGGCCGCGATCTCGGGAGCGACGACCAAGATTGCGCGCGCCGTCGCCGCTCAGAGGCGATCCCAAGATCTCCTGACGTCGGCGTCATCAGGATCAAGAGGGCGTGTAAACGCGTAGGACTCCCCCTCCATGAGGGGAACCGCTCCGAACGCGACGTCGAACCCGGCCCAGTACGACAAGAATGCGGTGGCGACGACACCGACGGGGCCGCGCTCTCCGGCGACCGCCAGGGCGACCAACGCAACCGCCGCGACCAACCCCGGGGGATAAAGCGCTACGCGCAGCGCCAGAGCGTGCGTGCGCCCCACGCCGGATCGGGCCCAATCCCGGGCGCCGCGGCCCAACGTGAACCCCAGCGCGATCCCCGCAGACAGGACCCACCACTCGAGCCAGCGCAGGCGTTCGGATTCAAGGCCGCCCAGGTTGCGCCATGGCGCGGCGACGGCCCAGAGCACGGCGCACCACCCGGCGAGCCAGACGGCTCCCGCGGCGCGACGAAGCACAAGACGTGATTTGGACTTCGGGAAGTTCAAGGGTTGCTCGGCTCGAGGAGCGCGGGGACGGAGTCATGTTTTCACATGATATCCCGCCGATGCGGCGTGGGATCCGCGGTTGCGGTTACGTCAACGCAACCGACGACGCGCGGGCGAGGGAGCACCCGCGCGCAGCGCGGGTGCGTCAGGTGGTGCGCCTGGTCAGGGATTCCCAACCACGACATTCTTAGCGAGGGTCTTGAATCTCACTCCATTCTTCTGAACCACGGTAATGGTCACATGACCGGTCTTGCTGGTTTTGATGTCCGTGACGGTGCCGGATTTGCCGGCATGTACGCCGCCGACAACCTCGCAGTAAGCGCCGTCTTTAAGACCCCGAGGCGTTTGTGCTTTGATGGGCAGATCTCCTTTCTAGGTAATGCCAACGTGCCCGATAACCCGCGGTCGTTCCGGAACGAACGAAGGGTTGATTGGGTTGTTCGGCGGCGTGGCACTGGCGCCCTGTTGACGTTTTAGCGTCATGACGCTACCTTGCCGCCATGGGAACTGCACGACGAGCCACCGTTTACTTGGACTCCGAGTTGCATCGCGCCCTTCGCGTGAAGGCTGCGGAGACTGAACAGAGCATTTCGGATCTCGTGAATGACGCTGTGCGTCACAACCTCGCCGAAGATGCCGAGGACCTGGGCGCCTACAAGGCACGCGCCAAAGAGCCAAGCGTCGATCTTGAGAAGGTACTGAAAGACCTGAAACGCCGTGGCAAGCTATAGCCTGCTGATCAAGCCTTCGGCGACCAAAGAACTCGAAGCAGTGCCTCTGAAGGATCGTCGCCGATTGGTGGCACGAATGCGGGAACTCGCTGCGAAGCCACGGCCGGTTGGCGCCGAAAAGCTGAGCGGACAGGACCTGTACCGGGTGCGGCAAGGCAACTATCGGGTTCTTTACGAAATCGCTGACCATTATCGCACCGTCACCGTTTTCAAGATCGGTCACCGTCGAGAGGTCTACCGCTAATTCTGCCCGCCGAACTTGAATTCGACACGCCGCTAGGATAAAGCGGAAGTGCCGCGCACGGAATAAGCGTTACCACTACAAGCGATCGGCATCGTAGGCGCATTCGCCACAATGAGACGTCATGATGACAGCCGTGGCCCCCGCTTTCATAGACTGCAGTGGCTCGCGGCGTATTGGGATAACGGTAGCGCGCCACCCGCCAACGCCTCTCGGGCGCTCTCTAAGGCTGCGAAGTCGTCGCGCTCACCGGACGCTTGACGATTGCGAACGAGTCGCGGGCGACGCCGAGATCGTCGAGAAACGTCGCGTCCAGTCGATCGCCGTTCACGTCGAGCACCAGTGAGCCGAGAACGTTGAGAGACAGCATCATCGCGGGGTGGTCGAGCGTGCCGCCCGAGGTCTGCCCGGAGCTGCCGGCGACCGTGTAGACCGCGCCCGCGTGCGCCTGCGGTCCGGAGTCGGGTTTGACGTAAGCCCCGTCACCCGCCGGGCGACCGTCGCCCGGGTCGACCTTGAAAGTCTCGTCGAAGCCCCACGTGAATCCGTAATGTCCGTCGAGCAGGTAGGACCGCTCGTACGAATGGCTGTGGCCGGAGAGCACGAGGTCGACGCCGCGGGCTTCCAGGATCGGCAAGACGTTCTGCCGCATCTCGACCAGCTCGGTCTCGTAGTCCGAGTCATGCGAGCCCTTGCTGTAGGGCGGGTGGTGCCAAAACGCGATCGTCCAAAGGGCGTGGTCGGCCGCAAGGTCCTTGGCGAGCCAGGTCAGCATCGCGCCGTCTTGCGCGCGGCTCGACTCGTACGAGTCGAGGCAGATGAAATGGACGTTCGCGTAGTCGAAGGAGTAGTAGGCCTCGGTGCCCGACCGAACGCCGCCGGCGTTCCCGTCGACCGGCAGCGTGAAGATGTCGTAGTAGGGCCCCGACTGCGTCGACGAGCTGGCGCTGACGCCGTCGTGATTGCCGAACGTGGGCCACAACGGGACGGTTCGAAGCATCTCGGGGTACATCGCGAAGACGGCCCGCTGATACTCCGCGTCCGTTCCTCCGTTGTAGGCGTTGTCGCCGAGCATCAGCCAGACGTCGGTCCCGCGCGTGCCCGTGAACGCGGTGTAGGCGTCCCGCACGCGCACGGCGGCAGCATCCGCCGTGCCGGAATCGCCGAGCACCCAGATGCGCGTCGACTTCGGCGTGCCGGGCAAGGGCGGCGTGACGAACGACGTGTCCGCGTCGGTCTGCAAGAGAATCCCACGCGTTGCGCCGATCGTGTAGAAATACCGCGTGTCGGGTAAGAGGCCATCGAGCTTCATGACGTGGTCCGTGACCCGAGCCGGATCGGTAGCCCGATGGACGGCTCCGTCCGTCGCGGCGCTGTAGACGATCGTGCTGTCCGCGGCGACGTCGGTTCGCCAGCGCACGACGATCGAGGTCGGGGTCCCGGACTGGAGGTAGGGCCCCCGCACCAAGCGAGCGATCCGCGCCGGCTCGTCCCGGCGAACCTCGAGGCCACGGCGGGCGACATCGAGCCGCGGGAGCGACTCCCCAGGCGGAACGCCGACTTCGAGTCCGGCCGCGGCGCGGGAGCGCGCAAGGCCCAAACGCCAGTCGGGGAGGAGGGGTTCTTGGTCGGAAGCCAGCGCGACCGCGCGGCCGTAGGCACCGGCCGCCTCGCGGGAGCGTCCCAACACGGCGAGTGCCTCGGCGCGCAAGGCGTGCGCCCGCGGATCGTGGGGACGCGCCTTGACGTACTTCTCGAGCGCGAGCCGGGCCTCTTCCGGACGGCCGGCGCGCAACAGCATGTGCCCGCGGCAGAAGTCGACGACGACGAGTTTGGGGTCGAGCGATCTCGCGCGCGCGTAGTCGCTCGCAGCCTTGTCCCAATCGCCCTCTACCCGGTGCAGCTCGCCGCGTCTGAGGTAGAGCCCTGCATCGCCCGGATGGGCTGCGATAGCCGACGTTGCCGTTGCGATCTGGGTGTCGAGATCCTCATGGGCGGAGGCGACACCGATGGCGACCAAGAGCAGGAGAACGACCGCAGGAAACAGCCGGCGCATGCTCACTGCATGTACGCGTCGATGTGGATTTTGCCAACAGCAAAATTCACGGTCCCAATCCCCCATACCTGTCGCGTGTTGACCCACGCGTAGTCCTCGGCCGCCGTGGTGAGATTCACGTTCTCACGAAGGTCTGCGATCGGCTCGGCAGCGCGCGGCACGCCCACGCCGTCGGCAGAGAGCGCGATTCTGTGACCGTCCTTCGTTTCGACGATTGCGCGGATATCGAGGTCGATGCGGCCGTCGGCGCGTATCCGGAGATGATCCACGCCCCGCACTCGTCCCGCCAGACGCCCTGTCGCGCGGCCCTCAAACGCGACGTCGATGCGAACCCCCTGCGGCGGTATCTTCGCTTCGCCCGAAAGGATCGCATCCAGGCTCATTCCGTAGTCGGTCATTCCCGTGACATCGAGATCGTACTCGTAGATCTTCTCGCCCGTCATTTAGGACCTCCATGTCGCCGATGTTGCCGATACACGCACTGAAAACCAGGCCTGGCAGCGAGCCGGCGCTAGCGCTAGCCCGCACGCCCCGTCGCGCGCGGCTTGCTCCGCAAGCCGCGTGACGCGGGAGTGCGTCGGGTCGAGCGCGCCGTTAGACGCCGTGTCGACTCCGACACTTCAAGGAGCGACCGTAGCGCCGCATTCACCGCCGCGGAATCGCGAAACGCTTTGGCAACGTCGGGCTCGAGGACGACGACATTCGCGCCCTCTTTCAGCAGACGCCGGTAGTACTTGCCTCGAATCGCCTTCGAGTAGTCCAAATCGTATTCGGGACGCAGATCGTCCGACTCGGACCGAGCCTTAGCTTTCATGGCGGTTCCTCTCACGTTTCGTCGCAAGTCGTGCGCTGATCAGGCGTATTGAGCCTGCGTCTTCAGTATGGCATACGACGAGTAGTCGCCCCGCGGCCGAGAACCCGACGGTGATCAGCCGTCGTTCACCTGTTGAGTGATGTGCATCGACGAACGTGGCAGCCAGCGAATCGTAGAGAATGGTCAGCGCTTCCTCGAACGCCACCCCATGCTTCTTGCGGTTGGACTCGGCTTTGGCGGCATCCCACTGAAAGCGCATTCAGATCATCCTCGTCCGGCGATTTCCACGGGGCGTGGCGACGAGACCAGAATCGCATCGAGCAACCGTCGTGCAACGCTCAGCTCCCAGAGCCTCGGTTACGGCGAGGCAACCGGCGAGTCGTGAGCATCGATGCCGGGGCGATGATCGATCAAGATGGGTAAGATGCGACCGTGAGCGACGCAACAACCGTCTGGATTTCGGGTCCGGCCGGCAAGTTGGAGGCTTCGTTGCGAACGGCGGCATCGCCGCAAGCGGCGGTCGTCCTGGCGCATCCCCACCCGCTCTACGGCGGCACGCTCCACAACCCGGTCGTGTTTCATGCCGACCGCGAGCTGAATCGCTCTGGGTTGACGACGCTTCGCTTCAACTTCCGCGGGGTCGAAGGAAGCGACGGCTTTCACGACGAAGGACGAGGCGAGATCGGCGACGTGGCCGCCGCCGCGGCGTGGTTCGGCGCGCTCGTGCCGGGAAAGCCTCTGATCCTTCTGGGCTATTCGTTCGGAGCGCGCTGTGTCATCGCGCATGCGATCGCGGATCGATCGGTGGCGGGAGTCGTCGCGATCGGGTTTCCCGTGCGCATCTTTTCTTTCGACGATCTCCCCGCGCTCGGCCGACCGCTGGCGGTGGTTCAGGGGACCCTCGACGAATTCGGGCCGATCGAGGAGGTCGAAGCGGCGATCTCGCGTGCCAAGCCCCCGGGGCGCCTCTACCAGGTTGACGGCGCATCGCACATGTTTCCGGGGCAGGCCCCGGAGGCGGCGCGGCTCGTGGTCGATGCCGTCTTCGAGATCCTTCAGGGCCTCGCCGCGTCGTAGACGGTCTTGGCGCGAGCGAGCGCTTCGAGGACGTTTTCGCAGATGTTCTCGCGCCCGACGACTTCGGCAAAGCCCGCGCGATCCATCAGCTTCCGCGGCTGCTCGCGGGCCCCGCAGAAAAGCAGCGTCCGCCCGGAGGCGTGCATCGCCTGAGCCAAATCCTGAAGTGCCAGGAGCCCGGTCGCGTCGATCACCGTCATGTTCCTGAGTCTCACGATGACAATCGGCGGCTGGTCTTCGATCCGATCGGTGATCTCCGCGATCTTGTCGGTCGCGCCGAACAGGAACGGTCCATGGATCCTGAAGATCGCGACGTAGCCGGGGATCTCCTTGTCCTGCAGCGTATGGACGTACCCATCCCGGACGTAGTCCTCGGTCACCTTCGCAACGGTCGTGGTCGCCGTCACGTTGCGGATGAAAAGAAGCACCGCAAGGATCATCCCCGCCTCGACCGCGACCGTGAGGTCGGCGAAGACCGTCAGCGACAGCGTGATCAACCAGACGGAGATCTCGGCCGGTGTCAGCCGAAGCAGCTCCGGGATCTGCTTCCACTCCGCCATGCCGTAGGCGGTCATCATCAGGATCCCCGCAAGGATCGGCATCGGGATGAAGCTCGCCAAAGGCGCCGCGAACAGCACGATCGCAAGGAGCGTTCCCGCGTGGATCATCCCCGACAACGGGGTTTTCGCCCCGGTGCGGATGTTTGTCGCCGTGCGCGCGATCGCGCCGGTGGCCGGAAGGCCGCCGAACATCGGCGACGCGACGTTGGCGATTCCCTGGGCGATCAGCTCCACGTTCGGGTTGTGCCGGTCCCCGCTCATCCGGTCGGCGACGACGGCCGACATCAGCGACTCGATCGCGCCCAACATCGCGATCGTCAGGACGGACGGGAGCAGGCCGGGGACGAGGTCCAGCCGCAGGGTCGGGATCTGGAAATGCGGCAGCCCGGCGGGGATGCCGCCGAAGCGCGAACCCACGGTTTCGACGGGGAGGTGCATTGTGAAGGCGAGCGCAGTCCCTACGAACAGCACGATCACGCTTCCCGAGATCCGCGGCGCGAACTTGCGGGTGAGGGCGATCGTCACGACCGCGGTCGACGCCATGGCGAGGGCGACGAGGTTCGTCGTGTCGAGATCCGCGACGAGCGCGCGCATCCGCCCGGCGAAATCGCCCGGTAGTTGGTCGACTCGCAGGCCGAGGAAGTCCTTGATCTGCGTCGAGGCGATCAGGACCGCGATGCCGTTCGTGAACCCGACGACCACCGGGCGCGGGATGAACTTGACCGCTATGCCTAGTCCCGTCGCGCCCAAGACGACGAGAAGAACTCCCGCCATCATGGTGCACATGAACAGGCCGTCCACGCCGTGCTTCGCGACGATACCCGCGATCACGACCACGAACGCGCCGGTCGGCCCGCCCACCTGGCAGCG
>CAZUGP010000050.1:0-18516 GCA_964619965.1 uncultured Acidobacteriota bacterium
TCTGATGTTCCGCTACAACTTCGTTCCGCGTAGCCGCACTGCCACAGGTTTGCAGATCGTCGTGGCCGACCCCACCGACGTCCTCATGATGGACGAGCTCGAGCTGCTGCTGGGCACCTCGATCGAGGTGGTCGTCGGGACGCCGGGGGCGATCCAGGAAATCCTGAAAAAGAGCGAGTCCAGTCAGCGCGTTCTCGAGGAGGCGACCGAGGAATTCCGGATCCAGATCGTCCTGGAAGATGATGCGACCGGCGAAGAGACGCTCACGATCGACCGCCTCACCTCGGACCAGTCGCCGATCATCAAGCTCGTCGACTCGACGGTATTCAACGCCCTGCAGCGGCGCGCCTCCGACATCCACATCGAGACCCGCGACCGCGAGGTCGTCATCAAGTACCGCATCGACGGCGTCTTGTACCAGGCGATGGAGCCGATCGACAAGAAGTTCCACCAGACCATCATCTCGCGGATCAAGGTCATGTCGGAGCTCGACATCTCCGAGAAGCGCGTCCCGCAGGACGGTCGCTTCAGGCTGCGCATCAAGGGCCGCACGGTGGATTTCCGCGTGTCGATCATGCCGTCGGTTCACGGCGAGGACTGCGTCATCCGCATCCTGGACAAGGAGTCGACCAACCGCGAGTTCGCGTCGCTGTCGCTCGATGTGTGCGGTTTCGAGGACCGCGACATGCAGCGCATGCGGCGCTTCATCAAGGAACCCTACGGCATGGTCTTGGTGACCGGGCCGACGGGCTCCGGCAAGACGACGACGCTGTATGCCGCGATCTCGGAGATCCAGAACGACGAGGACAAGATCATCACGATCGAGGACCCGGTCGAGTACCAGCTCCCCGGGATCACGCAGATCCCGGTGAACGAAAAGAAGGGGCTCACCTTCGCCCGCGGCTTGCGCTCCATCCTGCGGCACGACCCGGACAAGATCATGGTCGGCGAGATCAGAGACGCCGAAACGGCGCAGATCGCGATTCAGTCCGCCCTGACGGGCCACCTCGTCTTCACCACCGTTCACGCCAACAACGTCGTGGACGTGCTCGGTCGTTTCCTGAACATGGGCGTCGAGCCGTACAACTTCGTCTCGGCGCTGAACTGCATTCTCGCCCAGCGACTGGTCCGTCTGATCTGCCCCAGCTGCAAGCGCACCGTCAAGGCGACGCGCGAGCAGCTCCTGGCTTCGGGGCTAGACCCCAACCGATACCTCGACTTCACCTTCCACGAGGGGAAGGGGTGCATCGACTGCAACGGCACCGGATACACGGGACGCACCGCGATCGCCGAGCTCCTCGACATGTCGGATCGGATTCGCGAGATGATCCTCGAAAAGCGGCCCGCGGCGGACATCAAGCGCGCCGCGAAGGAGGAAGGGATGACCTTCCTCCGCGAGGCGGCGCTCGCGAAGGTCTTCGCCGGGAAGACCTCCCTTCACGAGATCAACAAGGTGACCTTCGTCGAATGAGCGCCCTGGACCCGATCCTCGCACGCTTCAGGCGTCTCGACCCCGAGGCCTTGCTCGACCTGCGCCCGGCGTATCCACCCGTCGCCGTCGAGATCGATCGCGGGCAGCTGACGCTCGTCCGCGTGACGCCTCGCCGGAGGTCGAAGCCCCTGCTCGAGGCATTCCGCATCCAGCCCGCCCCGGAGCATGCGGTCGGCACGACGATTTTCAAGCCCAACCTGGGCTCGCTCGACGAGCTGACCCGCCAGGCGAAAGAGCTGTTCAAGACCAGCGGGACCAAGCCGGGGCGGGTGTCCCTGATCCTCCCCGACAACCTCGCGAAAGTCTCGATCGTGACGCTCCCGGAGCGCCCGGCGACTCGAAAGCTCCTGCGCGAGATGCTCCGCTTCAAGCTGCGCCGTTCGGTGCCGTTCCGTCTCGAGGAGGCGGTAATCTCGTCATGGGCCCTTCCCGGTCCCGGCCCGGAGCTGCACCTGCTGGTCGCGGTGATGCTGCGCTCGGTGGTCGATCAGTACGAGGCGGCGTTCGAGGCGGCCGGCGCTCGGCCCGGTCTCGTCGATCTGTGCACGCCGAGCCTGTTCAATCTCGTGCGACCCGATCTGTCGAAGGCCATGGCGACCGGGGCCGACGCCGCGCTTTTGAACTGCACCCGCAACTACTTCACCCTGATGATCGTGCGGGCCGACCGCGTCGTTTTCTTCCGGTGCAAGACCTACGCCGGCGGCGAGGAAGAGGACGCCTCGGGTCGTCTCGCGGTGATGGGACGCGAGCTGAGCTCGTCCTTCTCGTACTACACGGAGAAGCTCGGAGGCGTCGGCGTTGGGACGGTGTTCGTCCGCGCGGTGTCGCCGGGCTTGGACGAGGTGGTGCCCGTTCTCGACCGCATCGGCATCTCCTCGGTGCGCGGCATCGATGCCGCTAGCGCCTTCGATCCGTCGTCGGGTCCGCGCTTCGAACCGTTGGACGGCCAGCGCCTCGCCCCCGCGCTGGGTGCCGCGCTGGGAAGGACGGCGGCGTGATGCGTTCGCTCGAGCTGAACCTCGCGTCGCGGCCCTTCCGCAACAACACCCCGATCTGGTCGGCGCACGGCTTGCTCTTCGCCGGCGTCATCGCCTTCACGGCCTGGAACGCGCAGACCACTCTCGACATCACGCGCAAGCTGACGGCCCTGCAGGCGGATCTCGGTAGTGTCGAACGCCAGCAGGGCGATCTGGATCGACGCGAGGAGAGCGCCGTCACGGGTGCACGGCAGTTCGATCTGAAGACGCTTCAAGTCCAGGCCGACAAGGCGAACGACATCATCCTTCGTCGCGGACTCTCGTGGACCCGCCTGTTCAACACGTTGGAGCACGTCATCCCGTACGAGGTGCGCATGACCGCAGTGCGCCCCGACTACGGGACGCGCCAGTCGGCCTCGGGTGGATCGAAAGACGCCGTGTTCGAGGGGACCGTGCCGGTGGAGGTCGAGGGCATCGCCCAGAGTTTCGAGTCGTTCCTGGAGCTCGAGCGCGCGTTGATCGTCGATCCGCACTTCGCCGGCGTCGAGCCGATCCGTAGCGAGTCGCCGAAGGGATCGGCGGAGGTGACGTTTCAGCTCCGCTTCCTCTACGATCCGGACGGGCGTTTGGCCGGCGAGCATCCCGTGATCCCGCACGTTTCCGACGCAGCGCGCAAAGCGGCGGAAGAGGGGGGAGAAGCTCCTCCCTCCGCGCTCGTAGGATTGCCGTGACCGCGCGGCGGCCGCGCTTCGACGTCCGGGAGGCGAGCGGAACGATCCTCCTGCTCCTCGCGGCGTTCCTCGTCGCCAACGCGGTGGTGTCGGTCGTCCTCGTGCGTCCGAAGGTCGTCCGCTACCGGCAATTGACGGACCTGTCGAGCCCTCAGCTGACGGTCGTCAAGGAGCGCGAGAAGGAGATCGTCCGGAAGGAAGTCTACCGGCAGGCCTTGGAGAAGGCGCGAGACGACATGAAGCGCCTCGCGGGGGAGGTCCTCTCGACGCGTCAGCGCCGCATGATCGGGGTGCAGCTCGAGGTCGCCAAGCTGGCGCGCGAGTTCAACATCGCCCTCGACCGCGTGCAATACCAGAACGAGCCGCTGGACAACGGCGCGCTCGAGCGCTTTGCGATCGTGGTGCCGCTGGCGGGCGGCTATTCGAGCTTGCGGAAGTTCATTCAGTCGGTCGAGAGCTCGGACAACTTCCTCGTCATCGAGCGCGTCGCACTGGGAAGCGGCAAGACGAGCGACATCATCGAGCTGAACATTACCTTGGCGACGTATTTCATCTCGGCCGACGCGAATCTCGACGAGTTCGGGAAGAAACCGATCGTCCCCGCCCGGAGCTCGTGATGGCCAAGGGGCCCGTGCGCCGCGAGATGGTCCTGCTCGCCGTTTTAGGCTTGGTCCTGGCCGTCTGGCTCTGGCGCGCCTGGGGCACCGAAGCGCCGCAGGCGGCCGCCACGGCGGCGAAACGGGCGGAGGCCAGGAGGGAGCTCGCGATGGGGAAGGCGCCGGTCGTTCACATGGACCTGCTCGAAAGAGCGGTCGTGCGCTACGACCACGCGGGCCGCGACCTGTTCAAGTACGCGGTGCGCCCCCCGTCGTGGGAGCAGGTGAAGCAGATGCGGGCCGCCGCGGCGGCCGCGGCGAAGGCGCAAAAGGAGGCGGAGGAGCGGGCGCGTATCGAGCAGGAGCGGCGGCGGAAGGAGGACGAGGAGCGTCGGATCTACTTGGCCGCGCATCCCGTGCCGCCGCCCCCGCCGCAGCCCCCCGCGATTCCGTTCAAGTTTCTGGGGTTCGTCGGACCGCCGACCGACCGGATCGCGGCCTTCGAAGAGAACGACACGACCTTCGTCGCGAAGACCGGGGAGATCGTGAAGAAGGAATTCCGCATCGACGAGATCAAGTACGAGTCCGTGGTCATCAGTTACGTGAATACGCAGTTCAAGGGCCAGGTGCGGGAACTGCCGCTCATGCGCGGAAAGTAACCGGAACCCGTGCAATCGAAACGGGGGATAGAGGTGTCGACGATGAACCGAATCGCGGGAACGACCGTGGCGCTTACGCTGCTGATGTTCGCGGGATGCGCCGCTCAAAAGGCGTTCCACACCGCCGAGCAGGAGTCCCACCGCGAGAACTGGGACCAGGCCGTCCTCCAGTACAGCAAGGCGACGGCCTTGGACCCCGGCAATTCGCGCTACGACATCGCGCTCACCCGGGCGAAGCTGAAGGCCTCGGCCCAACACTTCGAGAAGGCGAAGCGCTACGCGAAGTCGGCGCAATGGGACCTGGCGGCGGCCGAATACCAGCAGACGTTGCTGCTCTACCCGGGCAATCAGCACGCCTCGGACGAGCTCGACAAGGCGCTGATCATGATCCGCCGGCGCGACGAGCAGCCGTCCGAGATGGAGCGCCTGAAGTCTCGGGCGCAGCAGGACGCACTGTCGCCCCCCAAACTGTCCGCGAAGTCGAACATTCCGATCCAGGTCCAGTTCCGCGACCGGCCGATCGGTCAAATCTTCGACGTGATCGGCAAGGCGTCGCAGATCAACTTCATCTACGACGAGAAGACCGATCTCAACAAGCCGATGACGATCGAGATCGGAAGCGTCACGCTCGAGCGGGCGCTCGACGTGCTGATGCTGCAGACGAAGAACTTCTACAAGATCATCGACGAGCACACGCTCTTGATCGCCCCCGACAGCCGCCAGAAGAGGCAGGAGCTCGAAGACCAGGTCATTCGGACGTTCTATCTGTCGAGCGCCGATACGAAGCAGGTCGTCGCGGTCATCCGCACCCTCTTGAACTCCCGGCAAGTGGCGGAGAACGACCCGTTGAACTCGGTCTCCATCAAGGACACGCCCGACAAGGTCGCGATCGCGGCGAAGCTGATCGAGTCGAACGACAAGTCGAAGGGCGAGGTGATCATCGACGTCCAGCTCCTGGAGATCAACCGCAAGACGCTCAAAACGCTGGGCATCGATCTCAGCTCGAAGTCGATGTCGCTCACGTTCTTGGGAGGCACGACGTCGCTGCCACTGAACAACCTCTCGTCATTGAAGGAGAAGGGGAACTGGTTGCTCGGGCCGATCCCGAGCGTCGTCTTGAATTTCCTCAAGAGCGACACGGACACCAAGTCGATCGCCTCGCCGCAGATACGGGTCAGCGAAGGGGAGAAGGCGGAAATCGTCATCGCCAACCGCATCCCGATTCCGAACACGTCCTTCAACAGCTCGCAGACGGTCGGCGGCAACATCGTGCCGATCACCTCGTTTACGTATCAGAACGTCGGCATCACGCTGCAGATCGAGCCTCGCGTCCACCACAACAAGGAGGTCACCCTCAAGGTCCAGGTGGAAGTGTCGAACCTGGCCGGCACCGTCGATCTCGGCACGGGGGTCACGCAACCGATCATCGGCACGCGCCAGGTTCAAACGGTCATCCGCCTTCGCGACGGGGAGACGAACCTCTTGGCCGGCCTGATCAAGCGCGATGACACGAACTCGAAGGCCGGCGTCATCGGAATCACTGATATCCCGGGTATCGGCGACGTCTTCTCGACGCGCAACATCGATCACCAGGAGACGGACATCGTCCTGACGCTCACCCCCTACATCGTCCGGATCCCGGATATCAAGGAGGAAGACCTCCAGACTCTGTGGGTCGGCACCGAGGACAACATGCGCCTGCGCGGTCCGGTGCGGGGCGTGATGGGCGTGTCGCCGTTCGCCGATCCCGACGACGGTGCCGCCGCTCCCGCGATCGCTCCGAATCCGACGAAGGCTTACCTTCCGCCCGTGGAGCCGCCTGCCGCGGAGAGCCCAACGTCTGAAGCGCTGGTCGAGCGCGACCGCGCAGGCGCGCCTGTGCCGGTACCGGTGCCGACGGTCGTCGTCAGTGTGCCGGCCGCGATCCCGAATCCGCCGGCCGATGCGGAGACGCCGGCTACGGAGCCGCCGGCCGAACAACCGCCCGCCGAGGAACAGCCCCCCGCTGACCAAGGGGGCACCGAAGCGGCTCCACCCGGGGACACGGGATCGCAAGAGCCGCCGGCGAACGCGGGGCCGGCGACGGTTCGACTGGTCCCCTCGGCGCCGTCGTTCCGCGTCGGCGACCGCGTCATCGTCGAGGTGCGGATCGAGAGCGCGACGAACGTCGGCTCCGTTCCGTTCCACCTTCGTTACAACCGCCAGGTCTTGGAGTTCGTTCCGCCGGCGAATCAGGGTCCGTTCCTGAACAGCGATGGAGCGAACAGCGTCTTCCTGGCGACCGACTCCGCCGGCGGCGGGGAGGTCGTCGTCGGCCTCTCCCGCCTCGGGGGAGGAGACGGGATGTCCGGGGCAGGCACCCTGGCGACATTCCAGTTCCAGGCGATCAATCCCGGCGATTGCGGCTTCGCCTGGATCGGCGCGTCGGTGAAGGACCCGCAGGCACGCAACCTTCTGGCGAGCTTCCTCGCGTCCCCCGTCGCGGTCGAGCCGTAACGTGACGATGCGGAACGGAAGCGGACGGGGAAACCAGCGGGGGCTGACGCTGATCGAGCTCGTGTGCTGCTCGGCCATCATCCTCGTGTTGGCGGGCGCGGCCATCCCCGTCGCCAACACCTGGGTGAAGCGTAAGAAAGAGCTCGAGCTGAGGCAGGCGCTGCGCGAGATCCGCTCGGCGATCGATCGGTTCCAATGGGACGCCGAGCACACGTTCCCGTCCATGTCAGGCCCAGGCGGCAAGATGAACGGGACGAACGAGGAGCATTACCCCGAGAAGCTGGAGTGGCTGTACCAGGGCTACGACATCGGCGATGCGGTGGGCACCAAGGTGAAATACCTGCGGCGGCTCCCGCGCGATCCGCTCACCGGAAAGGCCGACTGGGCAACCCGGTCCAGTCGCGACAAGCCGGGGTCGTTCGGCACCGACGGCATCAATATCTTCGACATCCACTCGACGAGCGAGGCGGTCGCTCTGGACGGGACACACTATGCCGAGTGGTAGGCCTAAAGCATCGAGGCGCCAGCGGGGCTTTACGCTGATCGAGCTCCTGGTGGTCTGCGCGATCATCGGCATCCTGTCGGCCGCTGCGGTCGCGAACTACCGGCGCAGCATCGTGAAGGCGAAGGAGGCGGTCTTGCAGCAGGACCTCTACACGATGCGCACGCTGATCAACCAGTACTTCGCCGACAAGGGAAAATACCCATCGGACATCACGTCCCTCGTCGAGGATCACTACCTCCAAGCCATCCCGTTGGACCCGTTCACGGGCAGCTCGGACTCGTGGGTCACGGAACCCGCCGAGATGGACGAATCCGATATCACGACCGAGCCGGGAATCGCGGGCGTGCGCAGCGGCGCGACGGGGGTCGCTTTGGACGGCCGGAGTTATTCCGAGTTTTGACGACCGCCTGCACGGCGGTTTCGAGGAGATGGGCGATGCGGACGATGATGACGACCTCGATGATCGTGGCGTTTTTCGCCGCCCTCGCGCTGGCGACGGGCTGCGAGGATTCATTGAACACGGCCGGGGAGGATTTCGGGATGACCGTCGTGGCCAGCCCCTCGTCCCTGACCTTCCAAGCGGGCGAGACCGAGCTGACGTCTCAGGTCTTTGCGACCATTGTGGACGACAAGGGTGTCCCTCAGCGGGGGCTGGGCGTGTTGTTTGTCACCACGAGCGGAGCGCTCGCCTCCGACGGTCAAGACGTCACGACGGATTCCAACGGGCGGGCGTCCGACCTGCTGACCGTGTCCATCACGGACCCGGCGCAGATCACCGTCACCGCGATCTCGGGCTCGCTGTCGAAAACGGTGCTGATCACGAACGCAAGCGGGGTTTGCGCCACCAATACAGCGCCCACCGCCAGGATCGTCCCAGGGACGGCGCACACGTTCCCCGCAGGGGTCGTCAATACACAAACTCCAAACTTGAATTTGGACGGCGCGACGTCGACCGACCTCCAGAACGGTATCCGCAGCTACTCCTGGGACTGCGGCAACGGAACGGCTCTGCAGACGACACCCGCGGCGACGTGCGCCTACACCTACCTGAGCACTGCGAAGAACTACACGGTCAAGCTCACCGTTACGGATAACGGACTCGTCGGCCATGAGACCGAGTGCGCACTGTCCGCTCAGGCGACGGTCGCCGTCACCGTCCCTCTGGGCACGGCCGTGCCGTGACACGTAAAGCGCCCGCAAAAGTGCGCAAGCAACGCGGGGTCCTGATCGTCGCTCTGATGGCGGGGATCGCGATCGCCCTGATTCTCTCGACCGTCGCGGTGCAGGCCTGGGCGGACATAGCTCGCCGCGACCACGAGGCCGAGATGATCTTCCGCGCAGAGGATATCGTCCGGGCGCTCAAACGGTTCCAGATCGACAAGGGCAAGCTGCCCGCCGAGTTCAAGGAGCTGATCGAGCCGGGACAAAAGGGGCAGTACTTCCTCCGCCAGCTCTGGAAGGACCCGCTCGTCAAGGGTGGAAAATGGCAATTCGTCTACGCGAGCCCCGCGGGCGGAATCTTCGACCCGTCCGTCGCGACCGGACCGCCGACGGGCGACGCCACCGAGGCGGCGCCGGTGCAAACCAACCGCAACCCGTTCGCCCCGCCGGCGAGCCCGACTCCGGGCGACAAGGGCGACAAAGGTGAAAAAACGGACGGCTCGTCGGATGCCACGGGACTGCCGATCGCCGGTGTGAAGACGCGCTGCAGCGATCGTCCGTTCCGGCGGTACAGGGACAAGACCGAATACAGTGAGTGGGTCTTTTCGATCTTCGATCTGACTCCGAACGCGCCTGGGGTCAGTCAGCCGGGCCAGCCGGGCCAGCCGGTTCAGCCCGGTCAGCCGGGCCAGCCCAGCCCGCAACCCAATCCGCCGAGCAACCCGCCGAGACTCCCGGACTGAGGTCCGCCGAATTCGTTCTTCATCCGCCTGTTATACTCCCCGCCTCTTGAGTAAAACGACCTGCGCGGCGCGCGCCCCGAGGCCTTCCTGATGACCCGTGGGACGATCCGCAAGGAAATCCTGTCGAACGGAATCACGGTTCTCACCGAGCACATGCCGCACGTCCGCTCGGTGACCCTCGGAGTCTGGCTGCGTCGCGGCAGCCGTCACGAGCCGCCGTCTCTGAACGGGGCCTCTCATTTCATCGAGCACCTGGTTTTCAAGGGAACGGAAAGCCGCTCGGCGCGTGAGATCGCCCTGGCGGTCGATTCCATCGGCGGGCAGATGGACGCCTTCACGTCGAAGGAGTACACCTGCTTCTACGCCAAGGTCCTGGACGATCACGTCGGAGATGCGGTCGACCTGCTCTCGGACATCGTCCTCCGCCCCCTCTTCGATGCGACCGAGCTCGAGCGCGAGCGCAAGGTGATCGTCGAAGAGATCCGCATGGTCGAGGACGCTCCGGAAGAGCTGGTCTACGACATGTTCTCGACCCACTTCTATCCGGGACACGCGCTGGGTCGGCCGATCCAGGGTACCGAGGGGACCGTGCGGGGATTGAGCCGGAAGCGGCTGCTCCGCTATTTCCGCGACAACTACGTTCCGCAGAACATCCTGATCGTCGCGGCGGGGAACATCCGCCACGCAAAGCTCGCGCGCCTCCTGACCAAGACGTTCGGCCGGATGCCTCCTGGCGGCCGGCCGAAGCCTATGGGCGGACGACCGCGACCGCGCGGCGGGGTCGTCACCCGCGCCAAAAAAGAGCTCGAGCAGCTCCACCTGTTGCTCGGTGTGCCCGCTTTTCCGGAGCGGCACGCCCATAGATACCCACTGTTCGTCTTGAACGCGCTTCTAGGGGGCACCATGTCCTCCCGGTTGTTCCAGAAGATCAGGGAGGAGCGAGGCCTCGCCTACAGCGTCTATTCCGCGGTCAACGCATTCAGGGACGCGGGCGTGATGATGGTGTACGCCGGCACGAGCCCCGAGAAGGGGGACGAGCTGCTCGCCGTGGTCCGCGACGAACTGCGCGACCTGCGCGAGAAGGGCCCCGCCGCGCGCGAAGTCGAGGTGGCGAAGGAACACTTGAAGGGGAGCCTCATGCTCTCTCTCGAGTCGACCTCAAGCCGCATGTCGAACCTCGCGAGGCAGGAGATGTACCACGGCCGCACGTTCTCGATGGAGGAGATCCTGAAGCGCCTCGATCGCGTCAGGACGGCCGACGTGCATCGCATGGCGCGAAGGGTCTTCCGCCCAGGCATCCCTGCACTGGCTGCCGTCGGACGCACGGGCACGCTCAAGGCCGTCCGAGCGGGGTTCGCGCTGTGAAGGTCGGCGTCCGCCGCCTCCCCGAAGCCCTCGATCTCCCGCTCCCCGAGCGCGCCACCGAACATGCGTCCGGCTTCGACCTGCGCGCCCGCGTCGACGGCCCCCTCGTCATTGCGGCGGGTGGGTGGGCGCGCGTTCCGACAGGCGTCGCCCTTGCGGTGCCGCCCGGTTACGAGGCGCAGATCCGTCCCCGCAGCGGACTGGCCCTAAGCTCGGGGGTCACCCTGCTCAACAGCCCTGGGACGGTCGATGCGGACTACCGTGGCGAAGTGGGGGTGATCGTCGTCAACCACGGCACGCTCCCCGTGACGATCACGCGCGGCGACCGGGTCGCCCAATTGGTCATCCAAAGGCTCCCCGACGTCGAGCTCGAGCTCGTCGACCAGCTTCCCGAGACCCCGCGCGGCGCCGGAGGTTTCGGGCACACCGGGGTCCGGTGATGGTGCGCGTCGTTCCCTTGGGCAGCGGTTCGTCCGGCAACGCGACGCTCGTGGCGTTCGGCGCGAGGCGACTCCTGGTGGACGCCGGCCTCTCCGCGCGCGACCTCACGGCGCGTCTTGCCGGAGTGGGAGTTCTACCCCGTCAGTTGAGCGCGATTCTCCTCTCGCACGAGCACCACGACCACGCGCGCGGCCTCGAGCGGTTCGCCGTGAAGCACGGGATACCCGTGTTCACGGCCCCCGAAACGTTGGCGGCGTTGAATCTCGCGCCACGGCACCTCGGAGCGTGGCACCCGTTCGAGCCGGGGGTCCCGTTCGACGCCTACGGGGTCAAGGTCGATCCGTTCACGGTCCCCCACGACGCCGCGAATCCCGTCGGCTTCGTGCTCGAAGCGGACGGCGTGCGCGTCGGGATCGCTACCGATCTGGGCCACGCGACGACCTTGGTCGTCGAGCGGTTGCGCGGCTGCCACATTCTCGTCGTGGAGGCGAACCATGACGACGGGATGTTGGTGCGCGGGCCCTATCCCTGGGCGCTCAAGCAGAGGATCTCAGGGCGCCTCGGCCATCTCTCGAACGAAGAGGCGGCCACGCTGCTCGCAGCGACGGCCGACGCCGATTGCCAGGCGGTGATCTTGGCGCACCTTTCGGAGAGCAACAACACGGCCGCTCTGGCACGGCAAGCGGTCGCCTCCGCCTTGGCGGCAGCGGGCCGGCGTCGCTATGCCATGCGCGTGGCGGAGCGTAGGAAGCCTTCGCCTGCGGTGGAGATCTGAGCCGATGATCCCGAGGTACACGAGAGCCGAGATGGCCGCCCTGTGGAGCGATGAGGCGAGATACGCCGCCTGGCTCCGCGTCGAGCTGGCCACGACCGAGACGCTGGCCGCGCGGGGGCTCATCCCCGCGGATGATCTAGCGAGCATCCGCAAGAAGGCGGCATTCGACGTCTCGCGGATCGCTACGATCGAGGCTGAGGTCAAGCACGACGTCATCGCGTTTCTCACGAGCGTCGCGGAGCACGTCGGCCCCGCGTCGCGCCACATCCACCACGGCCTGACCTCCTCGGACGTCGTCGACACCGGTTTGGCGCTTCTGCTCCTCCAGGCGTCCGACCTCCTCCTTTCGGGCCTCGACGGGATGCTCGTCGTCCTCGAGCGGCGGGCCCTAGAGCACAAGGGCACGATGATGGTCGGCCGCACGCACGGCATTCACGCGGAGCCCTACACGTTGGGGCTGAAGTTCGTCGGCTGGTACCTCGAGATGAAGCGCAGCCGCGAGCGGCTTGCCGCCTCGCGCGAGGAGATCCGGTTCGGCAAGCTCTCGGGCGCTGTTGGAACGTACGCCCACCTCGATCCCGGGGTCGAGGCCGAGGTCTTGGCCAAGCTCGGCCTGAAGTGCGAGCCTCTGGCCACGCAGGTGATCCCGCGCGACCGGCACGCGGCGTTCGTCGCGTCCTTGGGCATCCTGGCCTCGTCGCTCGATCGGATGGCGACCGAGATCCGCCACCTCCAGCGCACCGACGTGCGCGAGGTCGAAGAGCCCTTCGCCGAGGGCCAAAAAGGCTCCTCGTCGATGCCGCACAAGCGGAACCCGATCGGCTGCGAGAACGTCTCCGGGCTCGCGCGCCTCGTGCGCGCCTACGTTCAGGCGGCGCTCGAGGACATCCCCCTCTGGCACGAGAGGGACATCTCGCACTCGTCCGTCGAGCGCGTGATCCTCCCCGACGCGACGACGCTCTGCGACAGCATGCTGCACCGCATGACCGGGATCGTGGACGGGCTCCTCGTCTACCCGGAGCGGATGAAAGAGAACATGGAGCGCATGCAGGGGCTGGTCTTCTCGCAAGCGGTTCTCCTTGCGCTCGCATCGGCGGGGCTTGCTCGCGAGGCGGCCTACGAGATCGTCCAGCGCAACGCCATGAAGGTCTGGGCGGGGAAGGGTACCCTCAAGGATCTGCTCGCTGCCGACCCGGAGGTCGCCGCGGCGCTTCCTGCGTCGAAGCTCGAAGCGTGCTTCGACGCGGCTTTGACCTTGAAACACGTGGATACGATCTATGAGCGGGCGTTTCAGACGGATTGACGCGGTTGATACAATCGGCGGGTAGCGATCATCGCCGAACGACCGAGGGGTGAAATCGTGTGCGGCATCGTCGGCATCTTCGGGAACCCCGAAGCGGCCAAGCTGTCCTACCTCGGGCTGTACGCCTTGCAGCATCGCGGGCAGGAATCGGCCGGCATCGTGGCGGCGGAAGGACCGAACCTCACGCGTCGCGGCGGCATGGGGCACGTGGCCGAGGTCTTCTCGAAGGACGTGATCGAAGATCTCAAGGGCCCGATCGCCATCGGCCATGTGCGTTACTCGACGGCGGGGGACTCGAACCCCGCGAACGCCCAGCCGTTCCTGCTGCAGCACCATCGTGGACCGATCGCGGTCGCCCACAACGGGAACCTGGTCGACGCCGCGGCGATCCGGTCCGAGCTCGAGGCCGACGGCGCCATCTTCCAGACGACGACGGATACCGAGGTCCTGCTCCACCTGATCGCCCGCTCGCGCGTCCCCGACGTCGTCGACGCCATCGTCGAGGCGGTTCGCCAGGTGCGCGGGGCGTACTCTTTGCTGTTCCTCGTGCCGGGACGTCTCGTCGCGGTCAGGGACCCGATGGGGTTTCGACCTCTCTCGCTCGGGAAGGTCGATGGCGCGTTCGTCGTCGCGAGCGAGTCCTGCGCCTTCGATCTCCTGGGGGCGGAGAGAATCCGCGATCTCGAGCGAGGCGAGGTCGTCGTCATCGACGTCGGGGGCGTCCACTCGTTCAAGCCGTTCGCTCCGGAGCGCCCCGCGCCGTGCGCGTTCGAGCACGTCTACTTCGCGCGCCCGGACAGCAACGTCTTCGGCCAATCGGTGCAGGCGGTGCGCAAGCGACTTGGGGCTGAACTCTGGAAAGAGCAGCCCGCCGACGTCGACCTCATCGTCCCGGTTCCCGATTCCGGAACGTTCGCGGGCTTAGGCTATGCTGCGGCCTCCTCGATCCCGTTCGAGCTCGGGCTGGTGCGCAATCACTACGTCGGGCGGACGTTCATCGAGCCCAGCCAGCAGATTCGAAACTTCGGCGTGCGGGTGAAGCTGAACCCGGTCCGGGAGACGCTTTCCGGGAAGAGGATCGCGCTGATCGACGACAGCCTCGTGCGAGGGACGACGAGCCAGAAGATCGTCCAGATGTGCCGGGATGCTGGGGCCAAGGAAGTTCACCTTCGCATCTCGTGCCCTCCGACGATCGGCCCCTGCTACTACGGGATCGATACGCCGCGGCGTGAAGAGCTGATCGCCACGAGAAAGTCCGTCGACGCGATCCGACGTTTTGTCGGCGCGGACTCCCTGGGCTACTTGAGCCTCACGGGGATGATGGGCGCGATCGGCGGCGACCCCGACCAGTACTGCACCGCGTGCTGGACCGACCAGCATCCGGTCCCGCTCCCGGCCGAGGGTGAGGGGCAGCTGAAGCTGTTCGAGAAGACCCGGCGGTAGTTGCGTCCGGGCAACCGCAACCCGAAGGCGACGACCGCAAGGGGTGCCTTCGCGACGATAGGATGGCGCCGGATGAAAGACCCTGAAGATCCCGGTCTGACGTACCGCGACGCCGGCGTCGACATCGACGCCCAAGACGAGGCGCTGCGCCGGATCAAGGCGATGCTCGTGGCGACGCGCACCAAGGGGGTCTTGGCCGATCTTGGGTCTTTCGGCGGCATGTTCGCACCCGATCTGGCCGGGATGAAAGAACCCGTCCTCGTCGCCTCGTGCGACGGCGTCGGAACCAAGCTCAAGGTGGCCTTCATGACGGGGATCCACAACACCGTCGGGCGCGATCTCGTCAATCACTGCGTCAACGACATCCTCGTCCAAGGCGCCACTCCGCTGTTCTTCCTCGACTACGTGGCCGTAGGCCGCCTTCAGCCTTCGGTGCTCGCGGCGATCGTCGAAGGGATTGCTTCGGGCTGCCGCGAAAACGGTTGCGCGCTGTTGGGCGGCGAGACGGCCGAGATGCCGGGCTTCTACGCCGACGGCACCTACGACGTTGCCGGGTTCATCGTGGGCCTCGTCGACAAGGCCCGTGTGATCGACGGCCGCTCGATCCGGGTGGGCGACGTCGTCTACGCGCTCCCGAGTGCGGGGCTCAACACCAACGGCTACTCGCTCGCCCGGAAGATCCTCTTCGAGGTGGCGGGGAAGGCTCCCGGCGACCGGATCGACGGGCTCGAGACGACGATCGGCGCGGCGTTGCTCGCCGAGCATCGATCCTACCTCGGAGCGCTTCGCGGTGTGATCGGCGCGGGAGGCGTGCGCGGCCTGGCGCACATCACCGGAGGCGGAATCACCGACAATCTGCCGCGCATTCTCCCGGAGCGAACCGCCGCGCGGATCGAGCGCGGATCGTGGCCGGTGCTTCCCGTATTCTCGGTCATGCAAAGGATCGGCCGGGTGAAAGACGACGAGATGTATCGCGCGTTCAACATGGGCGTCGGGATGGTGTGCGTGATCGCGCCCGACAAGGCGGATTCCTTCGAGGCCCATCTCGCCGCGATGGGCGAGAAGAACTTCCGGATCGGCGCGATCGTCCCGGGGGAGCGCAACGTGGTCTATGCGTGAGACGCGCCTCCCTCGCGTCGGGATCCTGATCTCCGGCCGCGGGTCGAACATGCTCGCCCTCGTCACGGCGATGCGCGATGGCCGGGTCCCCGCGGAGCCTGCGATCGTGGTCTCAAACGTCGCTGGGGCTTGTGGGCTCGAATCGGCCGGGGCTCAGCGGATCGAAACGGCGGTCGTCGACCACACCGCGTTTGCGCAGCGTCAGGCGCACGAGCGCGCGGTGATCGAAGTCCTGGCGAAGCATCGCGTCGATATCGTCTGCCTCGCAGGCTACATGCGCCGTTTGTCGCCGCTTTTCGTCGGCGAGTTCCCCGGTCGGATCCTCAACGTCCATCCCGGACTGCTTCCCGCTTTTCCGGGGTTGGACGCGCAACGGGCCGCGCTCGATTACGGCGTGAAGGTCGCAGGGTGCACGGTGCACTTCGTGGACGAACAGGTCGATCACGGCCCGATCGTGCTGCAAGCCACGGTGCCTGTTGAAGACGACGACACGGTCGCGACGTTGTCTGCGCGGATCTTGGAGCAGGAGCACGCGATCTACCCGAAGGCCTTGGCGCTACTCGCCGAAGGCAAACTCGCAATCGACGGGCGGCGCGTCCGCGTCTACCGCTGAACTGTCGACAGTTCACAGTCCCTCGCCCCCTCGACAGGGCACCGTCATGTCCGACGACTGGACCTCCCATGAATCCGCAAGGAAAGCCGAAGCGGCGGCCGAGCCGCCGGCATGGCCCCGTACTCGCGGCGGCGGGCTCGCCTCGCTTCCCAAGCAACACCGCCCTAGGGAGAAGGCCTTCGCCAAGGGGGTCGCCGCGCTGGGTTCGACCGAGCTTCTCGCTCTCCTTCTAGGGACCGGCAACGCGCAGACCTCGGTCCTCGCCGCCGCCGAGCGTCTCGTGAGGCGGCATGGGCTGAAGGGCCTGACGGCGCTCACTCTGAGTGACTGGACGCGCGAACCAGGCGTCGGGGCCGCTCTCGCGGCGCGCCTGGCCTCCGCCTTCGAGTTGGGACGGCGCGCCAGCGCCTGGGGAGAGCGTGAGGAACGGATCCGAATCACCCGTCCACGCGAGGCATGGAAGCTGACGCGCGAGCTGGCTCACGCCAAAAAAGAGCACTTGCTCGGTCTCTACCTCGACGCGCAAAACGGCCTGATCCATCGCGAGACGATCTCGGTCGGCTCGCTGAACACGACGCGCACCCATCCGCGCGAGATCCTCTACCCGGCGATCGCGCACCTAGCCCTCGGCTTCATCCTCGTGCACAACCATCCGAGCGGCTCGCTCGACCCCTCCGACGAGGACGTCGCGTTCACCCGCGCGGTCCATCGCGCCGGCGAGACGGTCGGGATCGAGCTCTACGACCATCTGATCGTCGCCCGGGGAGGATTCACGAGTTTGCGGGAGAGGGGGGCGTTTTAGGGAACCGAGGACCGCCGGGCGAGGGTAAACTGCCGGCGAAGCCGGTTCGATCGACCGGCATGAAGGGAGCACCCTAGATGACCGCCATGAAGAAGAAGTAGCGAAGCCGGCGCGTGCCGAAGCTTCAAAGACTTGGGGCCGCGACGTGCGTCTTCGCGGTCGTCCCGTTCAACTACGGAGCCTCGCTCCCCCGACCCAAGGCATCCGAGGTGAGGGCGATCGACGAGGCGCTCGTGGCGTGCGGCACCCGCCATACGCTTTCGTCGTGGGACGATCCGAAGCGGGGGATCGGTTGCGCCCGCGACGCGATCGTCAAGGACTTCACCCAGTCGGCGGCCAGGGACCCGTTCGCTCGTGTCGAGGTGGATCCTTTCGAAGCCACGTCTCCTAGAACGCGCGATGTGCCGGCCGCCCTTCAAAACGTGTACCTCGTGCTCGAAGGTAGCGACCCCGCCCTGAAGACGACCGCGTTCTTCGTATCCGGTCACTACGACTCGATCTGCTCGGACGTCATGGATGCGGCGTGCGACGCTCCCGGCGCGGACGACGACGCCTCCGGAACGACCGTTGCGATTATGGCGGGGCGGCTGCTCGCCGGCCAAAAGCACCGCGCGACGATCGTCCTCGCGGCGCTCGCCGGGGAAGAGCAGGGCCTGCTCGGAGGAAAGCGGCTCCTGGCGTGGGCGAAGGAGCAGGGGTTTACCGTGGGTGGGGTCTTGAACAACGACATCGTCGGCGCGACGAACGGATCGAAAGACGTTCGCCCGCGCGTGTTCTGCGAGGAGGACTTCGCGACACCCGCGCGGGCGCTGGGCTTGTGGCTCGACGAGTCGATGGGAAAAGACGCGGTGCGCCTGATCTTCCGTAAGGACCGGTTCAGCCGCGGCGGAGACCATCTCCCGTTTCTCGAGGACGGGCTGCCTGCCGTGAGGTTCACCGAGCCGCGCGAAGATTACCGCCACCAGCACCAAACGCCGCGGGTGGAAAACGGCGTGGAGTACGGCGATCTGACGAAGTTCATGGACTTCGAGCTGTTGGCACGGGTCGCGCGCGTGAACGCCGAAGCGGCGCTGAGGCTTGCGAACGCGCCCGCTCCTCCGTCCTCCGCGATCGCCGAGGGTGCGGTCAAGCCCGACGCGACGGTGACGTTCGATGCCGGAGCCGACCCCGAGCGTTCCGGCTTCGAGATCCTGGCGCGCGACACGACCGAAGCGCGCTTCAAAGTCCTCCAGAAAGTCGATGCTGCGGGAAGCCACACGCTGCCGGGGGTGAGGATCGACGACGCGGAGTTCGCC
>CAZUGP010000051.1:0-12384 GCA_964619965.1 uncultured Acidobacteriota bacterium
TTCACATGGTGAACGACGTTTCAAAATCGGTCAAGACCGAGGCCCCGGCGGAGAACGCCCTCCGGGTATCCGCGCGGGGTGCCGGGTTCCACGCCGCGATCGCGCTCGCGCAGACCCCCGACCGCGTCGAAGCCCCGCATGGCGCGAATCCAACCTAGCAGCAGCGGGATCTGCTTGGCGGATCCGGGGCTCAGACCCAGAGCGTCTGAAACACGGCATCGTGATCGACGCAACGACGTGGCGGCGGACGGGAGGCGATCTCGCGCGGTACGCGCGGTCACACGGCGTCACGATGGCCGCGTCATAGCCCCCGTGAGCCGCGTCAGACGCAACGCCCTCCAGGAAGAACCCGAACAGGAGCATGCGGCGCAGAGGAGGAAGACGGCTCGCTCGCTCACGCCCGGATTCTACGCGGGAGCGGGGTCGGGTTATAAAGGAGGGATGAACGGACGTCGCGTCTTCGTCAGCGGGATCGGGGCGGTGACGCCCTACGGGCTCGGAAGCGCCGCGCTTCGCGACGGATTGTTCGCTGGCCGCTCCGCGATCGGGCGCATCCGCGCGTTCGACGCGTCGCGTTTCCCATCGAGCATCGGGGGGGAGATTCCGCCGCTCGCGCTCGAAGAGCACTTCGACGAACGCGAGATGCCTTGGCTGAGCACGTTGGCCGCGCACGCCGTGATCGCCGCGCGGCTCGCCATCGCCGACGCCGGCCTCGTGGACGTCGTTCCCGCCGCCCGCGGCGGTGTGATCTTCGGCACCGGGTTCGGCTCTCTCGCCGAGGCGGGACCGCACTTCCTGAAGTGGTCCGAGATCGGCGACACGGCCGCGCGCCCCACCACGATCCCGGTCCTGATGTTGAACGCCCCCGCTGCCCAGATCGCGCGCCACCTGCACCTGACGGGGCCGAGCCTCACCGTGGCCACGGCGTGCAGCTCGGGGAGCAACGCGATCGGCCATGCCCTCAGGGAGATCCGCGCGGGTCGGCAGGACGTCGTACTGGCCGGAGGGGGCGAGCACGCGCTGACCGAGGTCATGCTGCTGGCCTGGTCGCGCCTTCGCGTGCTGTCGCGCCGTAACCACGAGCCCGAGCGCGCCTCACGCCCCTTCGACGCCGATCGCGACGGGTTGGTCCTCTCCGACGCCGTCGTCGTGTTGGTGCTCGAGTCGGAAGAGCACTTGGAACGTCGAGGCGGGCGGGCGCTGGCGGAGCTTGCGGGATACGGGAGCAATTGCGGGGCGGAGCACCTGACCGCTCCCGACCAGGCGAGCGAAGTCGCCGCGATGCGCGCCGCCCTCGACGACGCGGCCGTCACGCGCGACGCGGTCGATCTGGTCGTCACTCACGGGACCGCGACGCGGCAGAACGACGTCGTCGAGGGTCGCGCGCTTCGCGAGGTCTTCGGGGACGACGCCGTCTTCCCCGCCCTTGCCGCGGTGAAGTCGATGATGGGGCACGCGATGGGCGCGTCGGGGGCGATCGGAGCCGCGGCGGCGGTGTTCGCGCTCGGACAGCGCACGATTCCCCCCACGATCAATCTCGAGACCCCCGACCCCCTTTGCGCGGTCTCCGGCTTCTCACCGGTAGCCGCTCCGCGCACGCTCCGCCACGCGATGGTGAATGCGTTCGCGTTCGGCGGCCACAACGCGGTGCTCGTCCTCAGCCGCGCCTAGGGGACACTCCCCTTTTTCTTGTCAAAGCTCCCCGGATGCCGCTTTGACAAGAAAACAGGGGAGTGTCCCCTAGAAGTCGAAGCGGAGGAAGACGCGCACTCGGTCGTTGGCGCTCCAGCGGCCCCAGAAGGTTCCCACGTCGCCGCTCATCAGATCCACTTCGCCGCCAACACGTACGTGCCCGCCCAGGAGGTAGGAGCCCGAGACGCGCACCAGCGCGTCAAGCTCGTTCGTCCCGATCGTCGTATCGAGCGCAACCTGCCATTCGGTTGCCTCCCCCTTTTCGACATACAGGAAGACCGCGGGGAGGAACGCCTGATCCAGCGAAGCGGGTGCCGCGACGGACGGGTCGCCGCCGACGGCGTCGCCGTACCCAGCGATCACGCGCCACCCGGAGCGCGACCACTCGCCCTCGACCTGAAACAGCCCGTAGCCGTCGTCCACGCCGCCTGGAAAATGAAAGTAGCCGGCTTCACCGCGCAGCACGACGGGCCCTAAGAGCACCTCGCCGTCAACACCCGCGACCTCGAGCTTCGCGAAGCTCCGATCCAGCGTCGCGAGCCGGAGTGTGATGCGCGCCGCGTCGTCGAAGCCGCGAAAGTGCGACGCGCGCAGCTCGAAGCGTGTGCCGCGATAACCAACGCGCGCCGCGCCTTGGAGCGTGTCCCAGCTCACGGGCGGGAAGGCGGCGTCCCCCCAGGAGAGCTCAACCGTATCGGACGGGGATTCGAACCACCGGCCGTTGAGCTGGGGAAGCCGTGACGGCGCGAACCGGGGCACCAGCGCTCCCTGTACCGACCACCGCTCGTGCTCCCAACTCGCGTCAACGGCAATGGGCGAAAGGCGCGCCTCGTCCAGCGGGTCGGTCCAGTCGCGAGGCGACAGGTTATCGGTCGCGTTGACGAAGGTTGCCCGTTTCCAGGTGAGGCGCTGCCGCCCGATCACGATCGTCGTTTCGCCGGCACGGAAACCCAGCGCGAGGTCGCGGAATCGCAGCGGCGCTCGCATGAGGCCGCGGTCTTCGGCGTCGTACAGCCGGTCGCGCCGGATGTCGCCGTGGGTGTCGAGCTCGAAGAATGCGGCGAGCTTGACGAAGAACCACCCCTGCGGCTGGACGTCGAGTGCGTAGGTCGCGCGAAACCATCCCTGAAGGCGGGGGTCGCCCGCGTCGTAGGCGTCCGCCCACGTCGCGATCGATCCGCCCTGATCGAATGCCTCCGCCCGGTGGATTGTGCCCGCGACGAGAAACAGGGCGAGCAGGAGGCGGCGCATCGAACCCTCGAGGATCGGTCATCGTAACAGGACGTCCCGCCCGATTCGGCGTGGCCCGTCCGGCCGACTTGCGATAACCTCGGCGCGTTTCCCGTGAGGGGAGAGGAATCCAAATGAAAAAGCTCGCAACGACTGTCGCACTGTTCTTCGCGATTCCGACGCTTGCCACCGCGGGCGAGGTGTACGGAAAAATCACATCCGGCGGCGCAGCGGTCGGCGAAGGGACGGAGATCTCCGCGAAGTGTGGCGCGACCGCCTACCCGGCCGTGAAGACCGACAAGACCGGCAGCTTCCACCTGGTCGTGAAAGAGACCGGGAAGTGCACTCTGACCGTGACCCAGAAGGGGCAATCCGCCAGCCTCGAGGTCGTCTCGTACGACGAGGGCGCCCAGGCCGATATCGTGGTCGAGGCGAAGGACGGCAAGCTCAGCGCGCGTCGCAAGTAGAAGGGCGATGGCGGACGAGACGAAGCGCAAGGACTTCTGGGACAAGGTCACGATCGTCCTTCACCCGATGGGCGGGCTCTTAACCGCCATCGCGGTGACCTTCGTCGGCATGAAGGGATCGCAGGTCCTCGACCGGCGGCAATCGAACGACACCAACGCCCGCTTGTATTCCGAGCTGATGAGCCGGCGCGAAGAGGCGGAATCGAGCCTGCGGAAGGACATGTTCGTCTCGATCATCTCGTCGTTCCTGCAGCCCTCCAAGGAAGATCTCGACGGCAAGGTCTTGAACCTCGAGCTGCTCGCATACAATTTCAACGACTCGCTGAACCTGAAGCCCCTCTTTCTCGATCTCCAGCGCCGGTTGCGAAAATCGAAAGACCCCGAAGCGGACGACCAGCGGCAGCGCATCATCCGTGTCGCCAAGGAGACGACCGCCAAGCAGCTCTTCTCGCTCTTGGGTCAAGGAAAGAGCTTCACGCGTTCTTTGGACTTCAACGAGCTCAAGGAGGCCGGCGGCGCGGGGATCCAGCTCGAACCGGAGACGATCACCGTCCGCAAATCGACCTGCGAGGTCCGCGTCCGCGTGCTCAAACAAGTGGAACAAGACCAGGTCCTCGTCCGGCTCGAAGTCAGGTTTCCCGGGAGCCCAATCGAGCTTCCGGACACGCGCGCCACCTTCAACGTCGGCTACTTCGACTTCCCCGTTATCGACAACACGCGGCTCGCCAACGGCCTTCGCTGCGCGGTCACCTTGACGAACTCTTCCCCGGACGCGGCCGATCTGACCACCGTCTGCTTCCCGGGAGAGTTCGCGAGCCTCAAGGACCGCCCGTACTACGACGAGGTGATCCAGAAGCTCCGCGAATCCAACGCCGACAACAAAGAGAACGCTACTTTGCCTTCGGATGGATCGTCCGCATCGCCCCGACCGTGAATAGCGTGCCGTCGACCTTCGGGTCGATGCGGACGTTGGCGACGGCGAGGCGCGTCAGCCCGGGGCGATTCGTGTCGGTGAGCGACCACTGGTGCGCAATCGGGATCCCGGAATCCTCGCGGACGTCGCTCCCCGCAAACACGCGACGCAGAGCGCCGTCGACGTAGGCTTCGACACGAATCGTCACGTAACGATCCTGGAGCACCCAGAAGACGAGCTTCGAGTACTGCGACTCTTCCTCGGGGGCAGGCTTCGCTTCGACGATGAAGCACGGCGCGGAGGCGTAGGCATCCTCGCGGAGAAGCGTGTAGGCGTAGGCGTTGACGTCGCGCTCTTCCATGTCTTCGTAGGTGAAGTGCGTGCCGAGGAAGCGGGTCGATTTCTCCTGCTTCGCCACGCGGCGGTCCCGATCGATCGCGGGAGCGTAGAACCACTGCTCCGCCGGACGATTCGCGTGCGACAACGTCAGTAGGCCGACCCCCTTGACCTCCGCGGGCTCCTGGAACTGGATCAATCCCTTGGCCTCCGGTCCCCAGCCCAAGCGCCACGAGCGCCACGCCTTCTGCCTCGTCTTCCCCTTCTCGTCGACCGTGATGACCCCCTCGGAATACTCGCTCGTCGTCCGCCGGCGCTTGTCCACCTCGTCCATGACGGCGCGGCCGTCCTTCGGGTGCACCGGGCCGGCCGGCGCGGGGACGGCGAGCAGGACGAAGGCTATCGCGACGGCTACTTTCATGGCGTCTCCTACTCGAACTCGAGCGCCTCGGCGGGGGACACCGACAGCGCGAGCTTCGCGGGGTATAGGGCCGCGAGGACGGTCACGATGACCAGAAGCGGGGCGAGACCCGAGGCGAGACCCCACGGGAAGGTGTAGGGGAGCGTCCACCCGGTGTTGGCCTCGCTGATCGCGTCGGACGCGTAGCGGATCAGGTAGGTGCCCAGCGCGTACCCCACCACGCTGCCGACGATCGAGATCCCGAGCGCCTCGAGAACGATGAGCTTCGCGACCTGGCGGCGCTCGGTTCCCAGGGCCTTCAAGATGCCCAGCTCGCGCCGCCGCTCGGCGACCGAAATCACCAGCGTGTTCGTGATCCCCAAGACCGCGACGAAGAGCGCGATCACGAGCTGGATGTACGAGAGAGCGAAGAACTGGTCGAGGAGATCGTGGATGTTCTCCTTCATCTCGGAGGCGGTCATCACGAAGAGGCGATCGGTCTTACCGGCGAGGCGCGCGCGGATCTCCTGGGAGATCGTCGCTCGGTCGGCCGTCGGGGTGAGGAGGATGTCGATCGTGTCGATCCCGGCGTCCTTCCAGTACGCGAGGTAGACGCTTCGGTCCATCCAGATCGTCCCCTGATCGGAGGAGTAGTCCATCACGATCGAGGCGATCGGAAGGGTGAGCGGCCCTTGCGGCGTGTCGAGCGTCACCGGATCGCCGAGCTTCTTCTTGAACAGGCGGGCGAAGTTGTCCGAGACGGCGATGCCCCTCCCTCGTGGAACCTCGTCCTCGAGCCGTTCGCGCGTCCCGTCGACGATCGGCATCCGCATGCGCTTGAACGTCCGCTCGAGCGGGAGCGTCGCGAGGAACGGCCGCTTCCCCCCGTACTTGAGGTGGATCCCGCGAAACTCTTCGACCCACCGCACGCCGGGGATCTCGGAAAGGACCGTCGCGAACTCCGGCGGCAGGCGATACGCCTTGGAGAAGAAGCGTTGGGAGGCGGTGACGTAGAAGTCGGCGTTCATGACCCCGTTCATCCAGGCCGTGTACGACACGCGGAACGCATGCGTCAGCCCCGCGAGCGTGAGCACGAACCCGAGAGAGATCATCAGCGCGAGTACCGTCGCGGAGGTCCGCCGCGGCGCCTGGAGAAGCGTGTCGGTCGCAATCCGGCCTTCGACGCCGAAGATCCGCTCCATGACCGGGCGGAGCAGGCGCACGAGCGGGCCGATGAGCGTCGGCGCCATCAGCACCGCGGCGCCGTTGATCAGCATCATCCCGATTACCGCAAAGCCGAAGCTGCGCCTGGACAGCGTCACGACGACGAGCACCGCGACCGCGCTAACGACCGACCCCGTGATCAACCGAAGCCGCTCCGACCCGGCCGCCACCCGCTGGAACCCTCCCTTGGCCAGCGCGTCGACAGGTTGCAGGCGTGCCGCCTGGAGCGCGGGGAAAAACGCCGCTGCGATCGCGCTCAAGACACCGAGGAGCGCGCCGACGAGGATGACCCTAGGGTCGAGGATGACGGCCGTCTCGGAGTGCGTCAGCCCGTAAGCGACCTCGGTCAGCCCCGCGATGAACCTCGTCGTCGCCCGCGCGAGGACGAGCCCCGCGCCGACCCCGATCGCGGCGCCGACCAAGCCGATGATCGCCCCCTCGACGAGGAACAGACGAAGAATCGCCGAGCGGGCGACGCCGAGCGACCGCAGGATGCCGATCTCGCGGCGGCGGCGGGTCGCGGCCACGGCGAACACGTTGAAGATCAGGAAGATCGCGATGAACATCGCCTGCCACGATCCAAGCGTCAGCGTGCGGCCGAAGTTCTCGATGAGGACTTCCATCTCGGCGCCGCGCCGCGCCGGCGGCTCCGCCGTGTACCCAGCGCCCAACGCGTCGATCAAGCGCGCGGCACCCTCCTCGACCGTCACCCCCGGATCGAGGACGATGTCCACGCGGTCGAGCAGACGGCCGCGCCCGAACACGTACTGCGCGGCGTACAGGTCCATCAACGCGATGTTCCCGGAGAAGGCGGTCGCGGGCCCTTCCGGCTTGATCAGCCCGCGCACGGTGAACGGCTTCCACCCGTGGCCGGTTTCGAGGCGGATCGTGTCGTCGAGCTTCAGGCCCTTCCGCTTCGCGAACTCGTCGGTGAGGCAAATCGAGTCGGGCTGTGCCAGGAAGACCAGTGGGTCGTCGAGCACGTCGTCGCCGTCGAAGTCCCAGTCCCTGACCGAGCGGTCGCCGAGGAAGTCGACGCCCAACACCATCAGCGATTGCTCGGCCGGTCCCTCCGGCTTGACGACGGCCTCGACGATCGGTTGCGCGGCGTAAACGCCTCGCACCTCGCGCAAGACATCGACGATCTCGTCGGGAACCCCGGCTTCGCCCGAGGTGACCTCGAGCTGCGCCTTGCCCGCGATCTTGTCCACCGTGCGTCGCAGCGACGTGCGCAGCGACGCCGAAGACAGCTCGATCGCGATGTACACCCCGACGCCCAGCGAGACCCCCGCCACGGTGAGAAGCGTGATGACCCAGTGCTTCCTGAAGTAGGGCCAGGTGACGCCGCGCAGGAGGAACCACATGGCTCAGCTCGTTCGATCGGAGACGAGCTTCCCGTCCTTCAAGGACAGGATCCGGTGGCACGCCGCGGCCGCGTCGGCGTCGTGGGTCACCATGACGAGCGTCGATCCGATCTCGCGGTTGATGCGCTTCAGGAGGTCGAGGATCTCGCCGCCGGTCGTCGTGTCGAGGTTCCCGGTGGGCTCGTCCGCGAGCAGCACGCGAGGCGCCATGACGAGGGCGCGCGCTATCGCGACGCGCTGGCACTCGCCCCCCGACAGCTCGTCGGGCAGGTGATCGGCTCGCTTTCCCAAGCCGACCAACTCGAGAAACTCGTTCGCGGTCGCTCGCGCCGCAGCCGCACGGCGTCGTTGAAGCCGCATCGGCAGCGCAACGTTGTCGAAGGCCGAAAGGGTCGGAAGAAGGTTGAAGAACTGGAAGATGAACCCGATCTTGTCGCGCCGGACGCGCGTGAGCGCATCGTCGCCCAGACCCGTCAGCTCCGTGCCGTCGAGTCGGACCGAACCCGAGCTCGCCTGGTCGAGCCCGCCAAGCACGTGGAGCAGCGTCGATTTCCCCGACCCCGACGGCCCCATCACGGCAACCATCTCGCCCGCGCCGACCGTGAACGATACGCCGTCGAGCGCCGTCACCCGGCGCTTCCCTTCGTAGGTCTTGACGGCGTCGACGACGGCGATCATGGACGAAGGCATGGTAGCCGGTGGAATAGGGACAGTTCCCTTTTTCTTATCAAAGCGGTATCCGCGGAGCTTTGTAAGAAAAAGGGAACTGTCCCTATTCCACCGGCCACACGCCGACGGAGCTTCCGACCCAGTCGAGGCCCTTGTTGTGGTCGACTCCGTGGATCTTTCCTCTCGAGAGCCGGACCATGTTGATCGCGAGCGTGTAGTCGGCGGCATCATCCGGTTTCAGGAACATCATGCGAATCTCGGCTTTCACGCCGGTCCCGTCCGGAGCGATCAGCGCGGGGGCGTACGCGACGCGTTCTTGAAGGATCCACTGCGCTCGCTCGTCGCGCGGAATCGCCGCGATCGCTTCGGGTGTCAGCTCGGGGTTGACACCGGTTCCCGCGAATGAAAACAGCGGCTTCAGGACGTAGTCCGAGCAATCCGTCGGGACCCGATCGACGTCCGAGAGGTACCAGGTCTTCGGCGCGTAGGGGTGATGGATCCGCGGCAGGGAGTGCTTCGACCAGATCCAGTACCAGTTCGGATGGCAGACCCACGTCACGTCGAGCTCGTCGCGCCAGTCGAACGGCAGGTCGACACCCCGCTTTTCGAGCTCGTCGAAGACGATGCGATTGTAGAGGCGCGCGACGGGGATCATGCGGCCATTCTTCGGCGCAAACAGGCGCCGTCCCTCGCGGCGCACCGTCGACGCGTCCACGGTGCGCACGCCCAGGAGCCGGCGGGTGGCGTGGAAGTCGGGACGGGTCTTTTGCTCTTCTGGCGCGAGATCGAGCAGAACGACCTCGTCGACGTCGGCGTCGGCGACGACCGTGCGGCGGAGCAGCTCGACGTACGCGGCGCGCTCGCCTCCCGTAAACAGCGGCGTGAATCGCTGCGGCATGCCGGGGATCGACGCCACAACCTCCCCCCAGATCTCGGCCTGAATCAGCTGCATCGCGTACAACGACGGAAACCCTTGCAGCTCGATCAAGCGCGGTGCCAATGAGCCGTCGGGCTCGCGCACGATCGCGAAATCGATCGCGACGCACTGCGGAAGCGCCTCGTCGCGCGGCGCGAAGAAACGCTCGGGAACCGCCGTTCTGCCGGCGGCGATCAGTTCCGGTCGCAGCAGGATGTCGAGAATCTCCTTGGCACCCTTCGCGAGTTTCGCCCGCAGGTCGGGGGGAACGAATAGCGGCGTCTCGGCGATGCGGAACCCGTACGATGGTTCGTCGAGGCGCTCTTCCATGAGCGCGCACACCCGCCGGTAGAGCGCGTCACGGTAATTCGCGTTGAAAATCGCGCGAAGCTCTACGTCCACGAGATGTCCGGAGCCGGGAAAGGGGACTGTCCCCTTTTTCTTCGCAAAGCGGTATCCGAGGAGCTTTGTAAGAAAAAGGGGACAGTCCCCTTTTCCGGCTCCGCCATCATCCCGCGAGCCCGTGCTCGGTCTCGGCCGCGACGTAGTCCATCACGGCGCGCAGATCGTTGGTGGCGCGATAGACCGCGAGCTGCCGCTCCGCGCCGGTTCCGCCCTCGACGATCGTGCGCACGTACTGGATCTGATCGCGCGTCCCGAGCTCATCGACGACGTCGTCGATGAATTCGAGCAGCTCCTCCAGGAGGTCGGTGCACGGCACTTCCCTCTGCTTGCCGAAGTCGATGAGGAGGCCGCGAATCCCCCACCGCGCCGCGCGCCACTTGTTCTCCATGATCAACGAGCGGCGGTAGGGGCGGAAGGTGAGGTTTCTCGAGCGGAGCCACCACAGCTTCGCCGTGATCGCCTGGAACAGGGCCGCGATCGTGATCGTCTCTTCGGCGCGCATGGGGATGTCGCAGATCCTGTACTCGAGCGTCTCATAGATGTGGTGCGGGCGCACGTCCCACCAGATCTGGCCGCCGTCGATGACGCAGTTCGTCTTGACCAGGAGCTCGACGAATTCCTGGTACTCGGCCCAGCCGGTGAAGAAGTCCGGTATGTTGGTGCGCGGAAACTTGTCGAACACCTTGCAGCGGTACGACATCCATCCTGTGTCGCGTCCGAGCCAGAACGGCGAATTGACCGACAGCGCCAGGATGTGCGGGAGGAAGTATCGCGCCTGATTCATGATCGCGATTTGCAGCTCGCGGTCCTCGACGCCCACATGCACGTGAAGGCCGAAGATCAGGTTCGCGCGCGCCACCATCTGCAAGTCGGAGATCAGGCGCTCGTAGCGTTGATTCCCTGGGCTGATCGCGACGTTCCCCCAGTGGGTGAAGGGATGGGTCCCCGCGGCGGCGATACGCAGCCCGTTTTCCCTGGCCAAACCGGCGAGCGAGGCGCGCTGGGCGATGATCTCGGCTTTTGCTTCCGCGATATTCCTGCAGACGCCCGTGCCGACCTCGATCACCGGCTGGTGCAGCTCGTGCTTGAGCTTCCCCAGAAGCGGACCGTGCTCCTGGGTGAAGATCCGCGCGACGTGGGAGCGCAGTTCACGCGATTCCGGGTCGATGACCTGGAACTCCTCTTCGATCCCGACGGTCAAGCTGGGACGCCGCATGCCCTATACCCTGACGGGGACGCCCTTCATCTTCTCGGGCCAGTTACCCGTCAGCTCGATGGGCCTCGGGTTCGTGGCGCGGTCGATGAGCATGTCGGCCACCGTCTTCAGGATCCAGTCGAAGTTCTCCTGACCGACCGAGAACAGATCGCAGTCGGGGGCCGGGTTCATGAAGTCGATCGCGTACGGAACGCCGTCGCGCAGGGCGAATTCGATCGTGTTGAGGTCGTAACCCAACGCGCGGCACAGCGCCAGGCAGTCGGTTTCGATCCGGCGCGCGAGCTTCGGCTCGGCGGGCACCGAGTTCAGGACGTACCGATTCTCGAACGACGCGCGCGGGTCGTAGCGCATCGCGCGCACGTGACGCCTGCCTACGCAGTAACATCGGTAGTACTCGGTGAACTCGATCGCCTCTTGCGCCATCATCGACAGCGAGGCCGTCCGATCGTAAGCCCTGAAGAACGACGCGCTGTCGTCGACCTTGTACACGTCGCGCCAGCCTCCGCCGTCGGCAGGCTTCATGAAGATCGGGAAGCCCAGGTAGTTGAAGACGGACTCCCAGTCGACCGGGTAGACCAGATTCGCAAACGACTCGGCCTTCGTGTTCGGCGGGTGCTCCTTGTGCGGCAACAACACGGTCTTCGGGACCGCGACGCCGCACCCCTGCGCGACGATGTTGTTGAAGAACTTGTCGTCGCAGCTCCACCAGAACGGGTTGTTGATGACCTGGACTCCGGCGGCCACGGCCTGCTTCAAGTAAGTTCGGTAGAACGGCACCTCGTGGCTGATCCGATCGAGGATGACGTCGTAGTCGGCCGGGATGTCCTGGCAGAGCGGGCCGATCTTGCACGGCTCAGCGATGACCTTGCCGGCCGACTTCCGGTTGATCTCGTCGGCCAAGGCGGGGGGGAACGAACGCTCCTGTCCGTAGAGCAGACCGATCTTCTTGCGCAACTTGACCTCTCCCGTAGAATGACGGGCCACTTTATCCGAATCGCGCCCCGTCCATCAAGGCGAGGCGACGGCCGGGAGGAATTCCATGCACCGCGAGTATCACCGTTGGCATTCCCCGACGCTCGGACGCGACATGGAGCTTCTCTGGTACGGACACTACGGCCGCCCTCTTCTGGCGTTCCCGACGTCCTTGGGGAGCTGCTCGCAAAACGAAGACATGGGGCTCGTGCGCTCGCTCGCCGACAAGATCGAAGCCGGCGAGGTCCAGGTCTGCTGCGTCGACGCGATCGACGCCGAATGCTGGTACAACAACGACGCCCACCCCGGCTGGAAGGCGTTCCGGTACACGCAGTACGACCGGTACCTGATCGACGAGGTCGTGCCGATGATCCGCGGGAAGGCGGGACGGGAGGACCTGATGACGTTCGGCGCATCGTCCGGCGCCCTTCATGCCGTCAACTTCGCCGGGCGCCACCCGGAAGCCGTCTCCCGCGTGATCTCGTTTTCGGGGCTTTACGACACCCACGGCTTCCTCCACGGCTACTGGGACGACAACTGCTACTTCAGCTGCCCCGTGGCGTTCTTCCCCAACCTGCCG
>CAZUGP010000052.1:0-17220 GCA_964619965.1 uncultured Acidobacteriota bacterium
CCTCGTGCGGCGCAAGATCGACGCTTACCACCGAGCGATCCAGCTCGGTTGCATCGCGCAAGGACTCCTCCAGCACCTCGCTCTGAGCCACCGCAAGGAGGTCTGGGCGCACTTCCGAAGCTGGATGCGGACGATGAACCCAGCGGCGCCCCCCTCCGAAGCCGTCGTCGCGGAAGCCCTGCGCGGCACGCTCCAGGATTTTCTCCTGCGCGCGCCAAACACTCACGCCCTCAAGAAATTCATCCTCGAAAACGCAGACCAAGAACGGTGCCCTGCCCTACAATCGACGGCGTAGGGAGAACTTCGCACTGTCCAGCCCGGATACCGCTTTGCACGAAAAAACGTGAATGTCCCCTATTCCCTATGCGTACGCGTCGTCTTGTTCGATCCGCGAGGCCACCCAGTCGAACGCGCCGCCGACGAGCTTGCCGCCGCACGACCCGCAGACGGTCGCACCGCCCCCGGGGGTGAGCGGCGCGCCGCACGAGGGGCAGGAGGACGGCGCGGCGGTCGTGCCGGGGATCGCGCGCAAGAACGTCCAGTACTCCGAGAACGTGCTTCGCGCGGTTTTGCTACCGGCGACGACGGAGCCCGCGGCGTCTTCGGTCCAATCGAGCGCCCGCGCGAAGACCCGCACCGTGATCGACTCGTAGAACGCGTCGGCGTCGATTCTCGCGAGCGCCACGCGCGTCACTTCGACTTGCTCCACGCGGTTGACCAGGGCGAACGCGGCGTATCGCTCCATCCAGAAGCGGTGGGTCTGATACAGCGCGTCGGTTTCGAAAGGGCGCGCGCGCTCCCATTCCCGCCTCGACCACGCGTCCTGAAGCGCGAGAAACGCGGTGCGAACACGCTCGTCGAACGCCGGCCATGAGTGGTCCGGGTGCCTTCCCTCGAAGAAGCGCTTCGCCGCGGCGAGACGCGGGTCGCACACGGTCGGCAGCTCGGTACCCCGCTCGATGCCGCCGCCTTCGTCGACGCGAAGCTCCGGCGGCATCAACGGTCGCCGGTTCGCGTACGGGATCCCGCCGACCTCCCATTGCGTCAGGCCGCCGCGTCGGGGGGCGCCGCAACTCGGGCAGGTCCCATCGGTCTTGGGTTCGAGCGTCGAGCCGCAGCCCGCACAGCCGAGGGCCCGCATCCGCTCGGGCGTTGGGGATCGCACGCCGGCCTTTCTTCGGAACGACCACCGCTCGACGCAGAGGACCTGCGCACGCGTTCCCGCCCGCATCTCGGTGACGTTAGCCTGGAACTCGACGTCGAGGCGAACGAAGCCGGCCTCGGTGGCTGCCTGCACGATCCGCGTCGCGCCGAAGACGACCGCCGAAACCGACGAGAGGTTCACGCGGTCGGCGAAGAGCTTGTCGATCGCGTCCTTCGCCATCCACGATTCGAGAGCCTCGCGGTTGCCGGTGCCTCGCATCTCCTGCGCCCTCGCGTAGACGAGCTGTGCGAAGTCGGTGAACACCGGCTCGGAGAAGAACGGGTCCGTCGAGCGGACCGGCGTCAGGTTGGTCGCGCCGCGGCGCACCGGGACGGGCTGAGGGAAGACCGTCGGGTGCTCACCGACGCTCCTTTGGAGCGCGCCGGACTTCGCCATCTTGAGGACGACGATCACGACGACGATCAGGAGCGGGATGCCGATGATCGGTTGACGGAACACCAACCACAGGAGCAGCCGGACGAGAGCGAAGATCAGCCCCGCGTCCCCTCCGTCCCCGCCGCCTCCTCCTCCGCCTCCTGAGTAGCCTCCGCCTCCGCCCACCCGTGCGAAGGCGCTCGCCGTCGATGCCAGCACCACGGCCCAAACGACGGCCGCGGAACGTCGCCTCACGGGACGATCCGCGGCGCATCGCCCGCCTCGTTCACGTCCGTGCCCTCCGCCGGTATCCGCGCTTGCAGGATCGCGCCGACCTGTTCGAGCCCGCGTACGAGATCGTCCTGCGTACGCGGCCGCGACGGATCCCCCGTCGTGCTCCAGCGTACTTCGGACCAGAGGGCCTTTGGCACCCGGCCTTCGAGCCCGAGATCGGGGAGGAGCGCCACGCGCTCCTCGAGCAGCGAGAGATAGACGAGAAGCCCGGTGCGCCCGCGCGTCCCGTGAACCGCTTCGGCGAGGAAGTGCTCCGCGGCCGCGCGCGCAACCTGCCGGCGCATGCGAGCCGCCGGGACGATCGCCCGTAGCAGGACGGGTGTGCGATGGGCGATCCACGCCGCGAGTCCGAACGCGAGCGGGATCTCGACGGCCACCGCAACCGGCTGGAAGACCGCCGGGGCGAAAAGCGCGACGAGCAGGACGAGCATCGAGACGGCGGCGCCCGCCGCTCCCGCGACGTCGAGGTACGACCCGGACCGCGCCGCGACGACGACGATCAATTCGGCGGCGGTTCCGCGCTCGGCCCGCCCCACCGCGCGCTCGATGGCCTCGGAAAAGTTGCGATCGGTACGAATCATGGACCGCTGAGTGTACATTCGCCCCGCATGAAGACGATTCTCCTCATGAGACACGCAAAAGCCGAGGCCGGGGTTCCGGGACAAAAGGATTTCGACCGGCCGTTGGCGGCGCGGGGCAACCAGGACGCCCTGCGGATGGGCCGGGTGCTCGCGAGTCTGGGCGTCGTTCCGGACGCGATCGTCGCCTCTCCAGCGGCGCGCGCGAAAGAGACCGCCGAGGCGGCCGCGCGGGCGATGAAATTCGGCGGGACGATCCGATTCGTACGGGCGCTCTACGACGCGGAAGGGCGCGTGTGGCTCGACGCGCTCCGGGCGCTTCCCTCCTCGGCCGGCTCCGCGCTGGTCGTCGCGCACAGCCCCGGCATCGCCGAGGCGGCCGCGCTCCTTTGCGGCGCGCCGCCCGGAGCGTTCGACGTTCCCACGGCGGGGTTGATGGCCTTGGACGCAGCGGTCGAACGGTGGCACGACGTAGGCTCTGGCGGGGCTTCGCTGCGATGGTTCCTGCGGCCGAAGTTGGTGGAGCAGCTGTAGGCTCCACGCCCTGGTTTCGCGCTACAATCCCGCGACTTCCCGGAGGATCGGCTCATGGCCTTATCCGCGTTCAATCTCAAGCGCTGGATCGACGAGCACAGGCACCTCTTGAAGCCGCCGGTCGGCAACAAGCTGGTCTGGCAAGACACCGAGTTCCAAGTGATGATCGTCGGAGGCCCGAACGCGCGGAAGGATTACCACATCGAGGACGGCGAGGAGCTTTTCTTTCAGGTCGAAGGGAACATCGTCGTCAAGGTGATCGAGGACGGAAAGCCCCACGACGTCGTCATCAGGGAAGGGGACATCTTCCTCCTCCCGGCGGGGATCCCGCATTCTCCGCAGCGCCCGGCCGGCACGATCGGGATGGTCGTCGAGCGGATGCGAGAGCCCAAGGAGATCGACCATCTCACCTGGTTCTGCGAGGGATGCGGCGCGCTGCTCCACGACGCCACCTTCCACTGCAAGGACTTGGGCACCGAGTTGAAACCGATCATCGAGGGTTTCTTCGCCGACGAGACGAAACGCACGTGCCGGAAGTGCGGCATGGTGATGCGGAAGCCAGAGCCGCCGAAGGCGGTCTAGGTCCTTTGGCTTCGCACCGCGTCCTGAAGGTCGATCTCCACACCCACATCCTGCCGGAGAGTCTCCCGGATCTGACGGAGCGTTACGGCACGCCGGGCTTCATCCAGCTCGACCACCACGCGCCCGGGTGCGCGCGAATGATCCTAGACGGCGCCCTCTTCCGCGAGATCCAGGACAACTGCTGGGACCCCCGGAGGCGCCTCGAAGACTGCTCGGCGACCGACGTCGACGTGCAGGTGCTCTCGACGGTCCCCGTGATGTTCAACTACTGGGCGAAGCCGGAGCACACCTTGGACCTTGCGACGCTGCTCAATGACCACGTCGCCGGGGTCGTCGACGGCAGCCCCAGTCGTTTCGTCGGGCTGGGGACGCTCCCGATGCAGCAGACCGATCTCGCCATCTACGAGCTGGAGCGTTGCGTGCGCGAACTGAAGCTCTCGGGAGTGCAGATCGGAACGCACATCAACGGCTGGAGCCTCGACCACCCGGACCTCTTTCCCATCTTCGAAGCGGCGGCCGACCTCAACGCGTGCATCTTCGTTCACCCGTGGGACATTCTCGGCAAGGAGCGGATGACTAAGTATTGGCTCCCCTGGCTGGTCGGGATGCCGACGGAAACGGCGCTTGCGATCTGTTCGGTGATCTTCGGCGGAGTGCTCGAGCGGCTGCCCCGTCTGCGTATCGCGTTCGCGCACGGCGGCGGCTCGTTCCCCGGCACCGTCGGGCGCGTCCAGCACGGTTTCCTGTCGCGACCCGACCTGTGCGCCGTCGACAACGCGGTGGCGCCCCGCGAGTACCTCGGCCGCTTTTACGTGGATTCTCTCGTGCACGACGCCGACGCGTTGCGCTACCTCGTGCGGTTGATCGGCGCCGAGCGCATCGCGTTGGGATCGGACTACCCGTTCCCGCTGGGGGAGCCTGTCCCCGGGGCGCTCATCGAATCGATCGACGACTTCGACGCCACGACGAAAGAGCGCCTGCTCGGCGGCACCGCGCTCGAGTTCCTTGCCGTGACGGCCGAACGGTTCCTCGGATGATGCCGGTCTTCGAGGACTCCGAGGACTTCGCGAAGCGCCTCGACGAGCGCGATTCGCTCTCCCACTTCCGCGAGCGGTTCGCGCTCCCGGCGCGCCAAGGCGAGAGCGTCCTGTATTTCAACGGCAATTCGCTCGGGCTGATGCCCAAAGCGGCGCAAGAACGGGTCGCCGACGAGCTGCACGACTGGGCGACCCTCGCGGTCGACGCGCATTTTGAGGGGAAGACGCCCTGGTTCTCCTATCACGAGGTCTTTCGCGAGCCCGGCGCGCGTCTGGTCGGCGCGCTTCCCGGCGAGGTCGTGATGATGAACGGGCTGACCGTGAATCTCCACCTCATGATGGCGACGTTCTTCCGGCCGGCGGCCGGCCGCGACAAGGTCCTGATCGAGGACGGCGCGTTCCCCTCCGATACGTATGCGGCGCAGACGCAGCTCGCCATCCACGGCATCGACCCAAGCCAGGGGTTGATCCGAGTCGCGCCGCGTTCCGGTGAGGCGCTGTTACGGACGGAGGATCTCGTCGATCTCATCGAACGGCGTGGGAGCGAGATCGCCGTCGTGCTCCTCCCCGGGGTCCAGTACTACACCGGCCAGCTCTTGGACATCGCGGCCGTTACGGAGGCCGCCCGGCGGCAGGGATGCGTCGCGGGTTGGGACCTGGCACACGCCGCCGGAAACATCCCGCTGAAGCTGCACGACTGGAACGTCGATTTCGCCGCCTGGTGTTCGTACAAGTACTTGAACGCGGGGCCCGGGGCGATCGCGGGGTGCTTCGTCCACGAGCGGCACGGGAGAAACCGGAGGCTCGTGAGGATGGGCGGCTGGTGGGGGAACGACCCGGCCACGCGATTTCGCATGCACGAGCAAGCCGACTTCGTTCCTCGTGAGGGAGCCGACGGCTGGCAGGTGTCCAACCCTCCGATCCTTGCGATGGCGCCGTTGCGCGCGTCGCTTGCGATCTTCGACGAGGCGGGGATGGAGTCGCTGCGACGCAAGTCGGTCGTGCTCACAGGCTACCTCCTGTGGCTGCTCGACCGGGCGGGGCAGAAGCGCTTCGAGGTGATCACGCCCAGAAGCGCTGATGAGCGCGGCTGTCAGCTGTCGCTACGGATCCTCGACCGGCCGGCCGAGACGCTCGAGGCGCTTGAGGCCAACGGCGTCGTCTGCGACTTCCGTCCGCCGGACGTCGTGCGCATCGCGCCGGTGCCCCTCTACAACACGTTCCACGAGGTCTGGCGCGTCGCGCATCTGCTCCATCGTGCCGGCCTTGCGGGCTAGCTCGACCATGTCGCAGGCGACGAAGTCGATCACGATCGTGGGCGCGGGCTTGGGCGGCGCGCTGATGGCTGTGTTCCTCGGCCGCGCGGGACATCGGGTCCGCGTCTACGAGCGGCGCCCGGATCCGCGGAAGGGCGCCGCGGGGCGCGGTCGCTCGATCAATCTGGCGATCTCGACGCGGGGGTTGGCGGCCCTAGAGCGCGTCGGCCTCGAAAAAAGGCTCCTGGAGGTCGCCGTCCCGATGCGCGGGCGCATGGTGCACGCGAAAGACGGCGGTTTGACGTTCCAACCGTACGGCCACCAGGCGCATCACGTCATCCACTCGGTGTCGCGCGCGGGTCTGAACCGGCTCCTCGTCGAGACGGCCGAGGCCATGCCCAACGTCGAGGTCCACTTCGGGCGGAGGTGCATCGACGTCGATCTCGAGCGTGCGGCGGGCGTGTTCGCGGACATCGGCACGGGCGCGAGCTCGTCCGTGCCGGGGGATCTCCTCCTCGGAGCGGATGGCGCGTTCTCCGAAGTCCGCCTCGCCATGCAGAAGACCGACCGGTTCGAGTATGCGCAGTCGTTTCTCGAGCATGGCTACAAGGAGCTGACAATCCCGCCGGCCGCCGGTGGCGGCTTTCGCATGGAACGGAACGCGCTCCACATCTGGCCGCGCGGCGGCTTCATGATGATCGCGCTCCCGAACGTGGACGGCTCCTACACCTGCACCTGTTTCTGGCCGTTCACAGGTGAGAACTCGTTTGCGGCCTTGACGACGCGCGAGCAAGTCGGCGCCTACTTCGCGACCGTGTTCCCCGACGCCGTGCCGTTGATGCCGACGCTTTCTCACGACTTCCTGGAAAACGACGTCGGCTCGCTCGTCACGGTGCGCTGCAGGCCCTGGCGGTTCAAGGACCGCGTGGCGCTGCTCGGGGACGCGGCGCACGCCATCGTCCCGTTCTACGGCCAGGGCGCGAATGCGGCGTTCGAGGATTGCATCGTCCTCGACGAGTGCCTACGGGAGTTCGCGCACGACACCGCCGAAGCGCTCCACACCTATGAGCGGCGCCGCAAGCGGCACGCGGATGCCTTGGCCGAGCTCGCGGTCGGCAACTTCCTCGAGATGCGCGACAAGACCGCGTCGAAGACGTTCCTCTTCGGAAAGAAGGTCGAGAAAGGCCTCGCAAAGCTCTTTCCGGGCCGCTTCGTTCCTCTGTACTACATGGTCACGTTCAGCCGGACGCCCTACGCCGACGCGGTCTTACGGTCGCGGGCCCAGTGGCGTACGGTGTTCGCATCGGCGGGTCTGGCGCTCGTGGTCGTCCTCGTCGTCCTCGCGGTCGTCCTGGCGCGGAGGTAGCGCGATGTCCCAACTGACCTACGACTCCTACCTGAAGCTTGGCGGGCTGCTGGCGCTGCAAGAGCCGCGCTCGACGCCTCCGGAGCACGACGAGATGCTCTTCATCGTGATCCATCAGGTGTATGAGCTGTGGTTCAAAGAGATGCTTCACGAGGTCGAAAAGGTGAAGCGCGATTTCACCGGAGGCGATCTCTACGGTGCGATCCACACGTTCAAGCGCTTGCGGACGATCATGAAGACCCTCGTCCAGCAGCTCGACATCTTGGAGACGATGACGCCGATGTCCTTCTCGGCGTTTCGGGATCGGCTGGACACCGCGTCGGGCTTCCAGTCGTACCAGTTCCGGGAGTTCGAGTTCGTGATGGGGTTGAAGCGCCCCGACATGCTCAAGTACGCCGCCGGCCCCGAGGCCAAGGCGGCGCTCGAAAAGAGGCTTCTCGCGCCCTCAGTCATCGACCACTTCTACGATTTTCTCGCGCACCAGGGAGTGTCGATCCCCGACGAGCTGCGCGAAAAGCCCCCGTCTTCGGGCGACCGGGCTAACGAAGCGATCCAACGCGCGCTTTTGCGCCTTTACACCTCTCGCCCGGAGCTCGCGATCTTGTTCGAGTCGATGACGGACCTCGACGAAGGCTTCCAGGAATGGAAGTACCGCCACGTGAAGCTGGTCGAGCGGACGATCGGAAACAAGAGAGGGACAGGGGGCTCGTTGGGCGTCGAGTTCCTCAAACAAAGCTTGTTTCGACCGCTTTTCCCGGATCTTTGGGCGATCCGGCATGAGTTATGATCATCCCGCGAGCCGCCCTTAGTTCGACGGCTGGCGGTTCAGCGACTATCCTTGTGTTGTGTTGGTTAAACCGTCGTCTCTCGCGAGGTACATGTGCTGATATCCTTTCTGATCGCTCTCGGCGTTTCGATCGTGGCGCTCCAGATCATGGTCTTCAGCACCACGATCTACCTGCACCGCTCCGCCACCCACCGCGCGTTGACCCTCCATCCGCTGGCCGCGTGGTTTTTCCGTTTCTTCACTTGGATGACCACCGGCATCGTCCCGCGCGAGTGGGTCGCCGTGCACCGCAAGCATCACGCGCATACCGACGAAGAGGGGGACCCTCACAGCCCCAAGCTCGTTGGTTTCTGGAAGGTCCAGCTCGGGAATATCTATTACTACATCAAAGAGAGCCGCAACGAGCAGACCGTGGCGACTTACGCCAAGGACATGCTGACCTCCGACATCTGGGATCGCATGCTGTTCAATCATGGTGGCTGGGGACTTTTGCTCGGCACCGGGTTGGCGTGCAGCCTCCTGGGCTGGTGGGGTCTTTTCACGGTGGCGTTCGCCGGCTTCATGTACGTCTTCGTGCTGTCGTCGTCGATCAACGGCCTCTGCCATCACTTCGGTTACAAGAACTTCGACAACACCGCCGGCAATTTCCGTAGCGTCGCGCTCTTGACCGGCGGCGAAGGGTTGCACAACAACCACCACGGCCGTCCCCGCGCCGCGAAATTCAGCGTGCGCAAGTCCGAGATCGACCCGGCGTGGCCGATCATCCGCACGTTGGAGATCCTCGGCCTGGCCAGGATCTCGAAGGTCGTGGCGTAGACGGCTTGCTGTACGACATCACCCCCGTCGTCACCGCCGCCCTCGCGGTTTGGCCCGGCGACACACCCCCTTCGCGGGAGGTTCTGGCCGATCTGAAGCGCGGGGACAACATCACGTTGTCGACGCTGCGCGGCACGGTTCATCTAGGCGCGCACGCCGACGCCCCCAGTCACTACGGGCGTGACGCCGCCTCGATCGAATCCCGTCCGCTTACGCTCTACCTCGGCCCGTGCCGCGTCGTACGGATTCCGGCGGGGAAGGGGACGCGCATTCCTCCCTCGGCGATTCCCGCGAGCCTTCGAAGCGAGCGCGTGCTGATCGCGACCGGAACCTACCCCGACCCGTACGCGTTCAACGAGGATTTCGCCGCGCTCGAGCCAGAGACGGTCGATCTCCTCAGCGAGCGCGGTGCGCGCCTGGTCGGGATCGACACGCCCAGCGTCGATCTGTTCAAAGCCAAAGAGCTCGTGGCGCACGCAAGGTTTCTGGCGCACGACATGGCGATCCTCGAAGGGCTCGTCCTTTCGCACGTGCCCGACGGCGAGTACGAGCTGATCGCCCTTCCTCTGAAGCTCGCTGGTTTCGATGCGAGTCCGGTGAGAGCGGTGCTGCGAACGACCTGATCGGGGGAATCGGGAGACAGCGCCGCGTTGCCAGCGGCACCTTCACCTCAAACGAGTTCTTTCAGAAGCTCGAGCGCGGGCGCTACACGGATTCCATCCGGCGTAACGAAGTCCTTTCGGCCCGTCGCGGAAATCTGCCACGCCTTCGCACTTGGAAAGCGGGTCGACAAGTAGCGGAGGGAGCGATCGACATCCTGATCCCCCCATTTGCATTCGACCAGGAGCTCCGGAGCCCCGCGCTCTGTGACTACGAAGTCCACCTCGCGACCGTCGGTGTCGCGGAAATACCGAAGCTCGACGTCCCGCCCTTCGGTGTCCTGCGTGAAATGAACCCACTTCAGCAGGTGCGAGGCGACCAGGTTTTCGAAGCGCGGGCCGTCCTTCGCGACGAGCGTCCAATCGAACTGGTAGTGCTTCTGCTCTTTTTTCACGGCGCGGATCTTCGGGGCACCGAAGGGCGCCAGCCGGAAGATCGCGTACAGCCTCTCGAGGATCCCGATCCACGACGCCACGGACTTATGGCTCACCTGCAGGTCCTCGCGCAGCGCGTTCACCGAGAGGGGAGAGCCGACGAGGTCGGGAAGGCGGAGGGCCAGCAGCTCGACGCGACCGAGATCAGCGACCCGCTCCACGCTGGCGACCTCGTCGCGAACGAGCCGGCTCCTGTACTCGCGCGACCATCGCTTCGCCTCGGTCGCCGATCCTCCGAAGAACGGTTCCGGGAAACCGCCGAGAGCGAGGAGATCGCGAAGATCCCCGATCGTCGCGGCGCCCACCTCGTGTGCCGACAGCGGATGTAGGCGGAGCAGATGGTACCGGCCTTGAAGGGAGTCGCCGCCGTAACGGTAGAGATCGAGACGGGCGCTTCCCGTCACGAGGATCCGCTGCCTCTCGTGCCGGGCGTCGAAGAGGCCCTTCAGGAATCCTCTCCAGGCCCGGTACTTGTGGATTTCATCGAAGATCCACAGCGGCGCGCGGGGCAGCTCCCCGCGCAAGATCCGCTCGCGGTCAGCCGCCACATCCCAGTTCAGGTAGCCGGATCGGGCGCCGGTCAGGGACCGCGCGAGCGTGGTCTTTCCGACCTGCCGCGGACCCGCGACGAAAACCATCTTACGGGCGAGATCCCGTTCGACCTGGGAGCGCAGATAGCGCGCTCGGTTCTTCATGCCGGGGACGATACTGCGATTTTCACCCATAGTCAAAAACACTCACGACGAATTTCGACTCCGGTCCCGAAGGCGCGCACCACGGTCGACCGTGATTGGCGCTTTGCTCGAAGTTGGCTGGCGGCGCGCGTCTGAACCTCCTCCTTCCCTCCGTGCGAGTCCGGTGAGAGCGGTGCTGCGTCCCATCTCCCGCAACATCGTCGGAGCGTCAAGAAACGACGAGGCGCGTATACCTTTCGCGCCGCCGGCAAAACCGGGATTCTTCGAGTTTTGCTCTCCTCAGCCGTCGCCCCGCATCGCTTTCTGCGTGGCACTCGACTTGCTGCCATTCCTCCTCGCCGACCTCGGCTCTCCTCGGGGTATCAATCGACGTGATCTCCGCGTCGCCGATGGACGGGATGACCCCCCACCGCTCCGAGGGGACGCCGAGGTCAGCGCCAACGTGAAAGGAGACAGCCATGAGAACCAAGCACATCAGTTGGGTCGTCGCACTCGGTCTCGTCCTCGCGGGGTGCTCGCAAGCGCCCACCGTCGACGTCGACGCGGCGAAGCACGCCCTGGATGAGGCCCGGCAAGCTCAAGCCGCCGACTACGCCCCGCAATCCTGGACCGCCGCTCAAGACGCCCAGGTCAAGCTCGACGTCGAGCTCGACGCTCAGGCGCAGCGCTGGTCGGCGCTCCGCTCGTACGCCATCGCCCGTCAGCTCGCGCTGGAGACGAAAACCGCCGCGGAGCGCTCGCGGGACGAAGCGGTCGCCGGGAAGGAGCAGGCGAAGACCGAGGCCTCGACGATGATGGCGCAGGCGCGTGAGGAAACGACGCGAGCACACTCGGACATCGAATCGGCACCGCACGGCAAAGGGACCGAGGCCGATCTGGCCACGATGAAGACCGATGCGACCAGCATCGACGAAACGCTGCAAGAAGCACAGCGGGCGTTCGACGCCGGGGACTACATCGGCGCGAATGCCAAGGCTCAGGCGGCGATCGACGCGGCCAAGAAGATCGAAGGCGAAATCGACCAGGCCAAGGCCGCGCGCAGGGCGGCTTGAAGGAGGACGTGATTGCGTTCGGGCTGAGGTTCCACGCCCGCCGCCGGGATGAAGGGACGTTTCGCGACCGTCTCTTCATCACGATTGACGCTCTCGAGTTCAAGCAGTATTGTATTAGTATGAAAACTAATACCAAGTCCAGCATCACCCTGCCGCCGGAAGAACTGAAGCTCGTGATCGCGCTTCAGGCGAAACTCAAAGCGAAGAGCAAGGTCGAGGTCGTCCGGCGCGGACTTCGTCTTCTCAAGGAATCCACGGATCGCGACACTCTGAGGGAAGCCTACCGACGTGCATCGCTGTCGACGCGAGCGTCGCTCGACGCCGAACTCAAAGAGCTCGATCACCTCGCCGGGGAAGGTCTCGATAAGCGATGAAGATCCGGCGCGGCACGCTGTACCTCGCCGATCTCAGCCCTCGCCTGGGTACTGAAGCCGGGAAGATCCGGCCCGTCGTGGTCGTTCAGACCGATCTGCTCAACGACGTCGAGCATCCGTCGACCTGGGTGTTGCCGTGCTCGACGAGGCTCGCGCGGGAGAGTCTGCTACGCGTCTCGATCCCAAGAGGGATTGCGGGAAACCGACAAGAGTGCGAGGTCATGATCGACCAGAGCCGCACCATCGACAATCGCCGGTTCAAGCGTACGCTCAAGCCCCTGCCGCGGACCATCCTGCGGGAAGTCGAAGAAAAGCTGCGTCGCTTGGGCGACCTGTAGCGCTCCACGTTCATGACGGCTGTCGACCGAAGTGTCACGACGGAGTCGGCGCAATGAGCCCTACTCGCCTCGCTTGAACAGGTGCTCGATGCTCAGATACAAGAAAACCGCGCGCGAACCGCTGTTCGGCCCCAGACCGAGCGGCACCGAGATCCCCGGGACGATCTGGACCCCGTTCTTGAGATTGTGGGCCCAACGGATGCCCGGGTTCACGAAGATCGACTCGACTCGCTCGCGGGTGTCCGGTCCCGTGACGAGCTGAGTCGAGTTGAAAACGAACTCCGTCAGCACGTTGAAGCGGGGCGTCACGAGCCCGACGACGCTCTGTCCGATCGTGTAGCCGGTCAGGTCCGCGCGGTTCCCCGAAGCATCCTGCGCCGAGCGCAGCCATGTGGCGCCCAGGTTGATGTGGGACACGACTCGAGGGTGGAGGACGACGCTCGTCGGAAAATTCAATTGAACGCCGGCCGCACCCGATCCCAAGCCCTTCGCGGCGTCACCTGTGGGGAGGAGGAGGGAGACCCTCGGCGCCATCGCGACCGCGGCGTCGGCGTCGCCGACGATCTGGTAGCGGTAGTTGATCGCGAGATCGCCTAGGCCGCGATCGGAGCCGCCAGTGTCGTGCACTTGGGCCGCCGCTAGCGTGTAGCTGATCTGGTGTCGAACGCTCGGGGCCGGCCACTCCTGAGTGAACGAAAACGCCCAGGAGCCGGTCCCGTGGAACCGGGCATAGGTTCCGATGTGCTGCACGACGCCGCGCCCTTGGTTGTAGGCCTCCTCGAGGAGGAACGAGTTGTCCTGGATCGCCGGTTCGGCGTGGACCGGGCGTGCCGCGAAGAAAACCGAGACGACAACGACGACACGGCACCATGACGGGAGAAGCACGCGACCTCCACGAAAGCGGCTCGGTCCGGCGCAGCGTACACCGCCGCGTGGGCTAATTCTTTTTCTCTCCACCCTTGTCGTTCTTCTTGGGTACAGCTTTCTTCGGGCCCCGCTCCGCCTGGCGCTTGGCGCGCTCGCGCTCCGCGACGAGCTCGCGGTAGGCGTTCTCCGCGGCGTCCATGTTCTCGTCGCGCACCTTCTGCAAGTTCTCGGGGCGTGGCGGCGCCGGTACGACCGGTACGTCGCGCCGCTGAAGTTTTTCGAGCTTGTCCCAGTCCTTGTTCCAGCCGCGGTCCCAACGGCGCTCGGCTTCTTTTTCGACTTTCGGGTCCGCGCGCGGATGTGGCGGTTCCGCGGGCTTGCGGCCGCGCGGGGGAGTTGCGTCGGAGGGTCCCGGGCGGACCTCCGGGCGGTAGACCCGGACCTCGCCCGTCGTCAGCTCGGCGGACCGGCGATTGGCGCCGGGGTTGTCGACGACGCGTCGCGCGGGAATCGCGCGATGCGTCGCACGCTCGAGCTCGCCTCGATCGATCCCTTCGTTGACGATTCTTCCGTCGCCGACGCGGAACCGCGTGACGTCGCGCGTTCCGCGGATGACGGTCGTGTTGCGGCCCACCGGGTAGGCGTGTCGATGAACGTCGGTGTCGGCGAGGCGCGCGTCGTCCACGAAGCACCAGTGATCGAGGCGGATCGCCACGTCGATGTCGATCCCTCCCCAATCGAGGCCGATCCCGGCGCGGAATCGAGCCTCGGGCGGGAGCGGGGCCCACCCCACGACGCCGGGCCCGCTGCGCCATGCAACCCAAGCCGGCCCCCAGACATCGCCGGGTATCCAGGCCCAACCGTGATGGTTCACGCGCACCCAGCGGCCGTAGTGATAGGCGGCCCATCCCCAACGCTCCGAGGCAATCCAGGTCCAGCCCCAATCGGTCCATTCCCAATGGCCGACCGTGTAGGGCCGCCAGAACGGATCGACCGCGTTCGGAACCCAGACCCATCCGTGCGGATCGATCCACAACCAATCGCCGTCCGGATCGAGCGCGTCGTAGAACAACGAGATGCTCGCGGTACTGCCCGGCCGTGGCCCGGGAGGCGCGAGAACGGGCCGCGAGACCGGGGGCGGCCCCGAGACTTCGTAGGCGACGCATCCCGCGAGCAGAGCGATTGCGAAGACGATGCAAGCCGAACGCGCGAGCGTGTGAGGCGTCAACGGTGATCGCATGTGCGATTCTCCCTGCGGTTCTTGCGAGGGCGAATTCTGACACGAAGTCGGGTCGAGCGGCTCGATTCCCCTGAAGCGCTTCTTTTCGGATATCGTTCGGGCAGCACAAGGGGAACACCATGACCCACCCACCCGCGAAGGGCGTCCTCCTCGCGTTCGGGTTCTGCGCTGCGGTTTGCTATCGATCCGCGCCGGCGGAGGAATGGTCCTGGAAGAGTACGTTCACGGCGGGAAGCGCCGCGACGCTGACTGACCTCAGCAGCAAGCTCGTCAACCAGAGTGTGCTGTCCCCCGGTGTCAAAGTCGAAAACGCCCGCTTCGGCGCGGAAGGCTTCGAGTTCGTGTTGGAGTCGGGAACCCTCTGGCTCGAAGCGGCTATCGATGGGGTTACGCCGGGGGCGTACTTCGAAGGGAAGGGAACCGTCCGTCTCAATCCCTCCAGCCGTCGCGCGCTCGGTGACATGACGTTTTGGTTCGGGCGGGAGCAGCTCGAGCCGACGCCGCTGACCCGCGCGTACTTCTTCACCCTTCGCGGGAACGACTTGGCGACAGAGCTGGGCATCACCGCGCCCCCGTCGATCCCGATCCAAGACACGAAGGGATACACGGAGTGCAAGCAGGCGTTTCGCCAGCTCGGCATGACACCGTTACGCGCCTTCCTCAACCGTGAAGGGCGTTCTCGAGGTGCCGTGTACGCGGTCTTTCCGCTCGAGGCCACACGGACGACAGGATCGGCCCATTCCATGATGCTGTGCTCTTTCGATCCAAGCCGGAAGGACGCGGTGCAGATCAGCGTGGGTGGACACGCCGCGGTCGTGGACTACCCGACGTGGAAATTCTTCTTCTGGCCGATCGTCGTGGCGCGTGCCGAAGCCCTTCCTTTCGAGCCGCAGGGAAGGGTCTCCTCGTACGCTTCGGCGATCGACATGCCAAAGTCGCTCGCGAAGGCCGACTTTCGAACGACGATCCGATTCCGCGCGAACGCCGGCGCGCGTGTTCTCGAGCTGACCCTCAATCCGAGGGTTCAAGTTCTATCCGTGAAGGGCCCGGGTGGCGCGACGCTTCCGTTCGCTCAGTGGGCGTATCTGGTCGACGGCGTAAATCTGGACCAGAGCGTTCTCGTGGATCTCGGCTCCGCGATCGCGGCGGGGCAGGAGCTCGAGATCGAAATCGCTGCGTCCGGCTCGCTGTTCGACCCGTTCCGGTGGAACTGGCGGCTCGTCGACGAGGACAGGTGGTACCCCCAGCTCGACGATCCGGAGCGCTCGGACTACGAGCTGACGATCTCGGTTCCCAAGAACCAGACGCCTGTCGCTCCCGGCGCCAAGCTGTCGGACGAGGTCACGGACGGCGTGCGCACCGTGCATTTCAAGACCGTCAAGCCGCAGAAGCGAAGCACACTCTACGTGGGGTCTTTCGAACGGATCCAAGGCGAGGCAGCGGGCACGAAAGTCGAGGTGTACGTCGACAGCAATCGTGACCCGATCTCGTTTCGCAACGACCCGTTCATTACCATGGCGGCGACGCCGGTGGGGACGTCGAAGAACGACGCCGATTACAGCCGCCAGGAGATTGAGAACGCGCTGAAAACTTACAAGAACATCCTGGGCCCGATCGATCTCGAAATGCTTCGCGTCGCGAGCACGCCCACGGGTCACGGCCGAGGATTCGAAGGGTTGCTGCTCCTCAGCAAGTATGGCGGTTTCGATTCCGATGATTCGCGCTCCGACCTGTTCCGCGCCCACGAGGTCGCCCATCTCTGGTGGGGGAACGTCGTGGATACTCGGAACTGGCCCGAGGATCGCTGGCTCTCCGAGTCGTTCGCGGAGTACGCCGCCATGGAGTTCTACACGCTGCGGTTCAAGAAACCGGGGAAAACGCACGAATTGATGGAGCAGCAGTGGGTGCGGCCGGTCTTGGGCGCATCGCGTGAACCGGTTGTCACGCTCGACGGGCAAAGGCGGCGCGTGCGGACGTCGGAGCTGCGACCTCTCATCGACGGGACGCAAAACGTCTACACGAAGGGCCCGCTCGTCATTCACATGCTCAGGAACCTGTTCATCCTCTTCAAGGGGAGCGACGAGAAGTTCTGGCTTCTCCTCCAAGACTTTCTCGTCGACCACAAGAACGGCCTGGTGACGACCGAGGACTTCATCAATGCGACCGAGGCGAAGCTCGGGGGCAAGATCCCGTGGTTCTGGGACCAGTGGATTTACGGCTCGGAGCTGCCCGAAATTCGATGGAAGTCAACGACGGAGCAGCAGGGCGGGCAATGGCTCGTCAACGTCGAGGCGCGGAAGGTCAATTCGAGCTACCAGCTGGCCTTGCCGGTGTACGTCGAACTTCAGGGCGGGCGTCGGGCCCGTCAGTTTCTCGATCTGAGCGGGCCGACCGGGCACGCGACGATCAAGGTGCCGAGCAAGCCGAAGTCCGTCTCCGTCAACGACGATTTCGAGGTCCTCGCGTTCGTGGAGAAGGAGTAGATTCGAGCGCACTGGAGTCGGCGGTGGTATTCGAGCGGGGTAGGGTCCAACGAGGAGTAGCGCTTGCGCGGGCAGGGCGCTCGGTGCTTTGCGCGATCGGTCTCGTCCTAGCCCCAAAACAAGCGTGTTTCGAGACGACGTGAGGCACGATGCCGCGCCCGGCGACTAGGGAAACGGGTCCCCGCCGAGCGCTCGGTGCGCCGCTTCGTCGTACTGTTTTGTTTTCTCGTCGTGGTCTCCATCGTGAT
>CAZUGP010000053.1:0-28932 GCA_964619965.1 uncultured Acidobacteriota bacterium
AGGGCGAAGGCCGCTTCCTGGTCGTCGTCCAGGACAACGGTCCCGGCATCGTCAGGGCGCAGGTGCCGAAGATCTTCGGGAAGCTGCTCTACGGCTCGAAGTTCCACCGCTTGAAGCAACAGCGCGGACAGCAGGGCATCGGGATCTCGGCGGCCGGAATGTACGGCGTCCTGACGACGGGCAAGCCCGTGCGGATCGTGTCGAAGATCGGGGCGACCCATCCCGCGCACCTCTTCGAGATCGCGATCGACACGCAGAAGAACGCCCCGGTCGTGCACAAGGACGTCGAGATCCCCTGGGACAAGGACCAGGGCACGCGCGTCGAGATCGAGATGGAGGCGACCTACAAGAAAGGGCGCCGATCGGTCGACGACTACATCGAGCAAACCGCCCTGGCCAACCCCCACGTGACGTTGCGGTACCTGGCTCCGAACGAAGACGTCAGGCTCTTCGAGCGCGTCGCTTCCGACCTCCCGGTCAGCTCGAAGGAGATCAAGCCGCACCCGTACGGCGTCGAGCTCGGGATCCTCCTGCGCATGATGAAGGAGACCGCGTCGCGCACCGTGGCCGCCATGCTGTCCAACGACTTTTCCCGCGTGAGCCCGGCGGTGGCCGATCAGATCTGCCGGGCCGCCGGCGTCAAGGGCGATGCCGACCCGCGTCGCTTGTCCGTGGCGCAGACCGAGCTGCTCTTCCGCGCGATCCCGAAGGTCAAGATCATGGCGCCTCCCACCGCGTGCCTCTCGCCGATCGGGGAGGAGCTCTTGGCCACCGGATTGCAAACCCGCATGCCGTGCGATTTCGCGACGGCGGTGACCCGGCCGCCCGCGGTCTACCGCGGCAATCCTTTTCAGGTCGAGGTCGGCTTCGCGTACGGCGGCCAGCTTCCCGCGGAAGAGCTGATGGAGCTGTACCGCTTCGCGAACCGGGTGCCGCTCCAGTACCAACAGTCCGCTTGCGCGATCACGAAGGCGGTGCTGTCGGTGGATTGGAAATCTTACGGTCTCCAGCAGTCCAAAGGGGCGCTCCCCGTGGGTCCTCTCATCGTCTCCGTCCACGTCGCATCGGTCTGGGTGCCGTTCACCTCGGAATCCAAGGAGTCGATCGCGTCGTATCCGGAGATCCTGAAGGAGCTCCGACTCGCTCTGATGGAGGCGGGGCGGCGTCTCGGAGCGTTCGTCCGCCACCGCCGCCGCGTCGCCGATGAGGAGAAGAAGCGCTCCTACATCGAAAAGTACATTCCGCACATCGGCGACGCGCTGCAGCAGATCCTGGGGCTGACGGACGCCAAGCGAAACCGCACGGTCGAGGACCTGAAGTCGATCCTCGAGCACAGCCGGAAGGTCTGATCGTCATGCGCGCCCTGTCGCCAAAACGCTCGCCCAGCGCACCTCGACTCGCGCGCGCGATCCGCGAGGCGATCCTGCGCGGCGTCTATCCGGCCGGGGTGAAGCTGCGCCAGGAAGAGCTCGCCGCGTCGCTCGGGTGCAGCGTGATCCCGCTGCGCGAAGCGCTCCATACGCTGGCCTCGGAGGGCCTCGTCGAATTCGTCCCGAATCGCGGCGCGAGGGTGCGCCCCATCTCGAGCAAGGAGATGCGCGAGATGGCCGAAGTGCGCTCGGCGCTGGCCGCCCAGGGGATCCGGCAGGCCTGGCCGAACATGAAGCCCGCGACTCTCGTCAAGGCGCGCGCGATCGTCCTGCGCATGGAAAAGGCGCGCGACCCCCTCGTCCGTGTCCGCCTCTACGCCGATTTTCACGAGGCGATCCTCGCGCCGGCGGGGCGACCGTATCTGGTCGCGACGATTCGCGGGATCATCCTCTCCGGGCTTCGCTACATGCCGGTTTGGCTGGAAGCGTGGGCCGGGACCGGTGTCGCGAGCCCGCCGGGGTTCACGCCGGTCTTGGACGCGCTCGAGAGGAACGACCTCGCCGGGGCGCTCGTGCACCTCCAGCGAGTCTGGGGCGAGCAGGAAGGCATGCTCGCCGACTTCCTGGAGCGGCGGGAGTCGCAGCCGGCCGCAAAGACAAGAAAGGGCGGGCCTCGGCGGCCCGCCCCCAAGGTCAAGCGCTGATCGAAGCCGTCACGGCGTCGTCAGCAACAAATCGTACGAGCCGTAGATTGTGTACCCGCCGGAAGCACGCTTCGAGCGGATGTAGAACAGATCCGACCGCGGCGCGGTCCAGGCCACCAACGACGACTTGTCCCCCGCCGCCCGGTCGTTGTTCGAAGCGAGCACGGTCGTGCCGTTCGTGTCCAGAATCTCGAGATTCGTGTCGTTCGCGCTCAAGAGGTTGAGCGTTTGAGCGGTGTAGACCGATCCCGAGACGGCGTTGAACTTGAAGAGGTCGGTGTCCACGGCGCCCTTGCCGTCGCCGTTGGCGTCGTAGAAGTAGGTTGCATGCACGGCGGGGTCGTTCACATTCAGAAGCGCCGCCGTGGCTGTCGTGTTGTTCGGCTCGAACGCGTCGTGGAAGAACTCGATCGTAAAGATCGACCAGATGTCCTTCATCGCGGGGTAGTTACCGTTGACCACCGTCGGGTCGAACCACCCGTCCCAAAAGCTCTCGCCGGTGACGTTGGTCACGTTCTTGATCGGCCCGGCGAACACCTGCCACGTTTCGAAGTCCGGAAGCGTCAACGCGTCCGGGGGATTGTCGTCGATCCCTGGGGTCAGGTCGGTCGTCGAGGCGCCGTCGCCGATGTCCCACATCGTTCGGGAGTTCGAAACCTCGCTCGTGTCCCCTTGGCAGACGTACTGCTCGGGGTCCTCGAGGTTGTACCAGTTGACCATGTGTCCCGGCCCGGACCCGCCGTCGGTCTTGAGGTAGACGTTGGCGTTCGGCCCGCCGTAGTAGCGGCGAACGCTGCAACCGAAAAACGATGCGCGCGCCTCGTCGAACGCCAGGCGCGGGTCCTCGTTACAGTCCGCGAGGAAGTGCGCGCCACCGGGGGTCGTGACCTTCGAGTAGTTGGTCATGACGTAGTGCGACCACTCGTGTTGGATGACGGTGTCGTCGTATCCGGCCGTGTCGCGCAAGGTGACGGTGTTGCCCGACGTCGAGGAGACGGTAACGCCTCCGGTCAGCGACCATTTGAACGTCACCAGCTTCGAGGAGTTCGGGCGCGAGCCGGTCAAGACCTTGATGAAATCCGCGCCGTAGACCGCGCGGTCGAGGACGTTGAACGCCTCGCCCCCGCCGAACGCCAGCGCGACCAGGGTGCCCCAATTGACATTCGTGTTCGGGCCGTGGTTCAGCGCGTCGGGCGAGTTCGCGGCGTAGATCGACCCGCTCGGGGTCGTGACCTTGACGAAGAGATCGGTTGTCTTCGTCGTCTGAGTCAGGATCTTCACGCGCACCGCGGCGCGCGTCGACGAGTCGACGACGGCGATGCTGAAGCTGCCGTTGGCGTCGGTCTTCCCCCAAGCCAGGATGGCCTTCGCGCCGCTCTTGTTCGGATCGACGACCTGGACGTCCGCGAAACGAACGGGTAGGTTGACGATATTTCCGGTGAAACCCGTCTGATCCCACTCGCGATGCTGGTAGAGGCTCTGGCCCGACGCTGTCCAGTTGGCGTACGACGGCAGCGCGACCGACACGACGGCCGCCGCGAGGGCGAGGCGAAGCGCGTGGCGACGCATCACTTCACCTCCTTGAGCGAAAAGTTCGCGTGGATTCCGTCGTCGACGGGCTGGTTGTCGGGAACGCCCAGCGCGGTGCGAACGACGCCTTCCGTCGAGACTCGATCGCCGCCTGCCAGTCCCGTCACGCTGACAACGATCTCGTGAATGTCGGCACCCTCCAGCGGCACGACGATCGTGGTGCGGATCATCCCGCGGGCTGGTACGGTCTGTCCGTCGGCACCCGGCTCCTGCGGCTCCCCACCCGGATCGGTCCACGCGAGGGGGCCTGTCTCAAACTTGCGACCCTTGGCCGTCCAGGTGGATCCGTCGGGGCGTAAGACGCTCAGCTGAATGTCTTTCGTCGCGCGAAACGCTTCGAGACTAACCTCGATGCGGGCGGCCCCGGTCATTGACGGTCCGCGACCCTTCCCGTGTGCGGTCTCGACGAGGCGAAGCGTCAGACCGAAATCGCCCTTTGCCTCGGTCGCGGAAGCGGGTTGCCCGAGCGCCAACGCGACGAGCGCCGGCACTGCGAGGGCGGCGGCGGTTCCGGTCCATGCGTGTTTGATTCGATGGGTCGTCATCAGGAATCCCCCGTACGGTGGTGGCGTGGACCGCACCCCTGAGGAACTTGTACGTCGAGCGCAACCCAGCGTCAAGCTGGTTCTGTCGGCAATTTCGGCGTTGCCGGCTCGTCGCTTGCGAGCGCTTCCCAACGCGCGTAGAGCGTCGCAAGTCGAGACCCGATCTCGGACCGCTCTCGGCCCAAGGCTTTTGAGCGTTGCGGGTCGCGATAGACGTCGGAATCGGCTTGAAGCGCTTCGATCTCCTTGTCTCGCGCTTCGAGGACGTGAATCTCGTCCTCGACGGGGCGGATTCGATCCTGGAGGACCTGGCGCTCGCGGTATCGCCGGTTCCGGTCTTCCGCCTCGGCGCGCCGCGTCTCCCGTTTCTGATCGCGCGCGCTGGGGTCCGCATCGCCTGCGAGAGATGCACCGCGAGATCCTCCCATCGCATCGTCTGCGACGTGCCGCTCGAGATACGTGTCGTAGTCGCCGGTGAACAACGCAACGCGGCCGCCCCCGACCTCCGCGATCGAAGTGGCGATGCGGTTGATGAAGTAACGGTCGTGGGAGATCACGACCAGCGTCCCCTCGTACTCGTCGAGCGCCTCCTCCAAGACCTCGCGGCTCTGAAGGTCGAGGTGGTTCGTCGGCTCGTCCAAGAGCATCAGGTTGGAGGGGCGGATCAACATCCGCGCAAGCGCGAGCCGCGCTTTCTCCCCGCCGGAGAGCACGCCGACCCGCTTGTCGACGTCGTCGCCGGAGAAAAGGAAGGTCCCTAAGAGCGTGCGCAACCGCTGCCGCGAGCCCGGCTCCGACACGCGCTCGAGCGTCTCTATCACCGTATCCTGCGGGATGAGGGCTTCGAGCTGGTGCTGCGCGTAGTACTGGACCGTCACGTTGTGGCCCAGCTCGAGGGACCCCGCGTCGGGCGGCACGCGTCCCGAGAGCATCTTCAGGAGCGTCGATTTTCCCGCGCCGTTTTCGCCGACGAGCGCGACGCGGTCCCCCCGGCGCAACAGCAAGTCGAGGGCGGTGAACACGCTGACCTCGCCGTAGGCTTTTTGCAGTGAGAGCGCGCGCACGACGACATCGCCGGACCGCGGCGCCGGGGGAAAGCCGAAGCGCACGCGCTTCGCACGGCTCGGCGCCTGAATCCTTTCGATCTTGTCGAGCGCCTTCAGACGCGACTGGACCTGTTTGGCCTTGGTGCTCTTGTAACGGAATCGCTCGACGAAGCGCGTCACTCGCGCGAGCTCTCTGGACTGATGCTTCGCGGCCTCCTCGAGCGCTTCGATACGGGCCTGGCGCGCGACGAGATAATCGTCGTAGCCGCCCTGAAACTCGGTAAGCCGCCCGGAGGTCATCTCGACGATCCCACGCACCATGCGGTTCAGGAAGTAGCGATCGTGCGAAACGACGATGAACGTCCCTTCCCACGCGTCGAGGAACCGCTCCAGCCAGTCGATCGCCGCAAGGTCCAAGTGATTCGTGGGCTCGTCCAAGAGGAGCAGGTCGGGGGCCGCCAGCAGGAGGCGCGCGAGCGCGACGCGCATCCGCCAACCGCCGGAGAGGTTCGTCAGCGACTCGTGGAAGCGCGCGGCGGGGACGCCCAGACCCGAGAGGATCGCCCGGGCCTTCGCCTCGATCCGATCGCCCCCCATCGTCTCGAAGCGGTGGCGGAGATCGCCGTAGGCCGTCGTGAGCTTGTCGAGCTCGGGATCGCCGGGAGCGAGCGCGGCGAACCTATGCTCTGCCGCCTCGAGCTGCTCCTCCATCTGGCGAATCTCGGCGAAACCGTCGAGCACGGTCGCGAGCACGCTCCCTTCGCCTACGGTTTCCACCTCTTGCGGCAGGTAGCCGACACGAATCGACCCGGCGCTGTGGATGGTGCCGGCGTCCGGCGTGTCCTCGCCCGCGAGGATGCGCAGGAGCGTCGTCTTCCCGGCGCCGTTTGGGCCGACGAGCCCCCATCGCGCGGCGCGCGGGATCATCCACGTCAGGCCGTCGAACACGACGCGCGCGCCGAAGCGGCGCTGAATGCGGTCGATGTGGATCATCGCGCGGCGGTCACGATGGGATGGGGTCCCACAGCTCTCTGAAGAGCCGGGCCGAATCCGGCGCAAACCCCGCGTAGTGATTGTTGAAGTACGCGAGCACGGGGCCGCGGGCGCGCGGCTTGAGAACCGCGGCCCAACGCTTCATCTCGGCGGTGCGATCGACGGCGAGCTCGCTCCAGTCGCCCGCGCGCTTCCCGGCGGCCTTCAGATTCGCGACCAGGGCGTCCATCCTCTTGTGCTCTCCGATGAACCGGACGTACGTGAGATCGGTGGTGCGCGGGTCGGGTCCGGCGAAGATCTTCTCGGGGGCGGGCAACGTGTAGTACGCGGACATCGCCAAGGCCACGCCGCGGTCGCGCAAGAGATCGATGAGGGGCGGAGCTATCCAGGTCGCGTTGCGCACCTCGACCGCAAGCTTGCGCTCTTTCGGCCAGAGCGCGAGGAACGAGGCGAGCCGCTCGCGAAACGCGCTCCCGGTCGCGTACTCGCCCGCGTCCTTCCCCTTCGCGACGTAGGCGAACTGCGCGAGGATCGGCCCCAGCTTGTCGCCCAGACGCTCCATCACGGCGAGGAACTCGCGGAGCGGGCCCCCGCAATCGAGGAGCCCCTTTTCGTGCGTGATCTCTTGGGGGAGCTTCGCTGCGAACAGGAACCCGGGCGGCGTCCGATCGCGCCACCCGTCGACGGTCTTCGCAGAGGGGATCCGGTAGAAGGTCGCGTCGCACTCCACCGTGTCGAAATGAGTGGCGTAGTGGGCGAGGAAACTCGCCGGCTCCGCCCCTTCCGGATAGAACGGGCCCCGCCAGTCGTTCGACGACCAGGACGACGTGCCGATGCGTAGAAACGGCCCGCTCACGGGTTGGTGTGGCTCCTTGGGGGCCGGGAATTATATTCGCGTCGATGCGCCTCACGCTTTGGCCCTTGGCTCTCCTGGCGGCACTTGGCTTCACGTCCGCCCGGGCGGCCTATTGGGACTACACGATCTCGGTGCCCGACGGCCGCGAGGCCACGTTCGTGCTGCCGTTCCCCGTCGAGTACGCGGGTACGGTGACCGTCGAGGCGAGCTGGATCGGGCCGCGGCTCCTGTTCTTCGGCGTCGAGGGTCCCGGGCGGGTCTCTTTGGCGAGGCGCTCGGGCCCGTCGCCGCAGCGGCTGGAGCTGACGGCCGACGCCGCTGCGGTCGCTCGCGGGACCGGATGGAAGCTGACGATCAAGGCGCTGCCGGCTCGAGGCGAGGCGTCCGGCCGGCTGAGGGTCACGGCACCCGACGCGCCGGCCGTGATCGCAGCGCGCGAGGCGGCGCTCCATCCCCCGCCTCCGCCGCCACCCCCCCCGCCCGCGTGGAGGATGCCGAAAGCGGCCCCTCGAGATGCTTCCGCCGAGGTCGCCCGGGTCTTCGCGGCGGTCGAATCGGTTCGCGCCGCCGTGCTGCCCGCGGTGGACAGCGTCGGCGACGCGTGCAGCTGGCAGCTCGATTTCCTTCAATACGCCGTCGCCGCGCGGGACAGGCTGCTCGATCGCGGCGCGCCCCCCGACGTTCCGACACTCCGCTATTTCGCGCGGTTGGTCGCGGCCATCCACGACGTCGAGATGATGAGATCCGGGACGAGCCCCGAGATCGCCGGCCCCGTTCCCGTGAACCGGAACGATCGCCGCAACTGGTTGATCGCGCGGAACGAGATCGTGCGTCCGATCGAGAGGTCGCTCGACGAGCTGACCGAGCTCCTCCGCGGCGGACATGCGCCGGCGCTCGAGGACGAGCCGTGGCTTCCTCGGTTCACGGCATGCTTGACGGCCTGCGAGCGCTTCTTCGACGAGCGGGTGCGATTGGGCGGCGACGACATCGCCCCCAACGGCGAGCTGGCCTCGGCTCAGTGGAACTCGATCCGCTTGGTGGGAGGCGTGTTCGACGCCTTCGGGCCGTTCTTGAAAGAGCCGCGCCCGCCGGATCGGTAGCGCGCGTCCCGCTTGACGGTCACCTTGGCCTCCCCTACCGTGCTCGATCGGAAGGAGCGGCCAGCGTGATGAAGTCCAAGGTCGCGGTTCTGCGCGTCGACCCGGAGCGTGTCGTCGAGCAAGTCGGCCGGTTGTGCGAGCTGGCGGGGCTCCGCCATGCGATCGCACCCGGATCGACGACGATCCTCAAAGACAACATCTCGTGGCACTTTCCCTTCCCTGCCGCGAACACCACGCCCTGGCAGCTCGAGGGCACGATCCGCGCGCTCCAGGACGCGGGGCACCGGGATCTGGTCTGCGTCCAGAACCAGACGGTCGTCACCGACGCGTTCAAGGGCGAGGACCTCAATCACTACCTCCCCATCCTCAAGGCGTACGCCGTGCCGATCCGATACAACTTTCGCCCGGCGGACATGTCCTGGGTGCCGTTCACGCCGAAGGCGAAGATGCACGTGCTCGACAAGATCTTCCCGGAAGGCATTCACCTCCCCGACTTCTTCTTCGGGAAGAACATCGTCCACCTCCCGACCGTCAAGTGTCACATCTACACGACCACGACGGGCGCGATGAAAAACGCGTTCGGGGGGCTCCTCCACAATCACCGGCACTACACCCACTCGTGGATCCACCGCACGCTCGTCGACCTCCTCGCCATTCAGAAGGAGATCCACACGGGGGTCTTCGCCGTGATGGACGGCACGACCGCGGGAAACGGCCCTGGGCCTCGCACGATGTTCCCCGAGGTCAAGAACGTCATGCTGGCGTCGTCGGACCAGACGGCCATCGACGCCGTCGCCGCGAAGATGATGGGATTCGACCCGCTCTCGATCGAGTACATCCGCGTCGCCCACGAGGACGGCCTGGGCGTCGGTGACCCGCGGGAGATCGAAATCGTCGGCGACGTCGACGCGGCCAAAGAGTCGTGGGGGTTCAGGGTGGGCGACAACGGAGCGTCGCTGGTCGGGAACCTGCTCTGGTTCTCGCCGTTGCAGCGGTTCCAGAAGCTATTCTTCAGGACCCCTCTCGTGCACCTGTTCATCTTCGGATCGGAGGCCTACCACGACTACTACCGGTGGCCGATGAGGGATCGCAAGACCTTCGAAACCTGGCAGACCGGCACGCCCTGGGGCCGCTTGTTCGAACGCTACGCCGACGGTCCACTGGTCGGCCACGACCCGCAGGGAGTGGGCTAGACGCTGAACACGCGCCCTTCGGGCCTCAGCGTGCGGGACTCGTTCTCGTACAGGTACGCCTCGATCGCATGCCGGTCTTCGGGGCCGAATCTCTCGAACTCGACGCCCATGCCGGGTGACCGCACGTCCGTGACCGCCACACGGCGCATCGGAACCGTCCGGACCACGCGACCGATGACGTGGACGTTGCCCTGGGCGGTCGGAAGGGGGAACGAGAGGGCGCAGCGCATCCCGACGTCGATCGGGGCGGGCGTCGCCACGAACAGGCCGGAGGGCGAGAGGTCCTGCGAGAATCCGAGCAGGAGCGGCGACGCTCCCTCCAGATAGACGGGGGTCCGAAGGGGGACGCGCGGCCGGCGCATGTAGCACCAGACGCGATTCCGGCCCAGGGAGCGCGCTTCGTCCAACGCTTCCGTGGCGCGGGTCAGAAGGTCGGTTTCGTTGTCCGCGTCGGTCGGATACGACGCGGCACCGAGGCTCAACGTCACCGAAAACGAGGAGCCGCCGTCCGCGGTCGCGGCGAAGCGGAAGCGCTCGATGGTCGACCTCAGGCGAGCCGCGACCTGGCGCGCGCTGCCTCGTCCGAGCCCGTTCAAGATCACGGCGAAGTCGTCGTCCGCGAGGCGCGCGACGAGATCGTCCTCGCGAACGGTGGCGCGAAGGATTCCGGCGAGCTTGCGCAGCACGGTCGCGGCGGCGTCGCGCCCCCGCGTGTCGGCGACCTTCCTCAAGTGGTCGACATCCGCGACGACGAGAGCCAAGGGCCGGGCGCCGGACGCGGCTGCGCGCATCTCGACCCCCAGCCTCTCGAGGAAGCTCTCGCGCGTCGCTAGGCCCGTCAGCGGGTCGCGGCCGTCCGTCGGCGCGACGCGCCCCGCTTCGTTGCGCGCCACCACCCTCAGGATCGACACCGTGTAGCGCTCCCCCGTCCCCTCGCAGCGCACGACCGAAGCCTCGACATCGAGGACGCTGCCATCGCGGGCCAAGAGCGCGATCTCAGCGGCTTCCTGTCCGGCCGCGGGCACGAACGCCCCCTCGAGAAGAATCGGGCCCCCCCCGGGGCGGCCGACGACGTCGGCGGCCGTCCAGCCGCTCAACCGCTCCATCCCGCCGTCAAAACCGACGATCGTCCCGTGGCCGTCCACGAGGAACGAGCCGACGTCCCCACTCCCGCGCCCGGCGTCCCGGATCTCCCGAATCCCCTCGTGAATCGTGTCGTACCGCATGGCCCCCTCCGCGATTGGAAATCCGGTTTCGTAATCGTCCGGAACATAAGGTCCTGAAATCGCGAGAGCAACTCCTGCCGCGGGCCACCCGGCGGAGGACTTAGAATCCGCCGTCATGCGCCGGCTGCGCCTGCTCGTCTGGCTCCTGGTCGCCGTCGTCGGCGGGGCGTCGTTCTCGGCGATCGCGTTCGTCCGGGGCGAACCGGTCTCCGCCGGCCACCTCCTGGTCGCCGCGGTCTGCACCTATCTGATCGGCTACCGGTTCTACTCCAAGTTCCTCGCTGCGAAGGTGTTGGCGCTCGACGACCGGCGCCAGACGCCGGCTTCGCGGCTCGACGACGGGCGCGATTTCGTTCCGACCCACCGGTGGGTCGTCTTTGGCCACCACTTCGCCGCGATCGCCGGTCCCGGTCCGCTCTTAGGCCCCACGCTCGCCGCGCAATTCGGTTATCTCCCGGGCACGATCTGGATCCTCGCGGGCGTCCTTCTGGGAGGCGCCGTTCAAGACCTGGTGATCCTCGCGATCTCGCTGCGCCGCGACGGCCGGTCGCTCGCCAAGCTCGCGCAGGACACTCTGGGACGCTGGGGCGCGCTCGCGGGGACGACGGGCATCCTCCTCATCATCGTGATCTTGATCAGCGTGCTGGCGCTCGTCGTCGTCAACCTCTTGGCCGAAAGCCCTTGGGGGTTGTTCACCGTCACGGCGACGATTCCGATCGCCATGCTCATGGGACTGATCATGAGGGGACGCGGAACCGGGCGCGTCGCGGGCGCGACGGCGATCGGCCTGGCGCTGCTCGGCGTCGCTCTCGTTTCAGGCCACGCGGTCGCGGGGCATTCAAGCTGGGGGCCGGCCTTCACGCTCTCCCCTCTGCCGTTGGCGGGAGCGGTCATCCTCTACGGACTCGCCGCCTCGATCCTCCCCATGTGGCTCCTGCTCGCCCCGCGCGACTACCTCTCCACGTTCGTCAAGCTCGGCACGGTGTTCCTGCTCGCCGTCGGCATCGCGCTCGTGCGGCCCGAGCTGAAGCTCCCCGCGGTGACGGTGTTCGCGGACGGCACGGGACCTCTGTTCGGCGGCAAGATCTTTCCGTTCTGTTTCATCAACATCGCCTGCGGCGCGATCTCCGGGTTCCACGCGTTGGTCGCCAGCGGAACGACGCCCAAGCTGCTGATGAAGGAGTCCGACGCCCGGATGGTCGGCTACGGCAGCATGCTCTTGGAGAGCTTCGTCGCGATCATGGCCATGATCGCCGCGGCGTCGCTCCCGCCGGGGCAGTTCTTCGCGATCAACTCGAAGATGAGTCCCGAGTGGATCACCCAACAGGGCTTCCCGGTGACCGCCGGTGAGATGCAAAACCTCGCCGCGCGGTTCGGCGAGACGACTCTCATGGCGCGCTCGGGAGGGTCCTCCTCCCTCGCCGTCGGCATGGCGTCGATCTTTGGCGGCGTGTTCGGCGGCGATGGGGCGGCAGCACTTTGGTACCACTTCGCCGTCATGTTCGAGGTGCTGTTCATCCTGACCACGCTCGACGCGGGGACGCGCGTCGGACGCTACCTGCTCCAAGACGCGCTGGCACGCGTCTCACCGCGCCTGGCCGGGACCGGATGGGGCGCGAACGTCGCCACGAGCGTGCTTTTCGTCTCCGCGTGGGGGTATTTTCTCGTCGCCGGCGTCCTCGACCCGCGGGGCGGCATACGCGTGCTGTGGCCGCTTTTCGGATTATCGAACCAACTTCTCGCGGGAACGGCGCTCGCGATCGCGACGACGACCTTGGTCCGCACGGGGCGCGCGCGCTACGCGTGGGTCACGGCGGCGCCGCTTGCGTTTCTCCTGACGGTGACGATCACGGCGGGAATCCAGCTGATCGCGAGCCCCGATCCCGCGCTCGGGTTCCTGGCGAAGGCCGCGGCGCCCGGGGCCAATCCGGTCGAGGCCGTGAACGCCCGCGTCGACGCGGTGGTGGCGGGGTTGTTCCTGATCCTGGTGGCGACCGTCGTCGTCTCGGCGGCGCGCCAGTGCCTGCGCGTGTTGTCTGGCGCCTGCCCCATCGAGCCGGATGAGCCGCCCCGCGGGGGGGGCGGCGCGCCGACGTTCGGCGAGGTTCCTTCCGTGGGCGGACGGACACGGTGTTGCTAGCATGCGCCGCGCGAGGTGACACGATGCGTCGTGGCGACCCCTTGATCCGCGAGAAGCTCGAGCAGGTCCCCGCGATCCTCGACGAGTTCGGCCTGGACGCCTGGCTGCTCTTCTCGCGCGAGAGCGCGACCGTTCACGACCCCTCGTTCGACTTGGTCGTCGGGACGAACATCACCTGGCACTCGGCGTTCATCCTCACGCGAAGCGGCGACCGCATCGCGATCGTCGGGAGCCTCGACAAGGCGAACATCGAGGCGCACGGCCACTACCCCGAGATCGTCACCTACGTCGGCGGTATCTCCCAGGACCTCTGCGAAGTGCTCGGCCGGCTCGACCCGAAGCGGATCGCCGTCAACTTCTCGGTGAACGATCCCGCCGCCGACGGCATCACGCACGGGCAATGGCTCGCCCTTCTGACGATCATCGAAGGAACCCCCTACGCCAAACGGCTCGAGACCGCCGAGCGACTCGTCGCGGCGCTGCGCGGTCGGAAGACTCCCGCAGAACGACGCCTGATCCGGGAGGCGTGCGACGCCACGGTCGGCATCCTCGAGGCGGTCACGCCCCGCCTGCGCGCGGGGCTGACCGAGAAGCAGTTCGCCGCGCTGATCGTCGAAGAGATGAGACGGATCCCGGGGCTGACCCCCGCGTGGGAGCCGGATCAGTGCCCCGCGGTCTTCACGGGACCGGACAGTGCCGGCGCGCACGCCGGTCCGACGGACCGGCCGATCGAGCCGGGGCACATCGTGAATGTGGACTTCGGTGTACGCCGGAACGGTTACTGTTCGGACTTGCAGCGCACGTGGTACCTGTTGCGACCCGGCGAGGCCGAGGCGCCCGCCGCGGTGCAGAAGGGGTTCGACACGATCTTGAAGTCGATTCGAGACGCCGCCGCGATGATCCGGCCGGGGAAGACGGGGGCCGAGATCGACGACGTCGCCCGTGCCGTCGTGACCGCGGCAGGGTACGCCGAATACCCGCACGGGACGGGGCATCAGATCGGCCGCGTCGCGCACGACGGCGGAGGAGGTCTTCTGCCTCGGTGGGAACGCTACGGCAACACGCCGCTCCTCCCGATCGAGGCCGGACAGTGCTACACGATCGAGCCCCGGCTCACGGTCGAAGGCCATGGCGTTGCAACGTGCGAGGACATCGTCGTCGTCGAGGACGATGCCGCCACGTTCCTTTCGCGTCCGCAGGACCGGCTGTGGCTGGTGAGGGCGACCTAGCAGGATGAAACGGGTCGTCATCCACTCCTTCGAGAACTCCCTTCGCTTGAAGAACCGGCTGATCGGCGTCGGTCACCACAAGGAGCCTTTCCGTCATTTCGGGCCCGGCGGCGTCGCCGAGGCCGAGGCCCTGTGCAATGAAGCGAGTCGCGACCTGCTCGCGTTCGTGCGCCCACCGGACACCCCTTCCGCAGGGAATCTGACCGTCGGCCCCGTGCCGAACGGCCGCCGGGGCTCCGGGGTGATCGAGATCCGGTTCGACTCGCCGCGTCCCTCGGGGCACGCGGTGAACGATCGCGTCGTCGCCCGTCTGATTCCCGCGCGCCACCCGCGTGCCGACCGGAAAGCGCTCGTCTTCCATCACGCCCTGTTTCAAAGGTACTGGGGACTGTGGGAGTGGTTCCTCGCGCCCTTCGCGGGTCGATTCCCCGTCGTCATGATGGCGGCACCCTTTCACTTCGAGCGCAGGCCGCCGGGGTGGTTCCCCGGCGAGGGGACCGTGAACCCCAACCCGTGGCGTCTGTACGAATCGATCCGGCAGTGGTCCTGGGACCAGAAAGCGATGATGCGGGTGCTCCCAGGGGCGACGGGGCTCGACCCAGTCGCGGTCGTGGGGTTCAGTCTCGGCGCGTTTCAATCCCTGCTCGTAGCGTCCACGGGGGACCTCGCCGACGTGCCGCTCGTTTCTGTGGCGGCGACCAACAGATACGCGTTCGGTCTCCGTCACGGCATCCTCGGGCGCGGGACGCTCGCCGGCCTGCGCCGCGCTGGGATCGATGGCGATCGCTTTGATCGCATGGTGGACGCGGTCCAGCTCGAGCGTTACGTCTCGCGACTGCGCGGGCGACCGGTGCTTTACATCGCGGGGCGGCACGATCGCGTCGATCCCCCGCCGTCTCCTCATAGGCTCGAGGCCGCGTTGGCGCCGACGCGTTCCATCTGGCTCCACTCGGGCCACGGGACCGTCGTGTTCGAGCGCGCGAGGATCGCCAAGGAAGTGTTCCGCTTTCTGGAAGAAAACGGGATCGGCTGATCGAACCTAGGGATCGGAGAAGACCAGCGCGGCACCGACTTTCGCGGGTCGTGCGCGTGATCCGCGGCGTTCGGCAGCGTCTCCGCTCGATCTGCCGCGGTTCGCGGACTTGACCCCGTTCCCCGCCACGACCCTCTTCCGGCGGGTCGAGGTCGAGGGCCGAATCCTGACGAGAAAGTGCTGCGAGCAAGCGAGGCCGCATCCCGGCTCCGCGGGCGCGCCAAGCCGATGGGCCGATGAACGCGCGGGACCCGAAGCTCGGGTCCTGGCCGGGCCGCATTCCCGATACACGTCGAGCCAGCTCAAGAGCGTTCCGCTCCGCATTCCCGCGGGCTCCCACCCGCAGGTGAGCTTCCAGAGCTGGTTTGACGGCGGCAACTCGAGTGGTCGGGTGATGAAGCCGCTGGAGACTCTCGCCATCGTCTTGATCATGAGGTTGCGCAGCGGTGGGATCACGTTCGCGATCGGGGAGGTTCAGTCGCGGAGCCAGCCGAGCAGCCGAGAATCGCCCTGGAAGAACGGCGTCAGCCACCGCGTCATCCGCTGGTAGTAGCGGAGGTGGCGGCGCCGTTCAGCGTCTGGCGGCACGCAACTCCACGAGCACGCGCCGTGCGATCGTCGACTGGAGCGGGTCGAACTGCGGGTTGAGTTCGAGGGCGCGGGTCAGCGCGTCGCGTGCGGCGGAGAGGTCGCCGGCGGCGCGCGCGATCATGCCGGAGTGATAAAGGATCTTCGCGTCACGCGTGCCGAGACGCAGCGCCTCGACGATTGCGGCTTGCGCCTCGGCGAGCCGGCCGGCCTTTAACGCCGTCCACGCGAGGGCATCGGCGGCATAGATGTCGCGACGCGCCGAGTATTCCCTTCGGGCGATCTCATAGGCCTCTTCGGGTTCAAGATCGTGGTCGGCGTAGTACACCCCGAGCAGGCGGTCGTGGATGTGTCCGTTCGCGGCATAGCGGTGGCCGAGCTCCTCGCAGCGGGCGTACTGTTCGGCGGCGTCATCGTTACGGCCGGCGAGCCGGTACAAATCGCCGAGGGCCGCGACGAAGGTCAGCTCGGGCAGGATGCGGACGGCACGCTCGTAATGCCTGATGCCTCCAGCCAGGTCGCCGCGGGCGGCGCGCACACGTCCCAGCGACGCGAGCGCCCTGAAGGAGTCGGGACGGGTGGCCAGCGAGCCCCGGTAGTGCCTTTCGGCCGCGCCGTACTCGCCGACCGAGAAGGCAAGCTCTCCGAGCTCCCACTGACACCACGCGATCGTCTCGGGTTCGGAAGGCGCGGACTGCCGCGCCAGTGCCAGGGCATCGCCGTACCGCCGCCGTGCAAGCGTCGTCTCGCCACGCAGAAAGGCCAGGTGAGCCAGCCGCGTCTCGCCCGAGACGGTCCCGGGGGCCCGGCGCTCCATCTCGCGGTATGCGTCCGCGGCGCGTTCGTACTCCCCCAGCTCGACCAGGGCATCGCCGAGAATCTGGTATGGAAGGCTCTTTTCCGGGGTCAGCCGTGCTAGCTCGATGGCGTTTTCGCGCGCACCGGCAAAGTTGTGCGAGGCATACTCCCCGTGCGCGAGCGCCGCCAGCCCGTCGGCGTTCTGACCGGCCGGCACCGCGGCAAGCGATGCGCGCGCCGATCGCAGTGCGTGGTCGAGCCACGCATGATCGCCCGTCTCGCGCAGCCGCTGAAGATAAAGACCGGCAAGCCGGTTGTGGGCGACGACGTCGTCGGGATCGCTGCGAACCCGCGCCTCCAGGAAGCGGATCGCCTGTTCGCCGCTCGGCGCTCCCGGCGCGCCGAGCGCCGGTGACGATGTGAAACCGACGAGGCAAAACGTCAGCGCGACCAAGCATGAGCATGGGAGTGCATTGCCCGACGTGGTGACCGCAACGGATGTCGTCTCCCGGAGTCGCCGCCATGTCCGCGGAGGGCGGAGAGGACTGCGATGCTCCGGCGGCTTCCCGCCGGCGCAAGCAACGATCGCCATCGGAGGCACCCGCTCAGTTTCGCGTTCGGTCGTCCAGGGTACCGGGCTCAAACGGCTGATGCGGCGGGGCGAAGAACGGGAAGGCATCGCGCAGGGGCACGTCGTTCGCGTTGGCGTTGTCGGTCAGCGGGGTCTGGTTGGCCACGAAGAACAGGATCGTGTCGATCACGTCATCGCCGAGACGACGCCCGTTCGGGAAGCCGGCGCCAGCGTTGATCCCTCCGCCGCCACCGCTGTTGGAAACCCTCAGGTCGAGGTGGAGGAAGTCGCCATGGGCCACCGCGACCCCCGCGAGGATAGCGATGTTGGTGTCGTTCGTGCCGAAGCGCCGCAGCGTGGCCACGATGTCGGAGGCGAACTTGCCGCTCGCGTCGTCCTCCGTCGACGAGAGGTTGAACTCGTTCTTGCGGGGGTAGGGGATGAGGGCGACGTTGACGGCGGGGTTTCCCGCGCGGTCTATGTTGCCGGACGGAGAGTTGTACTTGGTCCGCCCCTTCTCGATGCCCGAGTTTTGGGGCCGTGACGTCCGGCTGTTGAGGCCGACGACGTGGACGCCCCGCGCCAGGACCTGTCGGATCCGCTCGACGGGGATGCTGAGTGCGATCGCCAGAGTATTGTAGCCCGCGAAGGTGTCGCGCCCGCGCTCGAAGACCGCCGGGTTCGGGGCGCCGGCGTTGACCGATGCGACAAAGCGGGAGAAGGCTGGAATGTCGAAGGTGAAAGGATCGTCCACAATCCCGGCGAAAACCGAGATCCCGCTCGCCGGGTCCGTCGTGATGCCCGGGGCGGCCGAATTCGGGCTGAGGTTCGCGACGGTCGTCAGACCGGTGAATGACCGGAAAAAGGTCGAACGAACTGTGGCCACCTGCGGGTTGGCACCACTGACGGATTTCTCCGAGAACGTGACGTCGATGAATTCGTCCGGAACGGCGTCGCCGGTGGTCTCGAGCTCGAAGCGGTAGCGGACGCTGCCATCGAAGAACCCGAAGTTCACCGCTTCGCCCGGAACGATGAACCCCTGAACGGTCATGGCGAGGATCAGCTTGCCGTTGTCGTTCGGGTCGAGGAACAGGAACGAGTCTCCGAGGTCGGCGGCACGGTCGTTGGCGTTCGACGGCGCGTCGCCGTGGTCGGCCGCGAGGGCCGGCGGAACGCGCAGCGCCAGCGCCGCGACGGCGAGCGCCAGCGCCGGGATCACATGAAATAACTTCGCATTGCGAGCGGTCAAGCATGACATAGAGCACTCCCCTTTCGCCGGCGCCGGGAACATCGGTCCCCGTCTGCCGGCAGGCGGCTTTGACTACTTTGGTGACAGGCTCTGAACGTACGGTGAGGTTCGGGGCCTGGCAAGCGAAGTGTGCGGCCGGATTCGGCGGACTCCATCATCGCTGCGAGTGGCGCCAAGCCGCCTGACGAATGGATAAATGGACAGGCAATTCCATCGCCGCAACCCAACTGGGCGGCCGCCCCAGGGTCGTCTCCAAGCGCGTGACAACCTCTCACCCGCGTAGAACGACCCGAGCCTACCCCCTTGTCCCCCGTTCTGGCGGTCGCCCCGACGCTCGGGCCTCCGACCAGGCGGCGCCGTGGGCCGCGGGGAACCGTCGCGTGCGCCGAGCGAGGCGCGCGCGCGCCCACCTCACCCTCGCAGCGTGCGCGCTCTCCCGGGTCGCCGCCTTCGATCGGTCTGTTGGCTGTCCGACACCTCCGCTCACGCCGCCGGAGGAGCGCGCCCCTCGAAGGGATCCCGTCCTCCGGTCCTGGCGCGGTGTCGCAGGATGGCGTCGATGAAGTTGTGCTCCGTGATCACCGAGACATTCGTTATCTCCGACCCACACGCCGCGCACAGGAGCGGGTCGACCTCGAAGATGCGCCTCAGCAGTCGCGCCCAGCTGGCCCGGGAGGGCGAGGGGCCTGGCTCGGGGTGCGCACACGCAGTCGTGCGCCTTCGACCTTCTCGACGACATCGATTGGGAGAGGCCCGCGCGTCAGCTAGCGCGCGAGGCGCTCGGCGCCTTGGGCGTCTTCGGTCGGGATGGTTTGCTCGCCGTGCACCGAGAATCCCGAGTGGACCCAGCCGAGGAGCGAGCCACGGAACTCCTCCGAGAGCCGTTCGGCGCGGTGCAAGCGCTGGAGCACGCGGCGGCGGAAGACCTCCTCGACGAGTCGCGCGTCGAAGTACGGGAGCTGCAGGAACTGGCGGCGTACGAGCCGAACGTCTGGATCGAAAGTACGAGGCCCGGTGTGAGGTCGTGGCGATCGAGGATCGCGCGGGCGCTCGGGACGATCGCGTCGGGAGCAGCGCGGGCGAGCAGGCCGAGCAAGCGACGCTCGCGCTGGAACAGCCCGCGCAGGACGCGCGGAATCGTGAGCACGACGTGGCGGTGAAGGACGGGCTCGAGGAGCTCCGTGATGACGTGCTCCGCGAACAACGCCGAGCGCTTGGCCTGGCAGCTCGGGCAGCGGATCCGCGCGAAGCCCCTGCGCGCGACCCTTCCCGCGCCTCGTAGCGTTCCTCGTACTCCGGGACGTAGCGCTCGAAGTGCTCCTCGAACAGCCGGTAGACGACGGTGCGCTCGGGGTGGCGGGGTCGGTAGACGCCCGCGGGCTCGGTGAGGGGCATGCCTCCGCAACCGGAGGAGGCCAGGCGGGACGCGAACGCGCATCCACAACATAGTCCTCGAGTGCCCTCAGCGGAACCGCCCGGGGTTCCGGTCGGATGCGGGGCGTAGGGAGCCCGCCGGTCCGCCGTCGGCGCGCTGCGATCTAGCCGCCTTCAACCGGTAGCTGCGTCCCTTGATGTCGAGTACGTCGCACTTGTGCCGTCATCGCGCATTCGAAGATCGGCCAACGCAATTGCTTCAGAAGTTGAACGGCGGTCTTGAGCCCATCGCGTAGGCGTGAATTCGCTGCCCCGCCGAGGTTTTTCGCCTTGTTTTCGTCAATCTTGGGGGCCGCAGTAGCCCGGCCGACGCCGGGATCGCGTCTCCTGGACGATCCTACGAGGGCGTTTTCGGCACGGAAGGCCTTTGGAGCCTTGAACACACCGTTCCCAACTAAAAAAGCTCGGAGTTGTGGCGTTTCCTGGCATTCTCGGGCGCAGCCGACACATCAGACACGGCCGAGCAGTCGCTCCGCCGCAGGCCACCCGGCGCCGCCAAAGATCCCTGGGCCGGGACGGGTATCGCCAAGGAAGTATTTCGCTTTCTGGAGGAAAACGGGATCGGTTAGTCGAGCGCGGCGTCGGGAAACACGAGCACGGCGACGCCTTCGTGCACGTCCAACGCGAGCTCGACTCCGGTGAGGTTGGAAAGGCCGAGCGACCCTGGCGCCAGCCGCCGCTTCGCAAGCGTCCAGACGGTCCCGCGCAAGCTGACGCGCGCGCCGCGACCGAGCGCGAACACGGACACCAAACGTCCTGGGACGGTGCGCGCGCGTACTCCCCAGGCCGTCACGACGATCAGTCCCCTGGACGATGGCGCGAGAAGCCCCGCGAAGCCGGGGGCCGCCGCACCGGCCTCCAAGAGATTGGCCCACTCGTGGTCCAGCCGGCCGCCGAGCAGGCCCGCGATCACCAGGACGTCGGCGCCCAACTGCCTTGCCGCGGAGAGTCCCCCAGAGAAATCGCTGAAGTCCTTGGCGACGGGGTAGATGGACGAAGCGATCCCGCGGGGCCGGAGGCGCGCCGAATCGAGGTCTCCGACGAACAGATCGGGGCGGCGGCGCATTGCCCGGCACGTCTTGAGCCCGCCGTCGACGGCGACGAGCAGAGCCTTGGGGTCGAACTCGGCGGCAAGCACCAAAGCGGCTTTCAGCTCGGCGCGCGTGGCGCCTTCTAACGCTACGGCCGCGGCGCTCAGGCGTCTTCGCCGCCCGAGACCACGCCCAGCGAACTCAATCATGGGGCCCGGCTTACGCGAGGCAGGGATCGCTCACCTCGACATCCCCGACACAAAAAGGCCCCGGGGGAAACCCGGGGCCTTTCGTGTGCCGGCTCGGTTCGAACTAGCTGGCGCGAACGACGTTCTCGGCCTGGGGCCCCTTCGGACCCTCCTTGATCTCGAACTCGACTTCCGTCCCCTCGTCGAGAGTCTTGTACCCCTCGGCGTGAATGGCGGAGTAGTGCACGAAGACGTCGGGGCCGTCGTCACGGGCGATGAACCCGTAGCCCTTGCTGTTGTTGAACCACTTCACTTTTCCCTTGGCCACGATCACAACCTCCTTGCTTCCTTCTCGGACCGTTCTTACCACGTCCTGGACGCGACCTTGCGGCATGATCCAGGACAATACCGGTGCTACGAGGCACCGGTTTCAGTGTAGGGCCATCGTTCCGGGCGCGCAAGTTTGGCGGGCTCTAACCTTCCGTTTCGACGGGCGTCACCGCACCCGCCGGCTCGACGTCCCCCGTGAGATCGTCGTCGGCCGGGATCGTAGGCGGAGACTCCGCGGCCACGGGGTTCTCGCGCAGATTCCGCGCCCGCTCGTAGAGGGCGGGGCCGAACACGATGTCGAGGACGGCTTCGATCTCCGTCACGAACCGGAAGCTCAAGGCGTCGCGCACGGCGGACGAGACGTCCTCGAGATCCTTTTCGTTCTTGTCGGGGAGGATGACGGTCTTGATCCCGGCTGATTTTGCCGCGATCACCTTCTCCTTGATCCCGCCGACCGGGAGGACCTTTCCGCGGAGCGTGATCTCTCCCGTCATCGCCAGATCGCTGGGAACGGGCATTCCGCACAGAAGCGAGACCAAAGAGACGGTGAGCGTCACGCCCGCGGAGGGGCCGTCCTTCGGCGTCGCGCCCGCCGGCACGTGGATGTGGAAGTCGCTCCGATCGAAGAGGCCGTCGTCGACACCGAGCATGCTCGCGTTCGAGCGGATCCAGGAGAGCGCGGCGAGCGCGGATTCGCGCATGACGTCTCCCAAGCGCCCCGTGATCGTCACCTTCCCGCGGCCGCGCATGCGCGTCGACTCGACGAAGAGGATCTCGCCGCCGACCGAAGTCCACGCAAGCCCGATCGCGACTCCGCTGCGGTCGGTTCGCTCGGCGATTTCCCTGAAGAACCGCGCCGGGCCGAGGAACTCGTGGATCCTCTCGCCGGTGAGGACGGTCTTCGCGCCGTCCCCTTCGACCACCTTGCGCGCGACCTTCCTGCACACGTTGGCGATCTCACGGTCGAGGTTCCGCACACCGGCCTCGCGCGTGTAGTCGTTGATGATCGTGCGCAGGCCCGATTCTTCGAACTCGATCGTCTCCTCGGTCAGCCCGTGCCCTTCGATCTGACGGCGCACGATGTGCGCCTTGGCGATCTCGAGCTTCTCTTCTTCGGTGTACCCCGGCAGCCGCAAGATCTCCATGCGGTCCTTGAGAGCGGGGGGAATGGTGTCGAGCACGTTCGCGGTCGTGATGAAGAACACCTTGCTGAGATCGAACGGGACCTCGAGGTAGTGGTCCGAGAAGGCGTGATTCTGCTCGGGATCCAAGACTTCGAGAAGCGCCGAGGACGGGTCGCCGCGAAAGTCGGTGCCGACCTTGTCGATCTCATCGAGGATGAGCACCGGGTTCTTCGTGCCCGCACGCTTCAAACCCTGGATGATCCGGCCGGGCAGAGATCCGATGTAGGTCCGGCGGTGTCCCCGGATCTCGGCCTCGTCCCTGATGCCGCCGAGCGAGATCCGCCCGAACTTGCGGCCCATCGCCCGCGCGATCGATTTTCCGAGCGACGTCTTGCCGACGCCCGGAGGGCCGACGAGGCAGAGGATCGGGCCCTTCATGTCTTTCTTGAGAGCGCGCACCGACAAGAACTCGAGAATCCGGTCTTTGACCTTTTCGAGATCGTAGTGATCCTCGTCGAGGATCGCGTGCGCCTCCTTCACGGACAGCTTGTCGTCGGTCTCCGCCGACCATGGTAACGACACGAGCCAGTCGAGGTAGGTCCGCGACACCGTGTATTCGGCGGCCTGGGGCGGCATCTTGCTCAGCCGGTCGAGCTCCTTCTCGGCGGCCTTCTTGGGCTCCTCGGGCATTCCCGCCGCCTCGATCTTCTTGCGGAACTCGTCGATCTCCTGCTGCCGGTCGTCGTCCTCTCCCAGCTCCTTCTGGATCGCCTTCATCTGCTCTCGAAGGTAGTACTGGCGTTGCGTCTTGCCGACCTCGTCGGCGACCTGCGACTGGATGCGACTGGAGATCTCCTGCAGCTCGAATTCGCGCGTGACGATTTCGTTCAGTTTCTGGACGCGGTCCCGCACGTTGTTCCGCTCGAGAAGCCCGATTTTTTCCTCGACCGGGATGTTGAGCACGGAGGCCGCGAGGTCGGACAGCCGCGCGGGATCCCCGGCGCCGGCGGAGAGGACCATCTCGCCCAGATCGTTCGAAATGGTCTGCGAGTTCTGCACGAGCTTCTGGAACTGATTGATCAGGCTGCGCACGAGCGCGTCCAGATCGACGCCCGCGTCGAGGTGCTCTTCGAGGGACGTCACCGAGGCCTTCATGAACGGGTCCGTCGCCGTGAACCGGTCGACGCGGATGCGCCTTATCCCCTGAATGATCAGGTTGACGTTGTTGCCGTTCAGCTTGACGACTTTGAGAATGCGCGCCGCCGAGCCGACGCGGTACATCCCCGCGGGATCGGGATCGTCCTCGGAAGGGTTCCGCTGCGAGACGACGGCGATCAGCTTGTTTTCGCCGACGACGTCGTCCAGAAGATTGAGGGTCTTCCGTCGGCCGACGGAGATCGGCATGATCGCGTTCGGAAAGAGAACGCTGTTGCGGAGCGGAAGGACCCCGAGCTCCGGCGGGACGTTCACGTTTTCGATCGATGTCATGGTGCCTTTCGTCGACGCGGTCGTCTCGTTGTGGCCAGGCGCAAATAGTAAGCGTCCTGGCGGGGGGAATCCACCGCGTTCCTCTTCTCGCGGTACGGCGCGGATCGCGACGCCGGTCGAGTTAAGACCCGGCGTTTTGGCTGTCAAGCCGGGTCGTTGGGTTGCCGCCGCGCTCAGCCGATCCGTTTGTCGTGGTGGAGAGCCGTAAGGTTGTCCGGAAGCGGGCGGTAGTCGAGCGGCTCGAGCATGTACGACCCGCGCCCTTGGGTTTGAGACCTCAAGGCGGTGAGGAAACCGAACATCTCGCCGATGGGAGCGACGCCGCGGATGACGGCCGTCTCGCGCGCGAAACCGGTGTCCGTGACCACCGCGCGCCGCTGCTGGAGCGTCTTCATCACGACGCCGACGTAGTCTTCCGGGACGCGAATCTCCAGCCGGCCGTAGGGCTCGAGGACGACCGGGCCCGCAGCGCGCAGCGCTTCCCTGAAGGCATGGCTCGCGGCGGAGTTGATGGCGATCTCGGGTTGACCGGATTCCGTGAACGCGGCGTCCTCGATCGTCGCCCGCACGCCGGTCACCGGGTAGCCGTAAAGACCCCCGCCGTCCGCGGCGTTGGCGACGCTCTCTCGAAGCGCCGGGAGGAACCCGCCGGGAATCGTCCCCGCCGCCAGCGCGTCCCGCACTTCGGTTCGCGCACCCTGGTCCGCCAGCGGCTCGATGCGGAGGCGCACGCGCGCGAACAGCGGCTCGCCCCCGACCTGGCGCTGGTAGGTCGCGCTCCCCTCGGCCCCCATGCGGACCGTCTCGCGGTACGAAACGCGAGGCTTCCCGAACCCGAGCCGGATGCCGAACTCGCGCTCGATTCGCTTCAGCGTCACCTCGAGGTGCAACTCCCCCATTCCCGAGAGAAGCGACTGGCCTGTTTCGGAGTCGACCGAGGCTCTGAGCGTCGGGTCTTCTCGCTGCAGGCGTGGGATCAGCTCGGCGAGGCGGTCGCGATCGGCGCTGGTTTTCGGCTCGATGGCGATCGAGACGACGGTCGACGGGAAGCGGATCGGCTCGAGCAACACCGGGTGCGCCTCGTCGCACAGCGTGTCGCCGCTGACGGAAGCGTGCAGCCCGGCGACCGCGATGATGTCCCCCGCTTCGACGGCATCCACGGCCTCGCCGCGGTCGGCGTGCATCTGCAACATGCGCCGGAGTCGCTCACGCTCGCCGGTGCGCGGATTCAAAGCCCGCTCCCCCGCCGCAAGGCGCCCGGAGTAGACGCGAAGGTAGAAGAGGTCGGCGGCCGGGCTCGCCTGGATCTTGAAGACGAGCGCGGAGAACGGCGCCGCGTCCTTCGGCTCGCGCACGACCGGCGAGCCGTCGCGCGGATCGGTGCCCTGCGCCGAACCTACATCCGTCGGCGACGGGAGATACCAGCAGACGGCGTCCAAGAGAGGCTGAATGCCGACGTTGCGGAGCGCCGCGCCGCACAGCACCGGCACGGCTTTGCCGGCGATGGTGACCGCCCTGAGCGCGGCGCGCAGATCGGCCGCACCGATCGGCAGCTCCGCCAAGTACAGATCGGCCAACGGCTCGTGAAGCTCGGCCAAGCGATCGATCAGGAACGTCCGGCGGGCGGCGCCCTCCGCGGCCAGCCTCTCCGGGATCGGAGCGGACGCTACGTCGCGGCCGAGCGTCTCGTCGTCGAACGTGACATGCGTTTCATCCACGAGATCGACGATCCCGGAGAACGTCTCCGCCGACCCGTCCGGCATCTGGATCGGAATGGCCCGCGCTCCCAATCGCTTTTCGATGCCCGAAACCGCCGCATCGAAGTCGGCGCCGATGCGGTCCATCTTGTTGATGAACGCGATCCGGGGTACGCCGTAGTGGTCGGCCTGGTGCCAGACGGTTTCGGATTGCGGCTCGACGCCCTCGACCCCATCGAAGACGACGACAGCACCGTCGAGCACGCGCAGCGCGCGCTCGACCTCCGCCGTGAAATCCACGTGCCCGGGCGTGTCGATCAGATTGATCCGGTGGTCGCGCCAGGCGAGGGTCGTCGCCGCGGCGGAGATCGTGATCCCGCGGTCGCGCTCGTCCTCCCTGAAGTCCATCACGGCCAGGCCGTCGTGAACCTCGCCCATCTTGTGGCTTCGTCCGGTGTAGAAGAGGAAGCGCTCGCTGGTCGTGGTCTTCCCGGCGTCGATGTGGGCGACGATGCCGATGTTTCGGATGCGGTCCTTGGGGAGCGGGGTCACGCGCGGCCTCCGCGAATGCTCGGACGGGCTGCCAGTGTTCTGTCACCGAAGTCTTGATAAAGGGGACACTCCCCTTTTTCTTGTCAAAGCGGTATCCGGGGAGCTTTGTAAGAAAAAGGGGAGTGTCCCCTTTATCAAGACTTCAGTTCAAATAGTTGCCGCCGTCGCGATCGGGTCCGCCACCCGGGCCGTCGGCTTCCGGCTCGGATTCCATGCGCTGCCTTTCGTCCTCGATCGCACGGAGAATCTCCTCTTCTTCCGGAATCCTCACGTTGTGGATCGCGGCCAGGAGCAACACCCCCTGACCGACCAGCGCCGGGTCCTCTTCCAGCCAGTCCCTCAAGGGGTCGATGAGCTCCTGCGTGCCGAACAGGCTGACCCATTCCGCGGTCGATCCCGGCCCGACCTCTTCCATGAACCAGTCGAGGTTCGACGTGACGGTCTCGTAGCTGCCGCGGCTCCCGAGATCGCACAGCAGCACGAGCAGGCTGTGCGCGGCATCCGGGTCGAGCGCGTGGGCTTCGAGCCGGGCGCGCGCCGGCTGCACGATCGCCTCCCCCATCAGGGAGAGCGCCCTCTCGGCCGCCCCGTAGACGTAGGAGTTCTCGTCGGACAAGTACTCCATCACCTCGGGAATGAAGTGGACGGCGCGCAGCTCGCCCAACGTCTCGAGCGCGACCACCTTCGGGAAGAACGGCCCTTGCGCCTCGAGCATGCGCAGGCACCAGTCCTGGGCCTTGCGCCCTCGCGCCTCGTCGTCGCGGCACAAGACCGCGATCGCCGCGGGGAGGTCGGCGAGCAAGAAAGCCGTCTCGAGCTCCGCCAGCTTGAGCAGTTTGTCGATGTCTCCGCGAGCGCGCTTGAGGGCGAGGTGCGGGTTCATGGAGCGAGCGATCGCGAACGCAGCGGAGAGCTCGAAGCCGACGACCCACTGCTGGAACTGGTGCCCGAGCTTCTCGGACGCCTCGAGGATCGGCGACGAGCAGAACGCCGTGACCGCGGCCGAAAGGCGGGCGGGGTCTTCGTGGTCGGGGTCGGTCTTCAGCTTCGCGGCCGAAGCGCACGTCCAGTCCGCGATCGCTTGAACGATGTCGGCGTGGTCGCCCGCGCGGAATCGTTGCGCGATCTGCTTGATCGTGGCCTCCCCCATCGCGGCCAGGATGTCGCAGTCGTATCCGGACTCCACCGCCTTGATCGTCTTCCGGAGCTCGATGCGGCCCGACGGCCCCGTGCGGAAGCACCAGCCGCAGTCGTCGATCGCGAGCGCGTCCATGAGCGTGCGGAATCCCTCCCCTGCCCGCTGCGCTCCGCGCCATTGGAGCGCGGTCATGAACCGGGAGAGGACGTCCGGGATCTCGGCTGCGTCGACGACCTTGAGCACGCCGCGCAGCGCCTGCGGCTCGGCGAGAAGCTCGGTCTTCCGCTGGATGAACTCGCGCACGAGCTCGCGCGCGGGCACGGTCCCGAAATCGGCGAGCGCCTCGACGATGATCGCGATGGCGGCGTCGTTCAGGTCGCCGCGATGGAGGACGGTCCCGGCGAGCTCGACGGTCCCCGGGTAACCGAGGCGGGCGAGAGACTGAAGACAGTGGCCCGGCACGGTGCCGCGCAGCAACTTGAACCCGCGCAACAGGATGGCGTGATGGCTCGTCCCGCCGTGCTCGCCCAAGTGGCGCGCGACGCGTTCGGGAGTGGTGTCGTGGTCGTCCAGAACGAACGGGGCGACCGCATCGCAGCACGGTTCCGGGAAATGCCGGATCAACCGGTCGATCGCCCAGTAGCGGACCTCGGAGTCCTCCCACTTCGTGAAGCGCACGAGTTCGTCGAAGCTCCAGATCAGGTCGGACACCACGAATCCTCCGTGACCTCGATTCTAGCAGCCGGACGGCGCAGGCGACGCGTCGCCTCATCGAATCCCCTGCTACGATGCCCGCATGCGTTGGGTCGTCGGCGATATCCACGGCTGCGCGCTGGAGTTCGGCGACCTTCTCGACGAGATCCGGTTCGACCCGGCTAAAGACACGTTGTGGAGCGTCGGAGATCTGGTCAATACCGGGCCGGACTCGCTCTCCGCGCTGCGAATCTGGAGGGACGCGGGTGGGCGCGCCGTGCTCGGCAATCACGACATCTACGCACTGCGCTCGCGCGCGGGATGGGTCGGGCGCCGCAACGACCGTCTCGGCGAACTTTACGCCGCAGCAGAGTGCGACGCCCTGCTCGCGCGCCTCAGGGCGTGCCCCGCGCTCGTCCGTTTCGAGCGCGAGGAAGAGCCGCGAGGCGTCTGGCTCGTCCACGCCGGGATCCATCCGCTCTGGAACGATCTCGCGGCGCTCGCCGCCCGGCTGGACGCCCAGCCACACGACGACGATTGGCTGCACGGAGACGAGGTTTCGTTCATGACGCGCGTCCGTTGCTGCGACTCCTTCGGCGATCGCGTCAAGTTCACGGGACGTCCCGGCGATGCGCCGCCCCCCTTCCGGGCCTGGGACGCGTTCTACACCGGCGAGGAGCTGGTCGTGCACGGCCACTGGGCGATGCGTGGCCACTACCGAGGCCCGCGCACGATGGGGTTGGACTCCGCGTGCGTCTACGGCGGGCACCTCACCGCGTGGTGCATCGAGGACGACCGGATCGAGAGCGTGCCCTGCCGGGTCGCGCGCGGCTACCTGATCTGACGAGTCGGGGACATGAGAAAAGGGACACTCCCCTTTTTCTTACAAAGCTCCCCGGATACTGGACAGTGCGAAGTTCTCGGCTACTTTCGACCATTGGCGGTCCTGAGTGCCGCCAGGTCGGTGCCGAGGTCGATCCATCGACTCACCAGTTCGCGTAGTCGCGCATAGCTGCGCAGCTGCCG
>CAZUGP010000054.1:0-23184 GCA_964619965.1 uncultured Acidobacteriota bacterium
GTAGCGCGTCGATCAAAGACCGCGCGAAGTCCGCGGAGAGCAGTTGAACCGGGTCGCGCGCGGGCTGCCCCGCGGGAAGGAGCACCAGATGCTGGGCCTTGATCTCCAGGAGACCATGCTCCAGCTCCGCCTCGCCCGCCAGGACTTCCTTCAGTCCGATCATCGGTGGGGGCTTCAACCAGCGGTTGACGCCGGGCCGTCGCATGTCGGCGTCCACGAGCAGCACTTGGTCGGGGAGGTCTGCGGCGTAGGCCAGGGCCAGGTTGAGTGCAACCAGCGACTTCCCCTCTCCGGGCAGCGCGCTGGTGACGACAACGACGTTCGGTTCTTCGGTCGCGTCATGCACGAGGAGTGTCTTCAGCCGCCGGAACCGCTCCGCCGCCGGCGAACGCGGCGTATCGACCATGACGATTTCCGGCGTGATCAAGAGCTCGCGCGGGAAAAGTTTACCGAGTGGAATACCCGCGGCGATCTTCTGGGTAGCCGCGGGCGCGGCGTCGTTCTTGCCGTCGCCTCCGTCGACTCGGGAGGCGCGGGGAAACGTGTCGAATCGGTCGGGGGTCATCAAGTGATGTTTACCTCTTGAAGTTGACGACGCAGACGGCCGCCAGGATCGCAACGGAGAGCGCAGAAAGAACTATGTTCCCCGCTCGGTTCAGCACCACACGGCGCTTCGTGTACTCGGTGTCGATCCGCGGAATGCTCACAAGGACAGGAACGGGCACCGACGCGCGCAAGCGCTCTTCGGACTGTACGGTGGGGCGCACGAAGCCGATCAGGAGCACCGGGCCTACGAAGACGAACAGGCCGAGGCAAACTCCCATCATGACGATCATCTGCGGATTGGGCGCCACCGGAATCGTGGGAGGGACGGCCCGTTCGATCACTTCGAACCGCTCGCCTTTTTGAGCGGCTTCGATCGTCTGCGCGCCCTTTGCCGACTGCGCCTTGGACTGGTAATCGCGATACTGCTGCTGGAGCACGTCGTAGCCTTTGCTTCGCTCCTCGAGCTGAAGCTGGACGTGAGGCGCCGCCTCGATCCGCGCGTTGTAGAGCTGGATGTCTCGACGAATCCGTTGCTGATCGTCCTGCAGGTGCGCGACTTCCTTAGTCTGGCTTTGGATCGCTTGCTCCTGCGGGGAGAGCGGGAGAGCGGGCGTTCCTGCCGGCGCCTGATGGCCGGTCGGCCGGCCCTTCGCCGCCAGCAGATCGTTGATCTGCCGTTCCGTCGCCTTGACCTCCGGGTGGTCGTCGTAGTAGCGAGCCCGCAGGAAGACCAGATCGCGCTGCAACTGGGCGAGCCGCGTCGCGTTCAGCTCTGAAACGGGATCCGAGGCCGTTGCCACCGAGCCCTGTGCGGTCGGCACAGCCTGAGACTGAGCCTGGAGCGTCTGCAGGCGATCCTGCGCTGTCTGAATCGCTTTCTGGTTCGCGTCGAGGTCCCTCTGGCGCGAGGCGAGAAGAGCGAGATTGGCTTCCACGCGCTCGGGGAGGTCGTAGAGGTGCTGCGACCGGAACGCCGTGATCGACTGTTCCTTCGCCGTGAGCTGCGCGCGCACGTCGGCGGCTAAGTCCTCCAGTGTGGTTGTGGTTTCTTCCGCGCGGCTCGAACGGTGCTTGGAATTCTCTCTGATGTAGAGATCCGCCCAATCGTTCACGACCTGGGCGGCTCGCTTCGGATCGCTGTCACGGAACTCCAGGGAGAACATCCCCGCGCGATCGGAGCCGTAGCGCTCGACCTTGACGTTGACCCGGCCCCGGATGGATTGGATCAGTCGTTCCTCTTCGGCCGGGGAACGTTCTTTGGTACCGAAAGTCTTCTCGATCAGCGTCAGCATGTAGGGTCGGCTGAGCACGGCCTCTTTCAATGCGGCGAATCGGAACGCCAGGTCGTCGCCGGCGGTGCTCTTGACGAAATCCTGCGAGATCGTTGGTGGAGAGACGAGGATCTTCGTCGTCGCTTCATACGTCTTCGGCAAGTAATTCAGCGCCCAGAGCGAACCCGCGAGCCCGAGGCACAGCCCCGCGACGACGGTCCACCAGGAACGAAAGAGCCGATCGGTCAGTTCGAGGATCAGCGCCAGCCCGCTCGTCTCGTTCATCGGTAGGACCCGCCCTTTCGCGTCTGCCCGTTCGCTCTCGCTCGGGGACGCTGAATCTCCATGGATGGCTCCGCTCGACGATGCTCTAAGAGCCCGCAAGCGTCAGCACCCGCGCCGAATTTCCCAAACAGTTCTTCCGTGCCGTCGATCCGAACCGGAACCGTAGAGGATTACTGGGGGTCTTCCCCGAAGTCAAGCGGAAGATTCGAACGATTGCGAACGATAACCAACGAATTCACAGACGGCCAAACGGTCATTTTCTGATGTTTGTGAAATTTATGAAATTAATGTCGTTTGTATACCCCATCTAAACGGCCGATATTTGGAATAATCCATATAATTCTTAGAGCCAAAAGGATTTATTACGAAATTGTCTTGGGTTTTTCGTTGATGAATTGTGAGAGTTCTCGTATCTTGTTGGACCCACTGAGATCATTTCGGTGGCAGGCACGGGTGAGCATTGATCAGCAGAAGCAAAGCTCGGTTTTTGACCGGGCTCACGGTGTGTTGACCAGGGGCTGAGGGGATTCGTTTCCGAGCAGGACAGAGGCTAATTTTGAGCGTGTTCCGGTTGACGCATCCCCGATATGTGACTTCGCTGGCGCTCGAAGCGGGCCTCGTCTTCGGTGTGCTGTATGCGCTCGTGGTGATCAATCAACAACTGTTCCCGGACCTTTCGGTCGGGGCACGTCAGGCCCTCGTCTCTCTCAATGGCTTCCTGTTCGTCGGTTGCCTTCTCGCCACGCGACGCGCGATCTTAGGCGAGGCCGCCAACTTCCGACGCGAGATGGTGATCCTCGGAATCGTGTCGGTCTTCTTCGGACTGCTCGCGTTACTGGGCTGGTTCGCGTACTTCGGCTCGCCGATGCAGCCTCCTGCTCTCCTGATCGCCGAGGGAGTCGTCGCGGTCCCTCTTTCGGTCGCCGCTTGGAGGTGGTTCGCGCTTCGATACCAAGTCCTGGATTGCTACCGAGAGAGAGTTCTCATCGTCGGGTCTGGGGAGACTGCAAGGCAGTTGGCGCGCTGGATGGGAGAGCATCTCCCCTCCGAACACCAGTTGGTGGGGTTCGCCGACGAGGACGGCTCCCGCATCGGCCAGGTGATCGCGATGGGCGCACGCGTGCTGACACGATTCAGCGAGTTAGAGCAGTTCAGCCTTGGTCGAGTCGACCGGATCATCGTCGCCGTCGACGAGAAGCGCGGCAAACTCCCGATGGGTGAGCTCGTGCGCTTGCGGCTCGCGGGTCTCGAGATCGAAGAGGCCGCCTCGTTCTTCGAGCGGTCAAGCGGACAGCTCGCCGTCGAGACGATGCTCCCTTCGTGGCTCGTGTATTCGGACGGTTTCAAAGTGTCGTCTCTCCGGCGGATCGGAAAGCGCACCGGCGACATAGCAATGTCACTCGCCGTCCTTCTCGTGGCGGCTCCGATCATGCTCGTGACGGCGTTGGCCATCGTGCTGGACAGCGGGCGTCCCGTGCTGTATCGCCAGCGCAGGTTGGGGCGGAACGGCAGGGAATTCGACATGCTCAAGTTCCGGTCGATGGTGCAGCACGCCGAAAAGAAGAGCGGACCGACCTGGGCTGGACAGAACGATCCTCGCGTCACGCGGGTGGGACGTATCATCCGCAAGCTCCGGATCGACGAGCTGCCGCAGCTCATCAATGTGCTTCGCGGTGAGATGAGCTTCGTGGGTCCTCGTCCCGAGCGAAAGCACTTCGTCGAGCAGCTCGAGAAGACCATCGTCTACTACTCGCTTCGCATGACGGTCCGGCCGGGAATCACCGGCTGGGCGCAGGTCCAATACCGCTACGGCGCGACGGCCGAGGACGCGCTGGAGAAGCTCAAGTACGACCTCTTCTACATCAAGAACTCCAACGCCCTCTATGATCTCTGGATCCTGATCAAGACGGTGAAGGTCGTACTCTCGGGCGCGGGAGCCCGCTGAGGGCGTCAGGCGCGTGCCCCCATCCAGGCAGGTGGTGGTCATCGGCGGCGGCATCGTCGGTCTGTCGACCGCGATGGCACTGACGCGGGGGTCGTCACCGCTCACGCCTCTCGTCCTCGAGAAAGAGGATGACCTCGCCGCGCATCAGACGGGTCACAACAGCGGCGTGATCCACTCGGGTGTCTACTACCGGCCGGGGTCGCTCAAGGCACGCTACACGGTGGAAGGGGCGCGGCGCCTGGTGGATCACTGCCGGGAGCACGGCGTCCCCCACGCGTTGAGCGGCAAGGTCATCGTGGCCACCGCGGAGTCGGAACTCGCACGTCTCGACGAGCTTCACCGCCGTGGGATTGCCAACGGCGTCCCGGGAGGCGTCGAGTTGATCGGCCCCGAGCGCCTCCGCGAGATCGAGCCCAACGCCGCTGGAATCAGGGCGCTGCACGTTCCGTCCACCGGAATTGTCGACTACGGTGCCGTGACGCGCAGCTTCGCCGATGTGGTGCGCCTTGGCGGTGGCGAGATCCGAACGCGCGCGCGGGTGAACGGCATCCGACGGGACGGGGGCGGTTGGATCGTCGAGACCGACACCGGGGCGGTCCACGCGCGGTTGGTCATCAATTGCGCGGGACTCCACTGCGACCAGATCGCGCGGCGCGCGGGTTGCCGCCCGGCAGTGCGCATCGTCCCTTTTCGTGGCGATTACTACAGGCTCCTCGCATCGAGTGAGCGATTGGTGACGTCGCTCATCTATCCGGTTCCCGATCCCGCGTTTCCCTTCCTCGGCGTCCACTTCACACGCATGATCCGCGGCGGCGTCGAAGCGGGACCGAACGCCGTGCTCAGCCTGAAGCGGGAGGGATACGGCAAAACCGCATTCAGCACGCGCGACGCCTGGAGCACGTTGAGCTTTCCGGGCTTCTGGCGGCTAGCCGCCAAGCACTGGCGTACGGGCGCCGGCGAGACGTACCGATCGTTCAGCAAGAGCGCCTTCGTCCGCGCGCTCCAGCGGCTCATGCCGATGTTGCGCGAAGACGACCTTACGCCGGGCGGCTCGGGCGTGCGCGCCCAAGCGGTCGACTCCCGGGGATTTCTCGTCGACGATTTCGTCATCCAGGATCTGGACGGCATCGTTCACGTCCTGAACGCGCCGTCCCCCGCCGCCACGGCGTCGATCCCCATCGGTGAGGCGATCGCCCACGAAGCCCGCCGGCAACTCGATCAGTAGAAACCGCCGCTGCGACCGGTGAGCCCTAGCGGCCGCGGATCGCCCATCGAAGGTTGATGCCGTACGAGGGGTAGTACGTGTTGAGCGCACTTGGGGTGTCGGTCTTGACGCTTTGCCTGACGTACGCATACGCGGCACTGAGAGATACGTATCGGTTGAACGTCCATCCGAGCGAACTGGAGAAATTCAAAGTCGAGATGTGGCCGGCCCCGAGACCACTGCGGTACCAGTAGGCGCCGTCCACCCTGCCGTGCAGTCCGCGCCCCCGTTGAGACCCCTCGTAGGAGATCCAGGCCCCAGAGTCAAGGGTGGACGCCTGAAGCCCCGATTCTTGTGTGGGCGACGCCTGAAGCCCGGTTCCTTGAGTGATGGATTGGCTGGCACCGGCGTTCAGGCGTGAGACGTCGGTCAGCGCTTGCGTAAAGGACACGCGGAACGCCCCGTCCGTTCTCGAGAGGCCGCCCGACTTTGCATGGGTCACACCGACGTCGTACTGCATCTCCGTGCTCCGGCCGAGCTTGTAGGTCCCGGTGAGGAGGAGTGCTGCGTCGATGACGTTGGCCTGCAGATCATAGGCAAACCGGTCGAGGGTCAAGGCCAGGCCGAGCGAGGAACGCTCGCTGAGCTCGTACCGCCACCCGCCACGCGCTCCGATCGCGCTGCTGTTGTCGAAGACGACATCAGGGACGTCCTTATAGCGGTGGACTTCCGCGCGGACCTGCCAGTCCATGAGACTTCTTTGTGCCACCGCCTCTGAACCCCCGACCAACGCGTAGACCCGCGTGATCGTCGTCCGAGGGACGATCGTATTAGGGCGGTTGGAGTTCGAAGCGGTGATCCCCTGGAAGTCGGTGCGCGACGCGTCTAGGCTGGCCGACATGCCGCTCCGTCGCGAACGCTCCTTTGCGTAGCTCAGCGCAACCGTGTTTCCGAGGTAGTTGAACTCGCTGTACTGCCGATACCACACGTACGCGGGTTGATAGCGGAACGAGAACGTGCTGCCCGGCAACTTCCGATCCAGATCCAAGTTGAGCGCTACCGCTGCGATCTCGTCGCCCTCTGGTACGCCGACGAGGAGCACGTTGCCGCTGTAGAACGCCCCGAACGACAAGACGGGACGGAAGTCAACCTCCGCGGCGCTGGCGGTAGGTCCGAGGGCCGCGATCCACAAGGCAAGGATGGCGCTCCGGCGGACGGAGTGGAACGCCTCAATTGACAATGATGGTGTCCCCAGGCCGAAGGAAGATGTTCAGCTCGGACTTTTCACCCGAGAGTATTTTTCGATAGTCGATGCGGGTCCTGGATTCCTTATCGCCCTCGTAGCGAATCACGATCACCTCGGAGCGATTCGCGTACTGCGACAGCCCCCCCGCAAGCGCGATCGCCTCCAAGAACCGTGTCCGCCGGTGGAGCACGAGGGCGCCCTGTCTCGCCACCTCGCCGAGGACATAGATCCTGAAATTGTTGATCTCCTCGACGATCACCGTGACGACGGGTTCCTTGATGTATCGGGAAAGGGCGATCGCAAGATCGGCGGTCAGCTGCCTTGCGGTGCGTCCGGCGGCCTGGATGTCGCCGACGAGCGCGCACGTGATCTTGCCGTCCGGACGGATGAAGACCGATCGCGTCAGGTCGGGCTCCTTCCAGACCGAGATCGAGAGTCGGTCCTCGATGCCCAGAACGTATTCGGTGGCCGAGGTCGACGGCGACTCGTTCTGCGCACGAATCGGCGAGGACGCGACCGCCAGCAGAAACAAGAACGGAGCAATGACATGTCGTCTTGAGCGCAGCGTCACGGGTTAGGATCTCCTTTCGCTCGAGGTGTCACGCCGAGAGCGTACAGATTCCTTCGTGGTGCGCAAGCCGGTCGCAGGCGATTGACTACGCGCTTGCAGCCTGGCCGCGAGACGCCTCGTTGAGAAGCCTCAGCACTTCGAGACGGAAGTGCTCGAACTGGATCGGCTTCATGAGGCACAGGTCGGCTCCCGCGTCATACATCTTTCGAATGCTATCGTGCTCCGGAAAGGCGGTAATCGCGAGCACTTTGATCGATCGCGTATCGGGATTTTCGCGAATCGAACGGCAGAGCGAGAGTCCATCGACTCGAGGCATCATGACGTCCATGATGACGAGATCGGGCTGCATCGCTCCGATCTTGATGCCGGCCTCGTATCCGTCGGAAGCCTCTTCGATGCGGAGATTCGGCTCGAGCTCTTTCAGAACCCGACGAACGATCTCCCGGATGTCCGCTTCATCGTCCACGACCAGGACGGAGCGCGCTTTGGAGGCTCCCGAGAAGAAAGCTTCGTCAATCGGAATGTCGTATTTTTGTAAGAACTCCCTAAAGTCGTCCGAGCTGACTCGGTAGTGCCCACCGGGCGTCGAGAAGGCACGCAGCTTGCCCGATTTGATCCACTTGAGGACACCGTCGTTCGTCACCGCGCAGTAGCGCGCGACTTCGGATGTGGTGAAGAACCGGCGCCCCGCTTCGGACTGACCCGTCATGGTTCGATCCCCCGCCTTATGTCTTTCCGCTTTTTCGGCCCTGTCGTGGGAGCAATATAGGTCTCTTTTTGGGTGTTGCAACCGGGGGTCCTGCGACTCCGGTTGGCCCCGCGTTGACGCTCCGGAGAGTGAGGTGCTAGTATCCGCGCTCGCTTTTTCGGGCAGATCATCAGCGCTTTTCTCCGCGCAGCTTTGGACGGACCGTAGCTCAGTTGGATAGAGCGACTGGCTACGAACCAGTAGGTCGGGGGTTCGAATCCCTCCGGTCCGACCATGCTCCGTCGGGAGAAGTGTCGTCGTGAGGGGGCGGTTCGGCCGTCCGGCCCTGGAGTCGAGGTCGCCGATGAACGAGCATGAGCGATTCATGCGGGTGGCTCTCGAGGAGGCCACGCTGGCGAGGAGAGCTGGAGAGGTTCCCGTTGGGGCGGTGGCGGTGGTCGATGGTGAAATCGTCGGTCGCGGACACAACGCTTCCCTCGCGCTCCACGATCCGTCGGCGCACGCCGAGGTTCTCGCCATGCGCGACGCGGCCTCGAGATTGGGGAACTACCGGCTCGTGGGGACGACCCTTTATTGCACCGTCGAGCCCTGTCTCATGTGTCTGGGAACCGCTATCCACGCGCGCGTGACACGCCTGGTTTTTGGAGCGACTGACTTCAAGGTCGGCGCCGTCGGCCGCCTCGAGACCTTGCGCGCGCTCGGAGCCGAGTTCAACCACAGGGTCGATGCGACAGGCGGAGTGCTGGCCGAGGAAGCTTCCGCGCTACTGCTTGCGTTCTTTCGCGAGCGCCGGGTTGCGACGCGCGCCGAGAACGAGGATTCATTCGCGGAGAGGTACCGAAGTGGCCGTAACGGGGGCGCCTCGAAAGCGCTTTGTCTGGGTGACCAGGCACGTGGGTTCGAATCCCACCCTCTCCGCCATCGTTCGGGGATCTCCGGTCGTTTGTAATGAGGGGCGGCGGGAGCCGCCGTGCCGGCAGGCGCATCGTCGGGCCACGGAGAGATGACAGAGTGGCTGAAGGTGCACGCTTGGAAAGCGTGTGTACGGGCAACCGTACCGAGGGTTCGAATCCCTCTCTCTCCGCCAACCGGCGATCCCCGGTCGCGTTGCGGATACCGTCGCGCGGCAGGGTAGCTGTTGTGAGTTTGTGGGGCCCGAGCCCTGTGCGCTGTGTCACCGCCAACTCCGCCAGGCCCGGAAGGGAGCAACGGTAAGCGGACCGACCCAGGTGCGCAGGTCCACTTGGGCCCCATCAGTCTTCGTCCCTGGTCCCGGCCACGAGCCGTGAGAGGTCCGCATGTACCAGGTCCTGGCGCGGAAATGGCGGCCACAAACGCTCGACGATCTCGTCGGCCAGCCCCATGTCGCGCGGACGCTGAGCAACGCCGTCGCAGAGGGCCGGCTCGCCCACGCGTACGTCTTCGCGGGACTGCGCGGCACAGGCAAAACGTCCGTGGCCCGAATCCTCGCCAAGAGCCTCAACTGCGAAAAGGGACCCGCTACCGCCCCCTGCAATCAATGCACCTCGTGCAGCGAGATCACGGAGGGACGATCGCTCGACGTGATGGAGCTCGACGCGGCTTCCCGAACGGGCGTCGACAACATCCGCGAATTGCAGGAGGTCGTGTCCTACGCGCCGGTTCGGGACCGCTACAGGGTCCTGATCATCGACGAAGCGCACATGCTCTCCAAGGCGGCGTTCAATGCGCTCCTGAAAACGCTCGAAGAGCCGCCTCCGCGGGTTGTTTTCATCTTGGCCACGACCGAAATCCAGAAGCTCCTTCCGACGATCCTCTCGCGCTGCCAGGTCTTCGAGTTTCATCGCGTTTCGGTCAAGGGCATCGCGGCACACCTGCGCCAGATCGCGGAAGCCGAGGGATTCTCGGTCTCGGATCACACCTTAGAGCGCGTCGCACGTGCGGGCGAGGGCTCCCTTCGAGACGCCCTTTCGGTTCTCGAGCGGGTGTTGGCGTTTTGCGGTTCCGAGATTACGGACGACGACGCTTTGCAAGTCCTCGGAGCGGTGCGGACGGAAGTGCTGGTCGACTTCGTTCGAGGCATCGCCGCACGCGATGCGGCGGCGCTCCTTGCGTCGCTCGATGCGCTCGTGGACGACGGTCACGACCTCGTGCATTTTTGGGGTGAGTTTGTCGGGGTCGTGCGCGATCTGATGCTCCTCCGCGCGTGGCCCCAAGGCGGCAACGCCCTTGCCAGGACGCCCGACGAGGCGAAGACTTTGATCGATGCGGGCGGTAAGCTCTCGCTCGAGGATTGGACACGGGTCTTCCAGATCTTGGCGGGCCTCGAGTTCGGACTCAAAGCGTCGAGCCAACCGCGATTCCTCTTCGAGGGAGCGCTCATTCGGATGGCCGGTCTCGGCACGCTGCGGCCGATAGAAGAGATTCTCGCTGCGTTGGGTGGTGCTGCGGCGATTGCGCCCACGCCTCGGAAAAAGATCGATACCGAGTCCACCCGCACGCCAGATCGGTCGGAGCGTGCGCCGCAGGCTGGAAACGGCGCCCGGACTTCGCCCATCGCCGCCGGGTTTGAGGATGTCCGCGAAGCAATCGTGACCGCCGTGACGCAGGCTCGACCCATGCTCGGGGCCATCCTGGGGCGAGCCGTGACCGTCATGGTCGACGGTGGGAAGCTCGTCGTGACGTTTGGCCCATCGGACGCGGGGATGCTCAAGATGCTCCACGGGGACGACAACGTGCGAGCGATCGAAGGAATCGCGGCAGAGACCCTGGGGCGCCCGCTTGCGCTTCGCGTCGCGGGATCGGGCGAAGGGGCTGCGACTGACCGACCGGCGCCTCTTCAGAAGAGCCCGTCCACCCAAAGGGCCTCGCAAGATGACGCCGGGGAGTCCCACCACGATCTGACGGAGCGTGCCCGGAAGGACCCCGCTGTAAGCCGATTGCTCACGGAGTTCGGAGCCCAGGTGGTAGATGTCCGACCCTTGCGCCCCGGCGTCGACGCCGGCGGAGCGTCGCCGGTCGTCGAGGAGAACGGATGAACGTCGAGAAAATGATGAAAGACCTGCAGCGCATGCAATCGAAGCTGCAGGAGGAGATCGAAACGCTCGAGGTCGAGGCGACTTCCGGAGGCGGCGTCGTCACCGCGAGGATGAACGGCAAGAAGGACCTCTTGGGCCTCACGATCACGGCTGACGCGATCACGCCCGACGATCCGGACATGATGTCGGACCTGATCATCGCAGCGATCAACGAGGCGGGGCGCAAGATCGACGCGGAGATACAACGCAAGACTCAAGGTCTCGCGGGTGGACTCAAGCTCCCCGGACGCCCATGACCGGACCGACGTTTTGACGCAGCTGGCGGTTCCGCTCGAGCGCCTGATCGGCGAACTCGCGAAATTCCCCGGCGTCGGCCGAAAGACGGCGCAACGGTTCGCTTTCCACCTCCTGAAGGCCCCCGCCACGGATGTCGACGCGTTGATCGTCGCGCTCCGCGAACTGCGTGAGCGAATCCGTCCTTGCACCATCTGTTTCAACCTCGCCGAGTCCGAGACGTGCCCGATCTGCGCCGACCCCAGGCGCGAGCGGACGACGGTGTGTGTCGTCGAGGATGCGGTCAACGTGTTAGCACTCGAACGGACGAACGCCTATCGCGGCGTCTATCACGTGCTCGGCGGAGCGCTTTCGCCGCTCAAGGACATCGGTCCCGAACAACTGAACGTCAGCGAGCTCGTCGAGCGGGTTCGGCGCGACGGCCTGCGCGAGGTGATCTTGGCGACCAGCCCAAACGTCGAGGGCGAAGCCACCGCGGTCTACCTCGCTCGACTTCTCAAGCCCTTGAATGTGTCGACGACCAGGCTCGCCCAGGGCCTCCCCGCCGGCGCCGATCTCGAGTTCTTAGACGACGTCACGATTCAGCGCGCCCTCGAAAACCGGCGCGATTACTGAGCGATTCGATCCTCTTGCTCCTTTGGGAGCGCGGGCGCTAGATTAGGTTTGCCCAGGATGCGGGAAATCGCAGGGGGATCTTCGGGGTATGGCCGTCACCGATCTCGTCCTTCACGAAGCCGACCACATGCGCCTTGCGGCGGTCCTCAACCGTCTGCGTCAGGACGCAAATGCGAAGGTCGCGTTCTTGATCGACAAGAACGGCCAACAACTGGCTGCCGCCGGGCACCTCGACGGCCTCGATCCGACCTCCCTTGCGGCGCTTACGGCGGGAAACGTCGCTGCCACCGATGCACTCGCGAAGCTCTTGGGCGAGACGGAGTTCTCGACTTTGTTTCACGAGGGTGAGCATGACAGTCTCCACATCAATGTCATCTCGGGGCGTGCGATCCTCGTCGTGATCTTCGACGAGCGGTCCTCGCTTGGCCTCGTTCGCCTTCGCGTCAAGAAGAGCACGATCGAGTTGTGCACGATCCTCGACGACATCGTCGTGCGCTCTCAAGCGCAACGATCCTCGGCGTTCGCCACCCAGTCCGCGTTCGCCCAGATCACCGACGACGACATCGACGCCCTCTTCAACTGACCGGTTCGCGGACACGTCAAGCCATGACCTTCATCAACTACGCCGCCCGAGAAATCAACTGCAAGATCGTCTATTACGGTCCTGGGTTGTGCGGCAAGACCACGAACATCCAATTCATCTACGACAAGATGGGAACCGGCGCGAAGGGCAAGTTGATTTCACTCGCGACGGAGAGCGAGCGAACGCTCTTCTTCGACTTTCTTCCGATCGAGTTGGGAACGATTCGTGGATTCCGCACGCGCTTTCATCTCTACACGGTTCCCGGCCAAGTCTTCTACGACGCCTCCCGCAAGTTGATCTTGAAAGGCGCGGACGGCGTCGTTTTCGTTGCGGATTCCCAGGAAGCGAGAATGGACGCCAACGTCGAGTCGATTCGCAACCTGAAGGAGAACCTGAAAGAACACGGAGTCGTCATCGACAAAGTCCCCTACGTTTTGCAGATCAACAAACGCGACCTCCCGTCAGCCGTCGCGGTGCCAGAGATCGAGAAGGCCCTCAGGATCAAGAACGAGCCCGTTTTCGAGGCGGTGGCGTCGCGCGGCGAAGGTGTTTTCGAGACCCTCAAGGCCGTGGTCAAGGCGGTTCTGACGGACCTCAACACCCGCTGAGACCTCGCGCCCATTGACACCCCAAGGCCACACGTTTATAGTCCATGGGTTTTCACGGCGAGGTGCACTGGAATGTACGCAGTGATTCGAACGGGCGGGAAACAGCACCGCGTTCAGGTCGGCGAGGTGGTGCGCGTCGATCGTCTCGACGCCGTCGCGGGCTCTGCTGTGGTTTTCGATCAGGTTCTGGCGGTGGGCGAAGGCGATTCCGTCAGCGTCGGCACCCCCACGGTTTCCGGAGCCTCGGTGCAGGGCACCGTCATCGAGCAGGGGCGCGCCAAGAAGGTCCTGATATTTCGCTACCGTCCTCGGAAGAACGCCAGCCGGAGGCGCGGTGGGCACCGCCAGGACTACACCGCGGTGAAGATCGAGGCGATCCAGGCCTGATTTTGGCCTTCGAGGGAGTTTTCGGCGATGGCTCACAAGAAAGCTGGCGGGAGTTCCAGGAACGGTCGCGACTCGAACTCGCAGCGCCTTGGCGTGAAGCGCTTCGACGGCCAGATCGTCTCCGGCGGATCGATCATCGTGCGTCAGCGGGGGACTCCAATCCAGGCGGGCAGCAACGTGGGCCGCGGCAAGGACGACACGCTGTTCGCCCTCGTCGGCGGGACCGTCAAATTCGTAGATCGCGGCCGCATGGGCCGCTTCGTCAGCATCCTACCGTCCGAGTAACCTCGCCACACGCGCTCGCCCGGCGCGAGAACCAATGTTCGTAGACGAAGCACGCATCACCGTCAGCGGGGGCGATGGGGGCAACGGGTGCGTCTCCTTCCGCCGCGAGAAGTTCGTCCCGCGAGGCGGGCCCGACGGTGGCGACGGTGGCGACGGCGGATCGGTCGTATTGGTCGCCGATCCCGAGCTCAACACCCTGCTTCCGTTCCGCTACCGGTCGATCTTCCGGGCCGACCGGGGCCGTCATGGAGAAGGATCCCAACGGACGGGCCGATCGGGCGACGACCTCGAGGTGCACGTTCCCGTGGGGACTCTGGTGACCGACGCGGAATCGGGCACGAACCTCGCCGATCTTTCACATGCGGACGACCGCGTCCCGATCGCTCGCGGAGGTCGAGGAGGACGCGGGAACGCGCGTTTCGCCTCCTCGACCAATCGCGCGCCGACCCGTCACGACCCGGGGGGAGAGGGCGAGCAGCACGTCTTGAGTCTCGAGCTGAAGTTGCTCGCGGACGTCGGACTCGTGGGCTTCCCCAACGCCGGCAAGTCGACGTTTCTGTCGCGCGTCTCTGCGGCCCGGCCGAAAATCGCCGACTACCCGTTCACCACGTTGGCACCCAGCCTCGGCGTGGCCCGAGTCGACGATGACCGGACGCTCGTTATCGCCGATATCCCAGGCCTCATCGAAGGCGCGCACGGAGGTGCGGGGCTTGGGGATCGCTTCTTGCGTCACATCGAGCGGTGCCGGGTGATTCTCCATCTCGTGGATCCAACCACCCACGAGCGCTCCTTCGCGCAGGCGGTCGACACGATCGATCGCGAATTGGCGCTCTACAGCCCGACTCTGGCGGAGAAGCCGCAAATCCTCGTGCTCACGAAGAAGGATGCGCTTCAAGACCCCGATGTTCTTCGCGAGGCGCAGCGCGAGGCCCGCAAACGCCGCCGGCCGCTGTACGTCGTCTCGGCTGTAACCGGCGAGGGGCTGGCAATCCTCCTTCGAACCGCGGCCGACGAGATCGCACGGCACGCTCCGCGGATGGCCGGCGAGGAGCCTCGTCCTTGATTTCAGTCGGCATACTCGGCGGCTCCTTCGATCCGGTTCACCGCGGCCATGTTGCGCTTGCCCGTCACGTGCTCCGGACGCTCGGACTCGATCACGTGCTTTTCCTCCCTTGCGCGGACCCGCCTCACAAGCCCGATCGGGCTTTGGCAGCTCGTTACCACCGCCTCGAGATGCTCTACCTCGCGGTGGAAGATCGAGACGGTCTGATGGTATCGACGTTCGAGATCGCGCAACGGGGCGTTCGCTACACGATCGACACGCTGCGTGCCCTCCGGTCCAACGCGCCTCCGCTTGCCCCGGTCTTCCTGTGCGGATCCGACGCGCTTGCCGACGTCGCGTCGTGGCGCGAGCACGAGGCCCTTCTCGCTGAATTCGACTTCGCCGCGGTCGTTCGCCCGAACGATGCCGGCGACCCGCGCGATCCCGGCTGGCCCGAACTCGTGGCGCGGCGTGTCGCGCCTCTTCCGTCCGCGGCTGGTACCGCGGTTGGCGCGGGCGGGCGTGTATTTTGCGTGGAGATGCCGGCGCTTGCGATCTCGTCGAGCCTCGTCCGGGCACGGATTGCCTCGGGACGGCCCATCGATGACCTTGTCCCGGCGCGCGTCGCCCGGTATATTCAGCGGCACCAACTGTATTCGGAGGAGGTCGCCCGCTGAAAGCCGTTCTCAAACAGATCGTCGACGCCGCGCTCGACAAAAAGGCCGAAGACATACTCGTTCTCGATCTCCGGGGCCTCTGCCACTTCACCGACTATTTCGTCATCTGCCACGGGTCATCATCGCGCCAAGCCTTGGCGATAGCCGACGCGATCGAGGAGCGGCTCTTCGAACAGGGTCGTCGCAAACCGAAGCACGTCGAGGGTCGCCGCACTGCGGATTGGATTCTGATGGACTTCATCGACGTCGTGATTCACGTGTTCGTGGACGAGAGGCGGGAGTTCTACGGCCTGGAACGCCTGTGGGGAGATGCCCCGCGCGTCGCGGTCGACGGCACGATGGAGACTCGTTCCCGCCCGGTCCGCCGGCGCAAGGGCGCGTCGCGGTAGCTCGCGCGGCCGGCGGCGCTCCTTTGAGGGTGTTGGTGCTCGCCGTCGGACGCCCGGATCGAGAGCGTTTCGGCCCGGTGTTCGACGATTATGCGGATCGCCTCCGCCGGTTCGGAGTGGCGCTCGATGCGCGCTGGGTTCCGGAGGTTCGCCCCGGCGGAGCGTTCAGCGATGCCCACGTGCGGGAGCGGGAAGCTCGGACTCTTCGGGAGGCTCTGCCCGAGCGCTGCAACGTGATCGCCTTGTCCCCCGAGGGTGGTTCGTTCACCACCGACGCGTTTACGCGCCGCCTGGAACGCTGGACGCACCCCCAGGTCGCGTTCGTCCTCGGCGGTCCACTCGGTCTCGACCCGGCCTTTCGGACGACCGCCGACGAAGTCCTCTCGCTCTCCCCGATGACCTTGCCCCACGAGCTCGCGCGGGTGGTGCTCGTCGAGCAGATCTATCGCGCGGTGACGATTTTGCGTGGTGTGCCGTACCACAAATGATCGTGCGCTTGACGCTCTCTGAACGCTGAACTAACCTCAGCTTTCGGACGCGCTGCCTGCTCCGCCCGGGATCTTCGATGAAACTTCGCACCTTCCTCTACATTCTGGTCGCCATGGGCGCCGGGTACGCGATGATCACGCTGTTTGTGGCGAACCGCGCCGTTCTGACGGCGCACACGTTCCATTTCTGGGGCGGCGTCGACCTGCCGGTGGGTCTCACCCTCATCCTCTTCCTCGTCGCGGGAGTCATGATCACGCTCCTCGCCGGACTGACCCGCGAGGCGTCGAAGATGATGGAAGGTTGGCGGCTTCGGCAGGCGAGCCGTACGAACGAAGAGATCGAAGAGGAGTACGGACGCGGATTGTCCGCGGTGCTCGAGGGTCGTGACGACGAAGCGCTGCGGCACTTTCGTGCGGTGCTGGAGCGCGACAGTCGTCATTTCAACACGCTCCTAAAGCTCGGTGAGGTCATGCGCTCGCAAGAGCGCTACGACGACGCGATCGAGTACCACCGCAAGGCCCATCACTTGAAGGACGACGACCCACGCCCTCTTTACGCGCTCGTGGAAGACTACGAGGCGAAAGGCGACCTCGAGCATGCTCGCAACGTGCTCGGCCGCATCATCGGGCTGAAGCGCGATTCCCTTTCGGCCTGGCGGAAGCTGCGTTGGCTGCACATGAAAGAGCGTAACTGGGCGAAGGCCCTCTCCGCGCACCATCGGGTGGAGAAGCGACTCAATCCGCTCGACCCACGCGACCGGGTCGACTCGCGGTTCGGATTGGGTATTCGCTACGAGCTCGCCGGCGACCTTCTTGCCGCCGGGAAGGCGAAGGACGCGACCCACGCGCTGCGTAAGCTGATCCGGGACGATCCCCGGTTCATTCCGGCTCATGTCCGCTTGGGCGACGCCTTGCGTGCGCAGGGACTATCGAACGAGGCCGTCGACGCGTGGTACCAGGGGTTCGAAACCACCGGCTCGCCGATATTCCTGACTTTTCTCGAAGAGCATTTTCTTGTCCAGGAGCAGCCGCTCGCGGCGATCGAGGCCCTGAAGCGGTGTATAGCTCGTGCGCGAAAAGATACGCTTTCTCGTTTCTACCTCGGGAAGCTCTTCTTCCGCCTCGAAATGCTCGACGACGCGCTTGCGATCCTGCAGTCGCTCGACGGGCGCGCGTCTTACGCACCGACCCTGCACTACCTCCTCGGCCGCATTCATGAACGCCGTCGCAATCACCGGGATGCGGCGACCGAGTACCGGAAGGTCATCAAAGAGATGGAGCTCGTGCAGCTCGAGTATCGATGCCGCGCGTGCAAGCAGACCCGAGCGGAATGGGTTGCCCGCTGCTCGCATTGCGGCGAATGGAACACGACCGAAGTCGACTTCCGCGAGGAGATCTCGTTGGACGATCTCGGACTCGCCCCCGCGCCGGTTTATACCGCGCGGGTTTGACTAGAACGCCATCGTAAGGTCCTCCGCGGCTCCTCACCGGCGCATTCTTGACGGTCTCTCCGCGAGTGTTCGCGAAGCTCTTGGCTCGCTGGCTCGGCGACGCCGCTGTCCAGCTGTTCCCTTCTCGGTGCTTCGCATGCGAGCGCCCGCTCCCGCGGGTCCAACTTCTTGGTGCGTGCACGACCTGCTGGTCCTCCTTCGCCGGTCGTCCAGGTTCTTGGTGCACCCACTGCGCGGTTCCGCTTCCGTACGACGCGGTCGACGACGGCCCCGCCCGCGGCCGCTGCGCACGATGCACCATCCGGCCACTGCCCTTCGACCGGGCGATCGCGGCGGTGGTTTACGACGACAACGCGCGGCGGTTCCTCCTTCGTGCCAAGAACGGGCAACGGCCCGAGCTCCTTCGCGCGCTTGCGGGACAGCTCGCCGCGGCCGCAGCCATCTCGGGGATCGCCGATGGAATCGATGGAGTCGTTCCGGTCCCTTCATCTCCGCTGGCACGCTGGCGCCGCGGGTTCGACCCCGCCGAAGTGCTCGCCCGCGAATTGGCGCGCGCGACACGTCAGCCCCTACTCCACGGGGTGCTTCGGAAGCGCGGACTTTTCGGACCTTCGGTGAAGGCCCTCACGGCTCCGGCGCGGTGGGCTGGGGCCGGCCGGAGCATCGCGGCACGGCGGAGGGTCCCGGATTCGAGAATCCTCCTGGTCGATGACGTCCTCACGACCGGTGCAACCGCATCGGCCTGCGCCATGGCACTTCGAGCGGCTGGCGCCGTCGAAGTCCGAGTGGCTGTTTGGGCGCGCACCCCTTCCCCTCGTTCCGGCTTTGACCACTCGCCTCGAGGGCGCCTATAATCCCGGTTTCGTTTTGTTCCCATTCGGGGATGGAAGGAATGTTCATGCGTCGGATCGCTGCCGCTGTGGTCGTGTTCGCGCTCGGTGCGCTCGTCGCCCCGGCGGCTACTCCGCCTGTCAAAGCGACGGCGGGGGCCGTGAGAGCGACCATGGAACTGAAGCAGCAGTTCTATTACGTCGGCGAGCCACTGGCCGTTCGTATTGCGATCTCGAACAACGGCGGAGCGGAGGTGCCGAACCCCGTCACGAGTCCTCTTTTCAGTTCATTCGCCGTCGCTGACGCTCAGGGGAAGCGCTTTGCGCAGCAAGCCAAGGCGGAGGCGCAAGAGCCTTCGCGCCCCGCGAAACTGGCGCCCAGCGAGTTCTACGGGGCGGCCGTGGATCTGTCCCAGATGTACCCGCAGCTCAGGTCGAAGGGAAGGTTCTCGATCCGTTGGTCCGCGGATGGGGTTTCCTCGGATGAGATCGTAGTGACCGTCATTCCCAAGTTCGATCCGTCGAAGGACTACATCGCTCGGGTCGAAACCGAGGAAGGCGAGTTCGTCATCGATCTCCTGAAGAGATCGGCTCCCATTGCGGTGAAGGCGTTCGTCGATCTCGCCAACGCGGGCTTCTATGACGGCCTTTTGATCCACGAGGCGCGAGCCGATCAGGTGATCGGCGCGGGCGATCCAACGGGAACCGGTGGCGGCCAGGCGCCGATGCTCTATCCGGCGGAGTTGGCGGCGATCCCGGTCGTGGCGGGGACGGTGCTCTTGAGGCCCGCCGGACTCGCCCCCCCATCAAACAGCTCTCAATTCGTCATCACGCTCCGCCCCGAACCGGGCTGGATCGGCCAGTTTACCGTCATGGGACAGGTCGTTGGCGGCTTGGAAATCGTCCGAAAGCTCTCGAACGTCCCGACTTCGGACCGGCCGAAATACAAGCCTCTGAAGGACGTCCACACCGTTCACGTGACAATCCAGGAGAAAACGGCGCCCACCGGGCCTGCAAAGTGATCGGACCTTTGAAGGTGTTTCCTTGACCCCGCGGACTGTTCAACGTATAGACACAACGCGCACGGGAATTCAACAGTTCTGGGGATGGGCGGCAGGCGAAAGCCGGGCAAAGAACCGAAACGGGGGAGGCTCGGCGCATTCGAGAAAAGAGTTGACGATTTGGCGATTGACCGTATAGGTAACGAACTTGTCGGTCATAGGACACTGAATTTCAGGAGATCCCGGAGCGGGGAGGTCACTTCGATGAGGAGAGTCAATCGGTTCGGAATGATCGCGGTGCTTGCGGTCGGTACGGTGCTGGCGCCAGCCTTCGCCGGAAACGTGACTGTGGGCCATTTCTACACGGCGCTCGCGCAGGCGAAGCACCTCGTGTCCGTGGATGCGGCTTCCGCCGAAGCCAACCTCCGTGGTGCGGGGTTCAACCTGCCCAAGCTAGGTCTCGCAAAGAGCCTTACCGAAGGCGACATGACGGCGATCTCGAATGCGCTCGGCGTGGCGGTGACGACGCAACGGCCGTCGGAATTGATCAGCGAGTCGCAGTTGACCACGTACATGTCGAGTTTCGGTAGCCAGCTTGGCGCGCCCCCGGTTCGAGGCGGCAACCCGTACCAGACCAACGGCGACGGGACGGGCGGCATCGACCCAGGGAACAGCGGCAACGGCCGTGGCAACAAGAAGGGGCACAACAAGTCCACCCAAGAGCCCCAATAGGCCGTTTTCCCTTCGGACTCTTTCGAGAAACGCCATCGCCAACGCGATGGCGTTTCTTTTTTGTGCCGTTGACAGCCTTGGGTGTCAGCCTCTCCGGACCCGAGATCTAGAAGCCCCTCGTGCCGAAGCTTCGCGGCCAACCCGGCCCAGCAGTTTTCGTTCTGTTTTTCGCTTCCGGCGCCGCCGGGCTGGTCTATCAGGTCGTCTGGCTGCGGGAGCTCACTCTCATCTTCGGCGCGACCGCATACGCCTCGAGCGCAGTCCTGTCGACGTTCATGGGTGGTCTGGCGCTAGGGTCGTACTGGGCTGGACGGCGCGCAGGCCGCTGGCGGAACCCACCGTTACTCACGTACGGGAAGCTCGAACTCGGGATCGCAGCCTATGCCGCCGCGATTCCCTGGCTTCTCGATCGGGCGATACCACTGCTCGAGATCGCTTGGAGACTCGGCGCCGATCGGCATTTCGCGTTGTTGGGACTCGTCAAGTTCATCGCGATTGCGATCCTGATCCTCCCGGCGACGACGCTGATGGGCGCGACGCTTCCCGTGCTCTCCCGCGTTGCCGCTGAGTCGACTCGAAGCGTCGGCGCAGGCGTGGGAGCGCTCTACGCCACCAACACCCTCGGAGCGGTAGTCGGCACGGTCGCCGCTGCCTTCGTTGCGTTGCCGGCACTCGGCGTGAAACGCACGCTCATGGCCAACATAGCGCTCAACGCAATCGTCGGCGGCGTGGCCTGGGGTACCGGGCGACGCGCCAACGGCGCCGAGCGTCAGTCCGCCCCCAGCGTCGAGCAGACCCCTTCGACCCCGCCCCGTTCGCGAGCATTGGTCCTCGCGTTCGCGGTGTCGGGATTCGCAGCGATGGTGCTGGAAGTGGCATGGACCCGCAGCTTGGCTCTCGTGCTGGGAAGCTCGGTCTACGCGTACGCAACGATGCTCACCGCGTTCCTACTCGGCCTCGCATCCGGAGCGGCCAGCGCGGCGTATTTTCTGACACGGAGGCGGACCGCCGACGCGCGCGTGGCGCTGTCTGTCGTGCTTGCCGCCGCGGGTCTGCTCTCCATCGCGGCCGCTCACGCCATCCAGACGCTCCCACGACTGTTCGCAGAGGTCTACTTCAGATTGAGTCCATCGCCCGCGGGCTGGTGGCTCGCGCAGTTGGGGATCGGCTTGTTCGTGATGTTCCCGACGACCTACGCCTTGGGCTGGGTCTTCCCACTTGTCCTTCAGGCGGTGGGAGGCGGTCTCAAGGGTCTCGAATCCTCGGTGGGACGGACCTACGCCGCCAATACGATCGGCGCGATTCTCGGCGCGGCTTGCGGAGGGTTCCTCTTGATTCCGCTGCTTGGAGTGGGGACGACCCTCGTCGGAGTCGCTGTCGTCCAGCTCCTGCTCGGCGCGGCACTCCTACCGGGCTCGAGTGTGGGCAGTCCGAGGCGCTTGCGCGCATTGTCCGTGACCTGCGTGGCCTTGGCTCTGTTCTGTATCGCCATCCGCCCGCGGTGGGACGTACTGATGATGAACAGCGGCGTCTACATGAACATCCAAGATGTGGACGCATCGAAGGGTTGGGACGATTTCACGAAGCACGTTCGGACGAATAACGAGCTCGTCTACGCCAAAGATGGGCTCACGGCGTCGATTCTGGTCGCCCGGCAGCCCGAGTTCGACAACATGTACCTCGCCGTCAACGGGAAGATCGACGCGTCCTCGCGTGAGGATCTAGAGACCCAGCTCGTGGCGGGGCATCTCCCCCTCCTCCTCCACCCAGCACCGCGGGACGTCCTGATCATCGGACTCGCCAGCGGCATCACCGTCGGCGCGGCAGCGACGCATCCGGTCGAGGGCATTCGTGTGGTCGAGGTGGAGGGTGCGATGGTCGAAGTCGCGCGGAGGTTCGGACGGTTCAACAACAACGTGCTCGACGATCCGCGAGTGACCCTGTCGATCAATGACGCCCGCAACGAGCTGCAATTCAACCCGATGGACTATGACGTCATCATCTCCGAGCCGTCGAACCCATGGATGACGGTCGCGGCCAATCTCTTCACAGAGGACTTCTTTCGTGTCGGAAGGTCCCGCCTGCGTGCCGGAGGCGTGTTCGGGCAGTGGATTCAGACTTACTGCCTCACTCCGGAACACTTGAGATCCATCCTCGCCGCGTTCCATCGAGCCTTTCCCCACGTCCTCGTCTTCGAGACGATGAACGGCATCGACTTGCTGGTGATCGGCTCGGACCGGCCGCTGGTGCTCGATCTCGATGCACTCGAACGACGCACATCGCAACTCTGGGTCAGCGCGGATCTGGCACGCGTCGGCGTACGTAGCGCGTTCGACCTGGCGGCGATGCTCCAGACCGGTGGTGCGGCGCTCACCGACGTCGTCGGTGGGGCCACGGTCAACACCGACGACAACGGGCTCGTCGAATTCGCGGCCCCCAAAGCGCTCTACCTCGACACCCAGGCTGCGAATATGACGGTACTTCAGGGGCAAGGCGATGACCCTTTGGCGGTCGTCGCCGACGTCGTTCGGACCGCCGAGAGTCCCGATAGGCTCCGACTCGAGATGATCCGCAGATGGGTCCGGCGGGACCAGAAATCGAGGGCCTCCCGCGCGGCCGCGTTCTTTGCCGATGCGACGCTGAAATCACAAGCCGACGATCTCCTGCGCGCAACACGATAGTCGCGCCCCGACTGGACGCGACCAGTGGGAGAAGGACCCGCGACGGACCTCTCGGGGTTGCCCAGGGTCCCGGATGGCCGTATAAGGTCCGAGCGCGAGGGGTTGTTGCAAAATCCGACAGTGGGGGCCGGCGTCCCCCCGGAGCGGTAAATGCGGACTAGTCTGGCCCGTCTGGGTTGCGCTCACGTCTTTGCGCTGACCCTATCGCTGATCGGATCCCTTCCGGCGCTTGCACAGACCATCGTGTGGGTGGACGACTGCGCGGGGACCGGAACCGGAACGTTTGGCGACCCCTACTGCAAGATCCAGACGGCGATCTGCAACATC
>CAZUGP010000055.1:0-63992 GCA_964619965.1 uncultured Acidobacteriota bacterium
ATATCGGTCCGCGCGTCGATCGGCCGCCCCTCGGCCTGCTCGGGCGACATGTACCCGGGAGTGCCCAGGACGGTGCCGAATGCGGTCAGGCGCTCCTCCGTGGGGCTCATCGAGTCCGGCTCGACGGAGAAGACGTGGGCGAGGCCGAAGTCGAGGATCTTGAGGTGGCCTCCCGTCGTGACCATCAGGTTTTGCGGTTTGAGGTCCCGGTGAACAATTCCGGCCGCGTGGGCGGCCGCGAGCGCCGCCGCGGCCTGCCGGACATAGCCGAGCGCTTCGTCTACGGCGAGGGGTCCCGCATCGAGGATCTCGCGCAGGGTGCGACCGTCGACGTGCTCCATGACGATGAAGTGGACGCCCTGCTCGTGGCCCACATCGTGAACCGTAACGATGCCCGGGTGGTTCAACGCGGAGGCCGACTCCGCCTCGCGCAGGAAACGCTCGCGCCTGACCGGCGAGCCGGCGTCCTGCGGGAGGACCTTCACCGCGACCGTGCGCCGCAGCCGCGTATCCGTCGCCCGGTAGACGACGCCCATGCCCCCTCGGCCGAGCTCGGCCTCGATCAAGTAGTGGCTGAGTCGCTGTCCGATCATGGGGCGGCACGCTCCACCGCTGGTCGAATCAGGTCCCGGGGGTAGGAAGAATCGACGCTATCACGCTTTGGAACAGGAAGAGTTGAGCAGGGAGTATTTGGTCGGGGCGAGAGGATTTGAACCTCCGACCACTTGCACCCCAAGCAAGTGCGCTACCAGGCTGCGCCACGCCCCGACCCGGAGAAACCGCTTGCAGGGCGGCCATGCTATCGGACAGGTGTTCGGGCATCAAGTGCGCGTACGATGCAGCGGGAGGGAGCGGCTGTGAGGCAACTGACCTGCCTGGTGTGCGCGTTCGCAGCGCTTCTGATCGTCTCTTCGGGCTGCGATGGCGGATCGACCGACATGGCGCCGGGAGGGACGCATGTGAGCATCGTTGCGTTTCCGACTTCCGGGGTCACCGGGTCATCGGTCGCGTTCACCGTCACGGCGTACAACGCGCAGACCGTTCTCAAGTCTGTTTCGATCGATTTCGAAAACGACGGCACGTGGGACGACGCGCAGACGTTCGACCAACTCTCGGTCACGGCGAGCTTCATGCACGTCTATGACAGCGCCGGCGGTTACACCATACGCGCCGAGGTGAAAGACGCGAAAAACGCGTTCACGTCGACCTCGATGATCTTGATCGTTTCCGCATCGCCGAGCCTCCCCGTTTCGTACCGGGTCGAAGGCGCGAGCGGGATCAGTGGCGGCGATTGTCTCGCTTTCGGACCGCCCATCACCTGTGCCGGCTGTTCGACCGTCATCTCCGCGGCGGGGGTGACGCGGTCTTTAGGGACGCTCCCACAGGGAGCCCCGGTCGGCATCACGCAGGCGTTCGTTCAGAATCGTCTCGTGAACGGCACGCTCGACACTCACTACTCGTGCGAGTTCAGCGTCACTCTGTATGCCGGTGCGCCGGGGAGCGAAGTCCAGTTCGGTCAGGGTGCTTGCACGGCGACATCGTTCGATCCGGAGAGCCTGACGTGCAGCGTCACCGCGAGCGGGAGCGTTCCGTAGAGTTTTACGTCTCGAGCGCGGCGGCTAGGCGCACGGCGACGCGCCGGGTGCGCTCGCGCAGGGTGTCTAAATGCCCATCGGAGCGCGCCAACTCGCCCTTCACGTCGGTTAACGTCGCCATAGCCTCTTCGTACATGACGCGATAGCGCGCTTCTTCCTCGGCGGCGGCGCTCGCGAACGCTTCCGGCGCTTCGGGTCGTGACTCGCCGAAGAGCGACGAGGGAACTGCGGTCTCGGCTGTTTTCACCGATCTTTCGGGCTCTTCGGCGGGGGCCGTGCGACGCGAGCGTGACTTGCCGGGCGCGGGCTCGACGATCGTCTCCAGGTCATCCTCGATCGCCTTGCGCGCGCCGGCAATCGTGTACTCCTCCTGGTAGAGGAGCTTCTTGATGCGGAAGACGAGGTCGATGTCCGCACGGCTGTAGACGCGCTGACCGCTGCGGTTTTTTTCCGAGGCCAGCTGGGTGAACTCGCTTTCCCAGAAGCGAAGCACGTACGGCTGGGTGTCGGTGATCTGGCAGACCTCGGCGGCCTTGTAGAAGAGCTTGTCGGGGATCGAGGTTGTTCTCGTGGTCGTGGTGTGTTCCATGGCGTGGCTCCGCGGGAAGTATACGGCGCTTGCGCGTCCGCTCACAAGACGTCTTTGACCCCCTCGCGCCCGTAGTCGTCCTCGATCCGCACGACGTCCTCGAGCTCGGGTGTTGAGACCTCGAACAGCAGGGTGTCGGTCACCGCGCGGAAGCGATGGACGGTCCCGGGGGTGATGTGCCGCGAGTCCCCCGGCTGCATGGTGAGAACCGTCTGGCTGACGCCGCGCCCCAAGACAAGCTCCAGGGTCCCGCTCTGCACGAAGAACGCCTCGTCCTTCTTCTCGTGATACTGGAGACTCAATTGCGAGCCCGCCTTGATGAACAGGACCTTTCCCGCGTATCGGTCGGTGCGGACGAAGCGCAGCTCGTACCCCCACGGCTTGTCGACGCGAACGAGGCTCATGCCGGTTTCTCCTCGATATCCCGCACCGCGCGGGCGATCTCGGTGGCCCTGATCGCCTCTCTCACCCGAGGCACCGCCCGCGGCGGGCACGACAACTCACGAAGGCCTAGGCCCAGAAGCGTCGGTACGAGCTCGGGATCGGCGGCCATCTCGCCGCATAGCGCCACCGGGACGCCGGACGCCTTGCCCGCGCGCACCACGAACCGCAGCATCCGCAGCACGGCCGGGTGCCCCGGCTCGTACAGCGCCGCTACTTTCGGATTCCCGCGGTCCACGGCGAGGGCGTATTGGATGAGGTCGTTGGTTCCGATGCTCAGGAAATCGACCTCGCGCGCCAGCAGATCGGCGGTCATCGCCGCGGCCGGTGTCTCGATCATCGCCCCCAACGGGACGTCGGGACGGCAGAGCGCGCCCGCGCCGCGGAGCACTGCCGCTTCGCGGGCGAGGATGCGGCGAACCTCCCGGACTTCTTCGACGGAGGTCACGAGGGGCAGCAGGATGCGGATATTCGCGTGCGCCGAAGCCCGAAGCAGCGCGCGCAGCTGCGGCACGAAGATCTCCGGCCGCATGAGGCAGAGGCGCAAGCCCCTCAGGCCTAAGACCGGGTTCAGCTCGGCACGATCGAGCACCTCGTGGAAATACTTTTCGCCGCCCAGGTCGAGCGTGCGGATGACCACCGGATGCGGCGCCATGCGTTGGGCCAAATCGCGGTACGTCCGGAAGTGATCCTCTTCGTCGGGAAGTCGCGGCGCCCGTGCCACGAAGAGGAACTCCGAGCGGTACAGTCCGATCCCGCGGGCGCCGAAACGCACCGCGACGGCCGCCTCGTCGGGAAACTCGATGTTGGCCCGTAAGACGACCTCCACCCCGTCCTTGGTGACCGCCGGAAGGTCCCGCGCGGCGGCCCAAGCGTCCTCGCGCGACACCCAGGCATCGTGTTGCGCCCGCGCCTCGACGAGCCGTGCAAGATCCGGGTCGACGACGATCTCTCCTCGATCGCCGTCGACGACGACGATTTCACCCATGCGGACGGTTCGAGCGACGTCTCCCAAGCCGATAACGGCGGGAAGCCCGAACGCTTGCGCCAGAATCGCGGTGTGGCTCGTCGGCCCGCCCAGATCCGCAGCCAGCGCCACGACACCGTCACGAGCCAGCGCCACCGTGTCCGACGGGCCGACCGCCTGAGCGACGACGACGATCGGGCCGCTGGGCGGTGGCTCGTCCGCTCCCGCGGCGGGCGTAAGCAGACGCACCAATCGCCGCTGGAGATCTCGCAGATCGCCCGCCCGATCGCTCAGGTAGCGGTCCTCGATGCTGGCAAACCGCGCCACGTAGCCGTCGATCGTCGCGTGGACCGCGAAAGAGGCCGAGACCCCATCCACCCGAACGCGGTTTTCGATCTCAGCTACTAACGCCGGATCGTCCACGAGCAGCGTCTGCGCCTCCAGGATCGCGGCGTAGCTCTCGCCCAGGGTGCTCATGAGCCGGGATTTCAGCCCGCGCAGCTCGTCCCTAGCGCTCCGTCGGGCCGCATCGAAGCGCTCGATCTCGTCGGCGGGACTCGCGCTGGGAAGAGGGTCGCTCTGGGGAGAAGGCGAAGCCGTCGGTTGCCACGGGAGGGCCCGTCCGACCGCGACGCCGGGAGAAACGCCCACGCCGCGAAGAACGCGGGCCACTAGGAGTCCTCGCCGAAGCGCGAGCGGACCAGTTCTCCGAGCTGCTGCCCCGCCTCGGCTTCGTCGTCTCCTTGGATCGTCAGGTGGAGCTTCGTCCCCTTCGAGGCCGCCAACGTCAACAGGCCGAGAATCGACTTCCCGTCGACCCGCGTGCCTTCGCGGGCAACGGTCACGCGCGAGGCGAACGCGCTCGCCAAATGCACGAACTTCGCGGCCGCCCGCGCATGCAGGCCCAGGCGGTTGACGATTGTGACCTCGATCGTGTTCATCTCCCCGGCTTGCCCTCGGGTCCGGCGCGCTTCTCCAGGACCTCCGACGCGACCTGGATCGCATCCCGTCCCTGCTGGGCGATTCGTCTCACCGTCTCGTCGAATCCATCGACGGTCGACATGTTCGCGAACTTGATGAGCATGGGGAGGTTGACGCCCGTCACGATGTCGACGCGCCCCGGCTCGAGGAGCGACAGGGCCACATTGGACGGCGTTCCACCGAACATGTCGGTCAGGATCAAGACCCGCCCATCGACGGCGACCTTGGCGATTCCTTCCTCGACGCGGCGCCTTGCGTCCACGACGTCGTCGTCCCAGCCGAGGGAGATCGACGAGAGCGTCGGCACCTCCCCGACGATGCGGCGCGCGGCCTTCTCGAGCTCGCCGGCGAGCTTTCCGTGTGTGACGACCAAGAGCCCGGGGGCGTTTTCCTTCATCCGCGTCACTCCTTTCCGAGATCGCGGTGCGTGACCGACACCGGCACGCCGTTTTTCTCAAAGTGCTCGCGGATCTGCTCCGCCAGAGCCACCGAGCGATGCTTGCCTCCCGTGCAGCCGATGGTGATCGTCAGGTAGCTCTTCCCTTCGGACGCGTAGTGTGGGATCAGGAAGTCGAGAAGCTCTTTGAGGCGGGCGAGAAACTCCCTTGCTTCCGGCCGCGCGTCCAGGAACTCCCGGACCGCGGCACTCCTCCCGTCCAAGGGGCGCAAGCCCTCGACGAAGAACGGGTTCGGAATGAAGCGGACGTCGAACAGGAGATCGGCCTCGGCGGGTACCCCGTACTTGAAGCCGAACGACACGACGTGGACGTTCAACGCGGTCTCTTGCTGGTGTTGTCCGAACGAGGCCTTCAGGAACGACCGGAGCTCGTGCGCGTTGAACTGGCTCGTATCGATGATCCTGTCCGCGATGTCGCGAAGAGGGGCGAGAATCGCGCGCTCGTCCTGGATCGCCTTTTCGAGCGACGCGCCGGGGTCTTGCATCGGGTGCGGCCGGCGGCTCTCGCTGAAGCGCCGCTTGAGGATCTCCCCCGTGCATTCGAAAAACAGCAAGGTGACCGGTGCGCCGTTCGCCTTGAGCGCATGGAGCGTCTCGGGAAACCCCGCCAGGAACTCCCGCTCGCGGGCGTCCACGACGATCGCCCCTCGCGGAATCGCTCCGCCGCTTCTTAGGAGCAGATCGTAGAACTGCGGAATCAGGTTTACGGGCAAATTGTCGACGCAGAAGAAGTTCATGTCCTCGAGACAGCGGGCCGCGAGCGACTTGCCGGATCCCGACAACCCCGTGATGACGACCAGGCGATCCATCATCGCGCTTCTCCGTCTCCCGGCTCGCGGTCCCCGGCGGGTCTCCCGGTCGCGTCGTCGGTTGAGCTCTGGATGCGCTCGCCGAGCTTGCGGGCCAGCTCGCGCGCGGGGTGATAGCCCTTCAGTTTAAGGAGGTGATTGCGCGCCGCGACCTCGATGAGAACCGAGAGATTGCGCCCCGGCCCCACCGGCATCTCGACGTACGGCAGGGTGACTCCCAAGATCTCGTACCCGTTGTCGTCCAAGCCCAGCCGGTCATATTTCTTCCCCGGCTTCCACGGATCGAGTTTGATGACGTACTCGACGAACTTCGTCATCCGCACCGAGGCGACGCCGAACAGGTCCTTGACGTTGATGATGCCGACCCCGCGCAGCTCCATGTGATAGCGCGTCAGCTCCGGGCCCGTTCCCACGAGGCGATCGCCCAGCTGCTTGATCTCCACGACGTCGTCGGACACCAGCCGATGGCCGCGCACGACGAGGTCGATCGCGCACTCGCTCTTCCCCACGCCGCTGTCTCCGATCAAGAGCACGCCGAGCCCGTAGACATCGACGAGGGCGCCGTGAACCACCGCGCGAGGCGCCAGCTTGTCCTCCAGATAGCGGGTCAGGCGCTCGATCGTCGTCGACGACGACAGCTCCGTGCGGAAGAGCGGCACGCCCTGTCGCTCGGTCTCGTCTAAAAGCTCCGTCGGTGGATCGAGCCCGGTGGTCAGGACGAAGCAGCTGACACCCTGCCGGCACAGCTGCGAGACGATGCGTAAACGCTCGGCCGGCGCGCGCTCGTTGAGGAAGCTCGTCTCGGACTTGCCTAACACCTGGATGCGCCCGGGGTGGATGTACTCGAGGAACCCGGCCAAGGCGAGTCCGGGTTTCTGGATGCGAGGGCGGTCGACGATGTTTCCGATGCCGTCTTCCCCCGAAAGAAGCACGAGGTTGAGCGAGCCGGCGGCCTCGTCGGTGAGGAGCTCGCCGACGGTCATCGAGGGGATGGTGCTCTTTTCGTGATCGCCCATGACGGAAGCTCCGGGAGGCGGCTGGCGGCGCGTCCTTCTGGATTCTAGCAGGCGCAACCCGCGGGCACGTGGGCTCGCCTTGACGCCTCTCTTACGCCTCTGGCATAGTCCTCGCCCGCGATCCCCTGGAGAAACGCATGGCCGACAAAGCGATCGTCCACGTCATCGGCACGGGCACCATCGGCGAGCCGCTCATCGGACTCCTCACCCAAATGAAGGAGCCCTTGGGGATCGACGAAGTGACGTTTCACAAGAGGACGCCGCTCCTCCACGATCGGTCGAAGGTGGTGAATCTCACCAAGCGCGGGGCGAAGCTCTGCGTCGATGCGGGTGCCGCGCCGGGATTCCGGGACCTCGGCATGGAGCCGACCTACGAGTCGATTCAGGCGTTGGAGCGAGCGGCCGTCGTTATCGACTGCACGCCCTCCGGCGTCGGGATCGCGAACAAGAACGAGTTCTACAGCAAGTTCACCCACAACACTCGCGGATTCATCGCCCAGGGAAGCGAATTCGGCTTCGGGAAGCCGTACGCCCGGGGCATCAACGACGGCGCGCTCCGGCACGGGGAAGACCAGTTCATCCAGGTCGTCTCGTGCAACACGCACAACCTGTCGATCCTCATCCACACTTTGGCGATGGAAGACGGCGGGCCCGATAATCTCGTCGATGGACGATTCGTCTGCATGCGCCGCGCCTCCGACCTCTCGCAGGACGACAGCTTCGTCGCCTCACCGGAGGTCGGGAAGCACAAGGACCCGCGATTCGGCACGCACCACGCACGCGATGCGTGGGCGCTGTTCAACACGATGGGCCACGACATGAATCTGTTCTCGTCCGCCGTCGTGCTGAACACCCAGTACATGCACCTGATCTTCTTCGATATCAGAGTAAAGAAGCCGACCACCCCATCGCGCCTGCTCGAAGCGGTCAAGCGGAACGACCGGATGGCGATCACGTACAAGACTTCCGCGAACACCGTCTTCTCGTTCGGGCGCGACTACGGCCACTTCGGACGCATCCTGAACGTGACGGTGGTCGCCTGGCCGACCGTGGCGGTGCGAGACGGCACCGAGATCGTGGGGTACTGCTTCACGCCGCAGGACGGGAACTCGTTGCTCTCGTCCGTTTCCGCGGCAACCTGGTTCCTGAATCCGAAGGACTACGAGAACCGGATCCAGTGCTTGAAGCCGTACTTCTTCGATGAGGTCTGACTGTCAACTGCGAAGCTTCAAGATCGCTTCGGTCAGCTTGGGAAGCACTTCGAAGACGTCGCCGACGATGCCGTAGGTCGCCACCTTGAAGATTGGCGCTTCGGGGTCTTTGTTGATCGCGACGATCACCTTCGACGAGGACATCCCCGCCAAATGTTGGATCGCGCCGGAAATGCCGCAGGCGACGTACAGGCTCGGCGAAACGACCTTTCCGGTCTGCCCCACTTGATGCGCATGGGAGATCCAGCCCGCGTCGACCACCGCTCTCGAGGCGCCGACGGCGCCGCCCAAGGCTACGGCGAGATCGCGCACGATCGCGAAATGCTCCGGAGCCTTGAGGCCGCGTCCACCGCTCACGACGATCGAAGCCTCCGCGACGTCTAGCTCCTGGGCCGTCGGCTTCTCGATCCGCGTAACCGCCGCCCGTCGCGGGACATCCGACGCGGCGCGCGGGACGACGTCGGCCGCTTTGCCGCCCGAAGTGACGGCCGGAAACACGTTGGGGCGCAGCGTGGCCATGGCAGGGCGGGCGTCGGCGACGGCGGCCCAGGCGTAGGCCTTCCCGGAATAGACCGGGCGCTTGCCGCGCAGCGCTCCACCGGCGGCTCGTTCGATCTCGACGACATCGGACAACAGGCCGGTTCCGAGACGGGCAGAGGCGCGCGCGGCGACGTCGCGTCCGAAGCTCGTGCCGGCGGCTAGAATCGTGTCCGCGGGGGATTCCCTGCTTGCGTCGGCGAGCGTCGCCGAAAAGACCTCGGGGACGTAGAGATCGAGCGTCGCATCGGTGACGGCTATGAGGCGATCGGCCCCATGCGCCCCCGCCGGCTCCGCGCACGAAGCCGCACCCGAGCCGAATGCAATCGCGACGACGGCATCCCCCGTCGCATCGGCTAAACGTCTGGCGGTCGAAACCGCCTGGAGACTCGCCGCCTTCAGCTCGCCGCCGCGCCGCTCGAGAAGGACGAGAATCGCGCTCATCAGATCACCTTGGCTTCTTCGCGCAGCAGGCGGGCCAGAGTGCTCGCGGCCTCGCCCGCGTCCCCCGTCAAGATCCTCCCCGGGGGGCGTCCCGGCGGGAGCTCGAGCGACAGAGGAACGACGAGGGCGCCTGCGGCCGGCACGCCGAGCTCGGCAGTGCTCCGCACGACGAATGGTTTTTTCTTGGCCGCCATGATGCCTTTGAGCGAAGGGTAGCGAGGCGGGTGCTCGCCCTTGTCCCACGCGATCACCGCGGGGAGATCGCCCTGGACGATCTCAACCGCGCCCTCGATGCCGCGATGGGCGGTAAAGCGCCCGTCCGTCACGGCAAGCTCGAAGACGGCGCCGACGTGCGGACGGTCCAAAAGCTCCCCCAGCATCGGGCCGACCTGCCCCAGGTCGTCGCCGACGCCGATCTTTCCCGTGAACACCAGCTCGGGGGACTCCTCGCGGATCGCGGCGGCGAGGATGCGCGCTCGCGTCAGCGCATCCGCCCTCGTCGACGACGCGTCCTGAACGTGGATGGCACGATCGGCTCCCATTGCGAGCGCCTGCCTCAGAGACGCTTGCGCACTTTCGTCGCCTAGCCCCAAGACGACGACCTCTTGCGCTCCTCCGCTTTCCTTGATCAGGAGCGCCTCTTCGAGGGCGAATTCGTCGTAAGGGGAGACGACCATCTTGACGCCGCCAAGATCCGGGTTCTTCCCGTCCGGGCCGATCTTGATCTTCGCTTCCGTGTCGGGGACGTGCTTGATGCAGACCAGGATTTTCATGGCGTCAGACATCGTGCCGTGTCATCACAAGGCACGCATTCGTGCCGCCGAAGCCGAAGGAGTTGTTGAGCGCCGCCCGGATCGGCATCCGGCGCGCGGTGTTGGGAACGCAGTCGAGATCACAGGAAGGGTCGGGCGTTACGTAGTTGATCGTCGGCGGGACGACGCCGTGGCGCACCGCAAGCGACGTGATCGCGCTCTCCAGCCCTCCGGCGGCGCCGAGAAGATGGCCGGTCATCGACTTCGTCGATGCGAACGCGAGCTTTCTCGCATGAGATCCGAACACGGTCTTCACGGCGGTCGTTTCGATCGAGTCACCGACCGGTGTGGATGTGCCGTGGGCGTTGATGTAGTCGACTTCCGGCCCGTCGATGCCCGCGTCCTTGAGCGCGCCGCGCATAGCGCGGGCCGCGCCGTCACCGTTCGGGGAGGGCGCGGAGATGTGGAACGCGTCGCCGGACAGACCGTATCCCGCGAGCTCCGCATAGATCGTCGCCCCGCGAGCCAACGCGTGCTCGCGCTCTTCCAGCACGAGGATTCCCGCGCCCTCGCCGATCACGAAACCGTCGCGATCGGCGTCGAACGGGCGAGACGCCTTCTCGGGCTCGTCGTTGCGCGTCGAGAGCGCCTTCATCGCGCAGAAGCCGCCCACGGCCAACGGCACGATGACCGCGTCGGTGCCGCCGGCGATCATCGCGTCGGCGTAATCCTCGCGAATGAGACGCATGGCTTCTCCGATGGCGTGGTTCCCGGTCGCGCAGGCGGTCGCGCAGGCGAGGTTGGGACCCTTGGCCCCGAAGAGGATCGAGACGTGCCCCGCGGCAAGATTCACGATCATTCCCGGGATGAAGAACGGCGAGATTCTCCGGGGCCCCTTGTCGAGATACGCCTTGTGGGTCTCTTCGAAGAGGGGCATGCCCCCGATGCCGGACCCGATGTACACGCCCACCCTCTCGCCGTTTTGCGCATCGATCTTCAGGCCGGAATCGGCAACGGCCTCATTCGACGCGGCGATCGCGAAGTGGATGAAGGTGTCCATCTTCTTGACGTCTTTACGGTCGATGTAGCTCTCGGGCACGAATCCGCGAACCTCTCCCCCGATCCGGCACGTAAACGCGGATGCGTCGAACTTGGTGATCGGACCGATGCCGCTCTTCCCGGCAACGAGCGCCGACCAAGTGGACGGCGTGTCCAGGCCGAGCGGGGAGACGACCCCGACTCCGGTGATGACGACGCGGCGGCGCACGCTCAGGCCTTGGCGTGGGCCCCGATGTAATCGATGGCCTGCTTCACGGTCGTGAGCTTCTCGGCGTCCTCGTCGCTGATCTCGAGCTTGAATTCTTCTTCGAGAGCCATGACGAGCTCGACGACATCGAGGGAATCCGCCCCCAAATCGTCGACGAAGTGCGCTTCGGGCTTGACTTCTTTCTCGTCGACACCCAGCTGCTCCACGATGATGTTCTTGACCTTGTCTTCGATGGAAGCCATCGCGCGTTTCCTCCGTTTCAAATTGCGGCCGGCTTTCGCACCTGCGTCCCGCCCGCTGGGCCTACTTACATGTACATTCCGCCGTTGATGTCCAACGTAATTCCCGTCACGAACGAGGCCTGCTCGCTGAGGAGGTAGGTCACCCCCGCAGCGACGTCTTCAGGACGACCGAGGCGCTTCATCGGAACCTGGGCGAGCAGCGCCTCGCGCTGCGCTTCCGTCAGCGTCTCCGTCATGTCGGTTTCGATGAAACCCGGGGCCACGCAATTCACCGTGATGTTACGCGACGCAAGCTCTCTAGCGAGCGATCTCGTGAACCCTTCCGTCCCGGCTTTGGCGGCGGCGTAATTGGATTGGCCCGGGTTTCCGCTGCGGGCGACAACCGACGTGACGTTCACGATTCTTCCGTATCTCGCCTTGACCATGGAGGGGACCATCGAACGACAGATTCGGTAGATCCCCGAGAGATTGGTGCCGATCACCTGGTCCCAATCCTCCTTTTTCATCCGCAACAGGAGGTTGTCCCGGGTGATTCCAGCATTGTTCACGAGGAGCGGGATTGTAGCATGCTCCTTCAGGACCTCCGCCATCGCGGAGTCGACCGACCGGTCGTCGGCGATGTCCAGGGCGAGCGCCTTCGCGGTCCCTCCCCCGTTCACGATCTCGTCGACCGTGCGGCCTGCGGCCTCCAGCGAGCGCGCGCCGGCGATCACCGTGGCGCCGCCTGCAGCCAACGCCAACGCGATCGCGCGACCGATTCCTCGCGAGGCGCCCGTGACGAGCGCCACCTTCCCGGCGAAGCTCCGGTCCATAATCAGCTCTCCAGCTCGTGAAGCGCCGCGGCAAGGCCGTCGGCGTCCGCGACGGAATGCACACGCGCGTCCTTTCGGATGCGCCGCACGAGCCCGGCCAAAACCCGCCCGGGGCCGAACTCGACGAACGTATCGATTCCGTCGTCGGTCATCCTGAGGACCTCCTCGTCCCAACGCACCGACGACGCGACCTGCCGCACGAGGGCGTCTCTTGCGGCGGCGGCGGAGCGGACCGGTGCGGCATCGGCGTTGGTGTACACCGGAATCGACGGATCGCAAAACGTTACGGAGTTGAGCACCGTGGCCAGGCGCGCTCCTGCCGGCTCCATCAACGCGCAGTGGAACGGAGCGCTCACTTGCAGCGGAACGGTTCGTTTGGCGCCGGCGGCGAGCGCAGCCTCGCAGGCCCGATTCACCGCCCGGGTGTGGCCGGCGATCACGATCTGCCCGGGGCCGTTCGCATTGGCGCAGCTGACGACCTCGCCGCCCGCGACGGCAACGCACACGCTTTCGACGCTGGCACGATCGAGGCCCAAGATCGCGGCCATGGCGCCTTGCCCCTCCGGCACGGCCTCTTGCATGAATCGTCCGCGGTCCCGCACGACCCGGACCGCGTCTTCGAATCTCAAGGTGTTGGCAACGACGTGGGCCGCGTATTCGCCCAGGCTGTGACCGGCGGCGGCGACCGGCTGCGGCCCGCCCCGTGCCGTGAACGCGCGGAACGCGGCCACGGCTAAGGTTAAGATCGCGGGCTGCGTGATCTCCGTTCGGACGAGCTCAGCCTCCGGTCCTTCGAAGCAGAGCGCGGTCAGTCCGAAACCGAGCGCGTCGTCCGCGGCCCGGAAGACCGCGGCCGCAGCGGGCTCGATCGCAGCGAGGTCCTTCCCCATGCCGGGGTATTGCGATCCTTGACCTGGAAACAGCGCGGCGAAAGGCCTCACCAGCGCACCGCGCTCGCCGCCCAAGTGAGGCCCGCCCCGAAAGCCGCCATCAGGATGACGTCGCCCCGCTTGACGCTGCCGGATCGCACGGCTTCGTCGAGCGCGATCGGGATCGACGCCGCGGAGGTGTTGCCGTAGCGGTCGATGTTGACGTAGCAACGTTCCGCCGGGATCCCGAGCCGCTCGCGTACCGCATCGATGATCCTCTGATTGGCTTGATGGGGGATGAACCACGAGACATCGTCGGGGGTCAGCCCGGCCATCCCCAGGACCTCGCGCGAAACGTCCTCGATCGATCGAACGGCGATCTTGAAGGTCTCATTCCCGCGCATCCTGATGAAATGCAGTCCCTCCGCGACGGTCTGCGGGCTTGCGGGGTGCTTCGATCCGCCACCTTCCATGCAGATGAAATCGCTCATGCTGCCGTCCGAGTGCAGCGCGGAGGCGAGGACGCCTTGCGGCAGTTTTCCTTCGCTCATCACCGCGGCGCCGGCGCCGTCGGCGAAGATGACGCAGGTCGTGCGGTCGGTCCAGTCGAGGAACTTGCTCAGCAGCTCGGCCCCGACGACCAAGACGTTGCGGCAGCGGCCGCTGACGATGAACTGCTTCGCGACCGATTGCGCATAGATGAATCCGGAGCAACCGGCCTGCATGTCGAACGCCGCAGCGTGCTGGCAGCCCAAGCTGTGCTGCAAGAGACAAGCGGTTGCCGGGATCGGCACGTCGGGCGTCACGGTGGCGCAGATGATCAGGTCGATGGCGCTGGGTAGGACACCCGCCATCTCCATCGCGTTTCGCGATGCCGCAAGGGCGAACTCGGACACCGTTTCGTGGGGCCGGGCGATCCGCCTTTCGCGAATTCCCGTTCGAGACCGGATCCAATCGTCGCTCGTGTCGACGATCTTCTCCAAGTCGGCATTGGTCATGACGTGGGAGGGAACGCTCATGCCCGTTCCCGTGATGATCGCGCTACGAGTCCCCAAGGCCCCTCCTCCGCGGGCTCAGGCGCGGGAGGCCCTCGGCCTCCCTTCGGGATGCGTCACGCGGCGGACGATCATAACCCGCGTCGGCCCCTAGGCAGAGGGGGGTTCGACGACTTCGCGGCCCTTGTAGTGACCGCAATGGGGACATACCCGGTGGGGAAGCTTGCGCTCCTGGCAGTTCGGGCAAACCGAAGTTCCGGGCTGTGCCAACGCGTCGTGCGCGCGGCGTTTGTCGCGCCGGGCCCTGGAATGTCGTCGTTTTGGATTCGGCATGGTCTGAAACCTCTTTACGAGTCGTGCGGCTTTCGTCTGAACGGCAATAACGGGGCCAATCGGGGATCAGCGTCTTGGGGCATGCATTCACACGCTCCCAGATTCTTGTTCGTTCCGCACGTTGGACAGAGTCCCTTGCATGACGGCAAACAGATCGGCTTCAACGGCAGATTGAGGTACAGTTGCTCCTTGGCGAGGTCCTCGAGGCCGATCTTGCCTTCGGGGGCGACCAAGACCGAGGCTTCGTCCTCCGAGTCGGCGCTTCCGGGTGCTGGAACCGTCGCAGCAACGCGTCGCAGCACCTTCCAAGCAAACACCATGTGAACGTCCCACGAGAAGGTCTCTAGACATCGGCTGCATGTCAGCGGAACGGTCGCTCCGAGGCGGGCGTTCAACTCGGCCCCACCCGGGATGGGGACGACCGTGCCCTCCAATCGCGCGTCGACGTCCGGGATCGACTCCCGGCTCGGACCTTCCAACCCGTGAAGGCGCACCGATCTCTCGAACGAGATCCCCTCGGAACCTATTGTGTTGATATCAATGAACATTTCGCTTCCGGAGAAACGCGGATTATACCAGGGGTGACCCCCCTGTCAAGAAATCCGGAAGGGGCGCGAGCGCGGGGTCAGGAGACGGAATCGAGCTCTTTCATGGCGATTTCGTGGGTGGGCGCGAGCGTGAGGGCTTCCTCGAACTGCTTTTTAGCGCGGAGTTTCAGTCCCCGGCGCTTGTAGAAGCGGCCGAGCGCAACCCTGTATTCGGCGTTCCACTGGTCCAGGCGCGCGGCCTCGACGAAGTTCTGCTCGGCCATGCGCTGCCAGCGCGCGTCCGGATTCTTGGCCTGGCATTCGGCGAGGAGAAAGTAGAAGCGGGCGTCCTCCGGGCTGTAGCTGATGGCCAGCTTTCCGTATTGGATTGCGTTGTACGGGTCCCCTTCCCGCATGAATTTCTTGGCCTGGGCGAAGTAGGTATCGGCGAGCTTCGCGTTTTCTTCGATCGCGACTTTCGTCTTGGTCTTGTCCATCTCGACGCGAACAAGAAAATCGTCCATGACATGGGGTTCCTTGGCCGGGCGTCCGTCCTCGGGACGCCCCCCATGATCGCCGCCCCGTGCCTGCACGAGGGTCAAATAGGCCTCGACGAACCGACTCTCGATGACCGCCAGCTCGGAGCGGAGGCGCTCCCTGATCCGGGGCAAGATCCGATCCCGGCTGAACCTGTCCTTCGCCTCTTCGTAGGCGCGTTCGATCGTCTCGCGGCGCGCGCTCGAGGGAAGCCCCAGAACCTCGTGCGGGTTCTTGTTCTTCAGCGAGGCGTACGTCTCGACGACCATCTTTTCCTGCAACCCCTCGAGCGCAACGGTGTCCGCGTGATCCCGCAGGATCGCGGTGACCCGGAACGCCCCTTCTCCTACCGGCGGGTCGTAGCTGATCACACCCATCACGAGAAGGCCGTAGAGAAAGCGGCACGCCAGCCCCTCCTCGGCCGGGGGCAGGAGCGCGAGGACGTCTTGAAGGCGGCTCGGTCCATCGACGCGCGACAGGATGTAGCCGTGCGCCGGGGAGAGTGCCAAGCGTTCGAGCGGGACGGGAGCGGGCTGCCGCAGCTTCAGTCGGTTGTCGAGCCCCTTCATCGCCGACTGGATCGGCTCGAATCCCGTCATCGCGCCAATCCCTTTGAGTATGACCTCGAAGGTCAGCAGGATGTCGCTCTCGAAGATCTCCTGGAGGAGCCAGCCCTCGCTGAATCGCGCTGTCCCTCCTTCCCACTGGAAGATGGACTGCACGACGTGCTCGACGATGTAGCGCACGGTGTGGGAAAGGGTCTCCTTTCCGATCAAACCGCGATTCACCAACGCCTGTGCCAAATCCTTCGGCTCGCTGATGTTGCGTCTGGCCTCGGCGAGAGCCCCGGGCGAGATCTTGCCTTCGTTGACCAAGCGACGCCCGAGGTCTTCGTCGTCGGCACCGGATTCTGCGAACAGGATCATCCCGCGGTCGAAGTAGATTCGCTTCTCGACGTTCCCGTGACTGACATTGAGGACGCCCGAGCGCTCCCCGACGTAGAGGTCACGGAAGATCTCCGCAAGCGTCTGGCTGCTGAAGTTGGCCTGCATCCCCGACCTACCCCCAGAACCTATACTGTCCACGGTCGACAATATAGATATCGCGGCCAGAAAGGAAAGTGGCGTGAAGCGGGGGGTCCGGATGCGGGCGGTCGCCGTAGCCCTGACGTTCGCCGGCGCGCCATCCGCGCAAGCGGAACCGAACCGCGCCGCGTTCCTTGCCGCGCTGCACGACGGACGATTCGAAAGGGCCCGCGAGACTCTGCGGGAACGGGGGGTGCCCACGCGCCCCGACGACCTTTTCTTCGATGCTTTCACGACGTACTGGCAGCTGGTATTCGACGACGAGAACCCGAGCCTCCGGGAGTATTTTGAAAAGCAGCTGAATACGGTGATCGCGGCAGCCGAGAAAACATCAAAAACGGGGGGTGGCGACGCGCTCTGGGCCGGGTCGAGCCACCTCCTGCTCGCCGAGCTCCGTGCGTCCCAGAGGCGCCCGCTGGCCGCCGCATTCGAGGCGAAGAAGGCCAAGCGCCTCCTGGAATCAACGTCGATCACCGGCGCGGACCGGACCGACGCGCTGTTCGGGATCGGCACCTACAACTACGTCGCCGACACGGTCCCCTCGTACGTGAAGGGATTGCGGGCGCTTCTCTTCTTGCCGAAGGGCAATCGCGCGAAGGGTCTCTTACAGCTCGCCGAGACGGCCGCCGGGAGCCACTCCTTCGCCCTCGAAGCACGCACGCTGCTCGTGACGATCTACGCGCACCGTCACGAGCGGCTCTACGGTCTGGCCTTGGAAGAACGCGACCGCCTCCTCGGCGCGTTCCCCGAACCGATCGCGTCGTCCTACGCCGCCGCGCGCCTCGATCTGTCTCTCGGCCGAAACAAATCCGCGATCGACCTTTTGGAAAGGGCCCAGGAGCGAGCGCGAACCTTGGGTGATGTCGATCCCGTCGTCTGGCGCTGCATCGATCTGCTGCGCGCGCGCGCCGAGCTGGCCTCGCTACGTCCCGACCGCGCCTTGGCGACGGCAGGGCGCGCCTTGGCGACCGGGCAAGGGCTGGGATCCGCGATGCGGAACGATTTCGAAGCCATTCGCGCCACGGCCACGCGCCTGGCGGAGGGAATCGCCTGGTCTCAGCTCGACGGGCCAAGTGCCCCTTCGCACGAAGCGGCCGCCTACGGCTCTTTGGCGACGGCGCATCCCGAGCGCCCGCTTCTCGCCCTCCTTGCAGGCGACGCCGAGCTGCGCGCAGGACGGGCGCGCGAGGCGCTTGACTGGTGTACCCGCGCTGCGGAGGCGGGGCTTCCGCCCGAACTACGGGCGGGATGCCAGCTCCGCCAAGGCCAGGCGCAGGATCTGCTCGGTCTGAGATCGCAAGCGCAGGAGATGTACAAGCGCGCCGCGGCGACTCCGGGGTTCGTGGCGAAGGACGCTGCTTTCTACTACCAACAGGCGCCCTACCGGCTCGCACCATGAAGCGACGCGCGATCGTCGCGGGGGTCGTCTTGCTGGCTCTAGCCGGCGCTTTCGCGATCTACGCCGTGAGGAGCGGTGCGCAGCGGCGAATGGGTCGCCATGGATCGCCCGCTTCGGGCTCAGGCCGTCCGGCGGACGAAGCGACCGTCGCGCGATTACAAGGGATACCGTTTTATCGCGCGCTGCTCCGGGGCAACGCGCTCCGCTCGGGTTCGGTCGACCGCGACGGGACCCTGCACCTCGAGGTTGACCTTCGCGCCCTCGTTGCGACCCGGCTCAACACCCTTGGCTTCACGGACGCGGCCGAGCTCCTCCCGCTGACCGCGCGGGGAACGATCGTCATAGAAAGCCCGAATGGAGCGACATCGGCCCGGGGGCTGCGCGAATCGTGGATCCTCGACGCGCCCGCCGCCGTATTCGACCTCTTGGACCGGCATCCAGTCGGTGAAGGCGCCTCTTTGGCCCTGGATGCGATTCCCGGCACGCCCTCCGCCTTGGTACGCGTGCGCCTTAGCCCCTCGCATCTTGCCGACCCGTCGTTCGGCGGCACCGCCTTGGCGTCGTGGCGCGACCGCGCAGCGATCGCTGAGAAACTGCTTGGGCGCCCGTTACGTGCCGAGATTGCGGAAGATCTTGCCGGGCCCGCCGTCTTCGCGCTCTACGACACCGAAGGCGACACGGAGGCCGAGGCGATCCTCGCCGTCGAATTGCGGCGGTCGGATCGGATCGCGGGGCTCCTCGACATGCTGTTCGCCCTCGGCGCTTTGACCGAGCGCGCCACGGTTCGCCGGTACCGGGGGATCGCCTCAGGATCGTTTGTGTCGGACTCCTTACGTCCTGGTCTGGCTTTGGCGGTAGATGGCCCCATCCTCTTCGTGGCGACGTCGCGCGCGCGCCTGGAATCCGCGATCGACGCTCGTCGCGCCGGCCCGGAACGCGTCGGGAGCTTGCCCGCGGTTGCCGGCGACTCCGCCGCGAGTTGGAACGCCGTTTCGGCATCGTCTTTCGTGGCCCATGGCTGGTCCCGCCTGGCCCGTTCGGTGGACGACCAAAAGCGGGGCAGTGCAACGACGAGGGCGGCGCTCTGGCCCGAGGGAAGTTCCGGGTGGCGCCTCGAGGGATCGGGACCGGCTCCGGCGATCACCGCAGATCCGCTCCTGCCTTTTCTTCGGGGGGTCTTCGGGCAGCGTCAGCGCGAAGGAGACTGACTGGTCCGGGCGACGTGATCGAGGACCTTGAGCACGTACCAGGTGGTCTCCGCGAAGGGAGGAATGCCGTGATGGCGATCGACCGCCCCTTCTCCGGCGTTGTACCCGGCCAGCGCGAGATCGACTTGTCCGTCGAAGCGGTCGAGAAGCCAGCGCAGATACCGCGCCCCGGCGTCGATGTTCTGCGTCGCGTCGAAGACGTTTCTCACGCCGAAGCGCTTCACCGTCTGCGGCATGAGCTGAAGGATGCCGCAGGCCCCTTTCGGCGAGACGGCGTACGGATTGAAATTCGATTCGATCTTGGCGACCGCCGCGAGTAAGGCCCGGTCGAGCGCGTTGCGGTCGGCCGCCGCGGCGATAGCGTCCGCGTAGCGACCGGCGGCGGCGCGCCACTTCTCGTTCACGCGCAAATCGTCGACCAACGCGGCCGCTTCGATCGCGCGGCTTTCGTTCTCCGCAGGCCGCGGATCTTCGGCGTCGATCGCACGCTCGATCGCCATGATCGAGCTCGCGGGCACCCCCAGTTCGCCGCCGTCTTCCAGCGTCAGCCGCGCCAGGCCGTCAGCGAGCTCGAAACCGCTCACCCTTATGCCGCGGCCGTCCTCGAAGACGACGAGGTCGGTCGCCGAAATGGTCGTCCCGCCAAGGCAGGCGACCAGAATCACGGGGACAACGACGCGCATGGCTCCCCCTCTATACGGGGTATTCGTCCTGCCGTCAACGGCGCCTGAAGGCCCGCTCGATCTCGTCCAAGGTCAGCCGGAAGATAATGGGCCGCCCGTGCGGGCAAGTCGTCGGATTCTTCGTCTGAAAAAGGTCGTCCAGAAGACGCTGCATGCCCTCGCGGGTCAGGGGGTAGTTGACCTTGATCGCCGCCTGGCAGGCGGCGCTCGTCACCAGCCTGAGGCGCAGGTCGTCGAGGCCGGTCGCCACGCTTCGCGTTCGCGCGGCTTCCCCCAGGAGCTCACGGAGCAGTCGATCGGGGGCGACGTCCTTCGCGAACGCCGGAACGCCGTCCAATTTCACGGCGTTCCCGCCGAACGGCTCGAGGAGGAAACCGAGGCGCTCGAACTCCCCCGCCTCCGAGGCAAAAACCACGGCCTCGTCCGCGGCAAGCTCGATCATTCGAGGGAAAAGCAGACGCTGCACGTGAACCTCGCCGCGCTCGGCCTCCTCGAGGTAGCGCTCGAACAGGACGCGTTCGTGAGCCACGTGTTGGTCGACGAGCAACAAGCCCTCCCGATCTTGCGCGACGATGTACGAGTCTCTGTACTGCGCCAACGGAACCGCCCGCCGGCCGGGATCGACCGCAGCACTCGTGTCCTCGAGGAGGCTCGATGCCGAGCCGGGCTCGCGCGGCGCGTAGACCCGGGGGGGAGGCTCGGCGACCGCGGCGTAGCGTGAGAGCGCCGCCGCGACCGAAACAAGCGGGGCGGACGGCGGCGACGAGGGCAGAAGGTCCGCAAGGCCGGGTACGGCGACGCGGTGCGAGAGGGCCTGCGAGATCGCATCCCGTACCGCGTCGTGCACCTCGGACGAACGGTCGAAACGCACCTCGCTTTTTTGAGGGTGCACGTTGACGTCGACGCGCGCGGGGTCGATCTCGACGAACAAGAGCATGGCCGGATAGAGGCCGCGGGCCACCGAATTGCCGTAGGCCGCGGCGATCGCATGCGTAAGGACGCGGTCGTGAACGAGGCGCCCGTTCACGAAGAGGTGCTGGGTGTCGCGCCGCGACAGGGCGTCAACCGGCCGTCCGGCGAAACCGCTGACCCCTAGGCCCGCACCCTCGGAGGTGAACGGCACCAGCTTTCCCGCGAGCTCACGCCCGTGGACCTGAGCGATACGCTCCGGTCGATCGACCGCCTTCGGCGCGTCGAGCAATCGCCGCCCCTCGTGCTCCAACAGGAACCGGACCGACGGATGCGCGACCGCGTAGTGCGAGAGCGTACGAATGATGTGAGCGAGCTCGGTCGGAGCGGCCCTCAAGAACTTACGCCGCGCCGGGACGTTGAAGAAGATCCCTCCCACCTCGATCGTCGTGCCCCGCGATCGCGCAACCTCGCGCACGCCTCCGATCCGGCCGGCCCGAACCTCGATCTCGGTGGCGCAGCTATCGCGCGCCGCGGTGCGTAAGAGAAAGCGGGAGACGGCAGCGATACTCGGCAGCGCCTCTCCTCGAAACCCGAGGGTCGCGATGGCCGCCAAGTCCTCGAAGCTCCTGAGCTTGCTCGTGGCATGCCGCTCCAGGGCGAGAAGCGCGTCGTCGCGCTCCATCCCTTCCCCGTCGTCGGCGACGACGATCCGACGCCGGCCCCCGTCCTCAACACGCACTTCGATGGACCCCGCCCCGGCGTCCAGGCTGTTCTCGACGAGCTCCTTGACGACAGAGGCGGGCCGCTCGACGACTTCTCCAGCCGCGATGCGATTGACGAGATGGTCATCCAGGACTCGGATCCGACCCACGAGAGCCCCTGCAAAGGTCACGCGAAGCGTCATGTCCGCGCTCGACGTAAGGCGCGCCATTCTTGCACGGGCGCCCGTGGGCAGCGCCACCCCGGCGCGACTCCCGAGGGAGGAACTAAATCACCACGGAATCGATCGACTTTCATCGACATTCGAGACGGCGCGTAATCCCGCCGGATTGCGCCCGCATTTCGAGCCGCGACTTGTGCTCCGCGTCCGGATGGCAACCGGTGAGGACCCGGCACGCCGGTTGCTGTATGTCCTTAGCGAGGGGTTCCTCAGGAGAACGCGATGATCTTCCCATTGATGCAAAAAGAGCTCTCCATCGATGACTACGTGGATCGCGACGAGGAATGCCGTTTCTCGACTCTTCTCGCGGACACCCACGCCGAGAGCCAGGAAGAGAAGATCTACCACCGCGAGGTTGGAGCGATCGTCGAACGGGCGCTGGGTCGCCTGGATGAGCGAGAGCTTCACATCATCAGGAACCGTTTCGGCCTTCTCGGCGGGCAGGAGCAAACGCTCGAGGAGATCGGAAAGCGAATGAATCTCAGCCGTGAACGGGTTCGTCAGCTCGAACGCGAGGCGAAGGACAAGCTCCGCGTTTGCCTCGGTCCCCAGCGCGGAAACCTCAGGTTCTCATTGGCCTGACCCTCTAATCCCCCCCGCGGCCGCCGCCGGTACCCCCCCAATCCCCCGCTTCAGCCGGCGGCGGCCGCCCCTCTTCCCGGCTCTCCCATCAGAAGACGGTCCCGATGGCGAAGATGAGCTCTCCCGCCGACTCGTCGGGCATGCGATCGAGCTTCCACCCGTACTCCACGCGAATCGGCCCGATCGGCGTCTCGAGGCGAAGCCCGAGGCCTGCCGAGGAGCGCAGGTTGGTCGGGTCGAAATCGCCCACGGTGGGGTAGACGTTGCCGGCGTCCAAGAACAGCTCCCCACGAAGACTGCGCCAGATCGGGAAATGCCACTCCTCGTTGAGCAGGAGGAGCGCCTCCCCTCCCCCCTTGAATCCGAAGACGTCGAGGCCTCCGACGGAGTCGGTGGCGAAGCCGCGCAGCGTGTTCGACCCACCGGCGAAGAAGCGCTCGGAGAGTGGGACGATCTGGGTGTCGGAGAAAGGCTGCTGCGCACCGACGCGAAGGAATGTGGCGAACCGGCTGCCGCGCTTCAACGTCACGGTCCACGATCCGCGCAGGAACAGCTTGACGAAGGAGGCCTCAGATCCGATCGGTTTCGAAAAGACGCTTCCCTCGATCGAGCCATACCCCCCGCGCGTCGAAACGAACGCGTCGTCACGCGTGTCACGAACGAGCCCGAGGCCGACATCGGCCAGCTGCAGAGCGGACACCTTGTCGTCGAACTTTTCTTCGAGCGCCGCCTGGAAGTCGCTGATGGCGGAGATCCTGACATCCTGGATGGTGTAACGGAGAAAACGGATCCAGCGCGGCTTCGGCCTCTGCTCGAGCCGGATCGACAAGGCGCGTCGCGACTCGGTGAACCAGTCTTGCGCCGTCTTCTCGAACAGGATCGAACCGAGCGCATCGATGGTGTTTCCGAAGACGCTTCGTCGCCGAAGGGTCAAGACTTCGCGGTCTTCCTTGCCGGTGACGCGGGCCTGGACGGCGATCGCGACACCGCGCCCGCCGAGGTTGGAATAGCCGAAGAGAAAGCTGGCCCGGGGACCGTCCTCCGAGTCGTATCCGACTCCGAAGCCCAGGGACAACGGCGGAGCCTCGTCGACTTTGACGGTGACCGTCTGGGCGGCGACGTCGTCACCGCCGAGCGGAACGTAGCTCAGCCTGACGCTGGAGAAGAGGCCGGTGCGGTAGAGCTGCTGCTGGCTCGTCAACAGCGACCGCTTCGCGACGAGATCACCGCGACCGAACGTCAGCGCCTTCGCGATCGTCCGCTGTTTGGTGACCCGGTTGCCCTCGATCGCGATCGTGCCGACCGTCTTTCGCTCGCCCGGGGCGATGTCGAACGCGATGTCCGCGGTCTCGCTCAAAAGCTCCACCCGGGATTCGACGTTGACCTCGGGATAGCCCAGGGCATCGAGTCGATCCTTGAGCAACTGCTCGGACTCCGCGAGGCGGCGCGGGGAGAACGTCTGACCGGGCGCAAGGGGCGTCGAGGCGCGCAACTCCGCCTCGGGCGCCGCCCCTCCGTCCGAGTACGTCACATCGCCGACCGTGAAGCGCGTTCCCTCGCGAATGGCGACGTCTACTTCCGCGGTTTCCCCCGTCGTGCCTAGAGCGACCTGAGGCTGCCCGATGAGAACCCGCGCGAAGCCTTCGTCGCGATAGAGGGCCCGCACCGAGGCCAGGTCGGCCGCCAGAACCGACGGGCGCAGCAGAGGCTTGCGAAGGGACTGGCTCTTCAGCGAGGTCATCTGCTTTTCGACTCGCGCAAGCGGGATCGATTGGACGCCCGTAAAGCGGAGCGCACGCAGCCGCACCGGCTTTCCGCGATCCACGAGAATGTGAATCGTCCGCCCGGAGGGTCGATCTTCGGGGTGCCACGTCACATCCGCTGCGTAGAAGCCGTCCTCCTGGAGTTGATCGAGCAGCGCGCGCGTCGCCTCGTCCCAAAAGTCCGGCGTGTAAGGTGTCTCGCGCGCGAAGGCTTTGAGCGCCTTACGCATGGCGCGCTTCCCCTTGCCCCCGGCCATCACGAGATCGATCGTGACGCGCGGTCCCTGGACGACGCGGTAGACGATGCGATGCTCTCGTGGGGGGCCCTCGTCCAGGACCGCTTCGGCGCGGACGCTCGCCTGTGTAAACCCTTTGATCACGAGGGCCGCGCGAACGCGGTCCCCCCCCTGCAGCATGCGCCCACGGTCGAACGGATCGCCGGCGCGGATCTTCGTGCTCTTGACGAGATCCGCCCTTGCGATGCCGTCGTCGGCCAGGACCTGGACGGAAGCGACCGTGCCGGTGACGCCGCCCGATGTGCGGGGCAGGCCGGACTCGCGCCCGGTAACCGCGGATCCGCCGAACTGGCGAGAGTACTGCAATTCTCCGCCCACGCCGGATTCCGTGTCGCTCTCGGCGACGAGGCGAATGCGTCGCGTGGTGTCCCACGCGATCTGGTACGTTTGCTTCTGCGCCGTTCCGATGTCCTGCGAGAACGCGATCTTGACCGTATCGCTCACCTGCTTGCCGACCGTGACGCGCGCGGTCGGATCGGACTCCCCCTTCAGCAGGAGCGGCGTGATCTCCAGCTGATCGATGCCGAGCGAATTCTGGATCTGCTTTCCGAACGTCGAGCTCAAGAGGCCCGCGAAGTAGTACGCAGCCATGTCGCCCGGGAGTGCGGCAGCCGAGGCCGATCCGCTCAGCGAGTCGAGCGTTTTTCCGGTCACGAGCAGCGAGATGATGTCCTGCGACGCGAGCGGCGGCGTCGAGGTGATCTCGTAGTCGAACTTGTCCAGGGTGCCTTCGACGTGCAGGGAGATCTCGTACTCGGCAACGCGTGTCCGGCCGCGAAAGTCGACGTACGGATTGATGCGCGCCGGATCCGTCAAATCGAGCGTTCCGTACTCGATGCGGTAGTCCACGTCCCGGTACCGGACGGTGCCGCCCGGGATGAGAGCGAAGTGTCCCGTCACCTCCGGGCGCACCAGCTCGCCGCCGAGATGGATCTGTCCCTCCGCCTCGACCTTCGCCACGTCGTTGCGGAGCCAGACGTTTCCCGGCGCCACGATGTCGACGTCGAGGAAGACGTTGCGCGGGAACGGCGATTCGGCTGCGGCATCGAACTCGCGGTGCGCTCCGCCGAAGAGGCCGACGTCGAAGTCCTTGGAGTACAACCCGCGCACCAACTCGAGGCGGCCGGAGATCGTCGCGCGCTTCGGCGTCCCGTCGAGCGCGATGCGGCCCTCGTAGGTCCCCTTGAACCCCTCGGGGAACTTGACGACGACGTTCGCGCCGCCAAACTCGGCGTGCAGGGAGGCAGGGGTGATGCCTTTGAACTCGACGCGGCCGGTCGCGGTGATCTCGCCGCCACCCTGGAACGCGTGAAACGACGAGAGCGTGAGGGTCTGTCCCTGGAAGATCGCCTCGGCGTCGATCGACTCTAAGGACTGCGGGTAGCCGATGAGGCGCACTCGCCCGTCGCGCACGGCAACCCGCCCCTGCAAATCGGGTTGCTCGAGCCGACCGCCGAGCGTTGCGTCGACTTCGACCGGACCCCCGCCGCGCATCTCGGACCAGAGCGACGAGACGACGGCCAGGTCGAGCGAGCCGCGGAGATACCCGGCGACCTCACCCCCGTCGATCGAACCGCTGCCGGCCAGCTCGACATGAGCGGCATCGCCCTCAAAGCGCGCCGGGCCGAGCACGAAGCGTCCGCTCTCTAAGCGGAGCGGGAAAGGCTCGGCGGCTTTTAGGACATGCGGTCCGAGGCGAACGGCGACCTGATCGAAAGCGCCGTTGATTTCCATCGCGCGAGGCTGGGTCAGATCCCCTTCCGCCTGAACTTGTCCCACCACGCGCAGGTCGAAGCTCTCGCCGAAGACTCCTCCCGCGCCGACGACTAAGTCCTCGAAATAGAGAACAGCCGAGAGCGGAAGCACGCGCGCGAAGCCGAGGAACGCATCGAACGTCCACGCCGCCTCCGGCATCGAGCGGACGGCGAGCTCCAAGCCCCGCGGCGAGATCGAGCCCGTCCCTTGGAGGTCCCCGAGCCGAATCTCGCGCAAGCCGTTTCGCCCGGTGTCTAAGAGCAGGTCGCTCGCGACGATCCGTAGCAGTCCCGCGGGGCCTTCGGGCGTGACCGTCATCGACCCCTGCGTCCGGATCGTCCCCGTCGCGGTGAGGCCGGCCTCGGCCAGTGTGCGGTTTGATCCAAGGTCGAGGAGAGCCGATACGAGCTCGACCTCCGCTTCGCTTTTCACGAGGTCGTAGATCACCCGTCCGCGCGCTTCGAGCCCGTGACCCCGCGCGACGATCCCGTCGAGAATGACCCGATCGCCCTCGACGCGGACCGCCCCTTCGATCGTGTCGACGATCTCGTAACCGACGATCACCTTCTGTGCGGTGACGCGGCCCTGCGCGGCCAACAGGCCTCCCTCGCGGGAGCCATGGAGGTCGAGGTCGACGCGTCCGTCGATCGGTGCGGCGACGCCGGCCTTGGCGAGGAGCCTCCCCACCACCACACCCCGCGCGGCAACGTCGAGCTCGTCGATCGCGCCGTTGCGCGCGTCGAAGCGAGCGCTTCCCACAACCGACGATCCTTCCGACTCGAGCTCGACGTGGCGCAGCGCGACCATCGTCTCAGAAACCGCGAGGTCGCAGCGCGCCGAGGTGAACGGCTCACCGGCGTAGGACCCGTCGACCAGATCGAGCGCTAAATCGAGCGTCGTGGACCGCCCCGAGGTTCGCACCGCCGCGCGCAAGCTCCCGGCCCCTTCCAGAGGCTCGACCGCGAACCGGTTGCGTGCGACGCCTAACGCATCCAGGAACGTAAGCGCGGCGAGCTGCGTCGTCCGGGCGGAACGCGTCGTCCCCTCGATTGCGAGCGTCATGGCCGGCGGCGTCGACTTGAGCTCGGCCGCAAGCGCCAAGCGCAACGACGCCTCCGCCAGCTGCAGTTTCTCCGTCTCGACGCGCACCCGGCCGGACTCGAAGATCAGGCGGCCGCGTCCACGCGCCTGAACGGCTTGGGCTATGCCTGCCGCGCGGGGCACGGCGTCGAACGTCCCGCCGCCGGTCCACGTCGCAGGCCGGCCCGGGTCTCCCGCAATCGCAAAGGTCACGTCGGCCGAGCTCGCTATCGGGAGCGCTTTTCCGGCCAATGCGATGAGGCGGGAGAGATCGGCGCCTTTCCCCGCGAGGTCGGTGACGAGCCCCAACGGCTGGCCGAACGTGAGGCCGACCGTGCCGGTGAATGCGCCGGCGTAGGCGTGCGCGTCAAGGCCGCCGACATCGAGGCGTCCCGGGCGGATCGTGAGCTCGCCGCGTGCCGTGTCCGTGGCGATCGGGCCGATGGACAGGCCCGTCGTTTTCGCCTGCATGGTGACGCGGATCGGCACGCCCCCCGTGTAGACGATCTGGAGGGGGCCTTCGACCTGCCCGGACAGCGGGAGATTGCCCGCCAAATACGGCGAGAGCGCCGCGAGGTCTGCGTCCAGCCGGCCTTGCGCGGTGAACGAGGCGCCCACGCCCCAGGAGACGTTGCCTGCCAGCTCCCCACGAGCGCCGGGCCCCTCGCCGGTGGCGGCGAAGATCTCGAGCCGCCCTCCTCCGAGGCGCAAGCCTCCACGAACGTCGGCCGGCCACGGCTGGCCGAAAAGCGGCGCCTCGACCGTGGCGCTGGCACGCACCTCCCCGACCAGAAGCCGGCGCGACGTCGACCAGTCGCCGTGAAAGTCCATCGAGCGCGTCGCCACGCGCAGACGCTTTTGTCCATCGAGGTACTCGGCGGTCGCATCCTCGACGACGAGGCGGTCGATCTGGATCGCGACCGCCCCCCCGCCCTGCCTCTCCTTCGGTCTCCAAGCGTCGATCCATTCGCGGCTGCACGAAAAGGTCGCGCCTCGCGCCAGCACTTCGGTGATGTGAATGTCCCCGCCCGCGATGCCCCCCAGTCCGGACCAGGCGAGCTTGACGCGTCCTTCCGCCATGGTGGCGGTCAGCGGTGCCGCCCCTTCGGCGGGAATCGAGATCGCGACATCCCCGATCGTGGCGGCGAGGGATGTCCAGTCGACATCCATGCGCCCGATCCGCACCGACCCGCCGAGCGACGTCGCCAGCCCCGTCTCGAGGCGTCTTTGGAGCCAGGAGGTGGAGCGCTCGTCCGCCTGCGTCTGCGCGCGTGCTCCTCCCGAAGCCAGCGCGAAGGCGAACGCCGCAACCAGCACTAGTCTGCGGCTCACGGAGACCCTGACGCGTCCCGCAGCACGAAGCACTTGAGGTAGCGGCCCTCGGGAAAGGCGAGCCGGACGGGATGGTCTTGCGCTTGCCCGCGGCGTTGTTCGACGACCACGTCGCGGCCCGCGTCCGCGGCGGCTTCGCGCAGGAGACCCTCGAACGAGGGCTCGTCCAGGTTGTACGAGCAGGAGGAGGTGAAAAGGACGCCGCCTTTGGCCAAAAGCCGGAGCGCGCGCAGGTTGATCTCCTTGTATCCGCGGCGAGCGGCCGCCACGTCGCCGCGGCTCTTCGCGAACGCCGGGGGGTCCAGCACGACGAGATCGAAGCGTTCCCCGCGACGGTCCCGCTCGCGCAAATCCAGGAACGCGTTCGCCTCGACGAACGTCAGGTTGGTCGCGCCGTTCCGCTCCGCGTTCGCGCGCCCGCGGGACAGAGCCTCCGTCGATGCGTCGACGACGACGACTTCCGTCGCGTGGTGCGCCGCGTGCAAAGCGAATGAAGCGTGATACGAGAAGGCGTCCAGGACCCGCCCGCGGCCGTAAGCGCCGCAGGCTACGCGGTTTTCGCGTTGATCGAGAAACGCCCCCGTCTTTTGGCCGCGCCACGGATCGGCGGCGTAGCGAACGCCTCCCTCGTCGACGACGACTTCGTCGGGCGTCGTCCCCGCGATCTGTCGCACCTCACGCGTCAGCCCTTCGAGTGTCCTCACGGACGGGTCGTTCCTGGCGAGAACCGAATCCACGACAACGCGTTCGCGGACCCTGGCCACGACCTGGTCCACGATACGCTCGGTACCCGCCGTCAGGACCTGAATCACGAGATGGGTTCCGTAAATGTCGGCGACGAGCCCGGGCACGCCGTCCGCCTCGCCAAAGATGAGACGCCTCGCCGTCCATCGGGCGATCTCGACACCGCGGCGCTCCACGGCGTCGTCGACTCGCGCCGCCCAAAACGCGGCATCAGGGACCACGTCCTCGCGCGATACTATCCGCAGCGCGATTTTCGAGCGGGCCGACCAGAACGCGATGCCCAGAACCGCTCCCGCGCCGTCTCGGACCCGAACGAGGTCTCCGTGCGCGGCGGCACCGGACGCCGTGACGTCGTCCGCGAAGATCCAGGGATGGCGAGCGTCGATTCGCCGCTTGGCCCGCAGTCGTACGGTGACATCGGGGAGCCGCCCGGGGGGGGACATCTCAGCGAGTAGGAGGCGTCTTCAAGACGCCCTACTCTTCCGAGTCGTCGCCGTCCACGACGAGCGGGTCGTCGTCGAGAACCTCGTCCTCCACCTCCACCTCGGACTCCTCGTCGGGGGGCGGCAGGTCCTCGGGCTCGTCCGCAGGCTCCTCGTCGTCGCCGACGGCGAAGGGAAACTGCGGCAGCAGCCCTTTTTCCTCGAGCTCCTGGCAGCGGACGCAATGCCTGGCCCAAGGTTGGACCTCGAGCCGCTTGAGGTTGATGTCCTCGCCGCACTGCTGGCAGTAACCGTATTCGCCGCGGTCGATCCGGTTCAGCGCTTCCTCGACGAGCAGGAGGTGTTTCCGTTCCATCTCGGTCAACGAAAGCAGGAACTCGCGTGCGTAGGAGTTCACCGCATAGTCGACATAGTCTTCGGTTCCGTTGTCGAGCTCGGCCTGGGAGTCCCCCTTGCTGATCGCATAGGCGCGCATCAAGTCCTGGCGCTTCTTCAGCAGCAGCTCGCGAAAGTGTGCCCGCTCCTTGCGTCTCGCCGCGATGGAGGCCGGTTTCGGAACGCGCCTGGCCTGTGGCTTGGGCTTGGGGGCGACCGGCGGCGCCTTCAGTACGGCCTTCAAGACGCGCGCGGCCTTGAACGTGGTGGCGGGAGCCTTGCCGGGTCCCTTGGCACCCGCCTTCGCGGTCGGCCGGACGGCGGTGAGCTTCTTCGCGATCGGCTTCGCGGCAGCCGCCTTCTTCTTCACGCCGGCAACCTTGGCGGGGACCGCCTTCGCGGGCTTTTTAGCCGCGCGCTTCATCGTCTTGACGGCGGGAGCTTTGGCCTTCGAGGACTTCGCTTTCATCGGGAACCCTCGAACACGCGGGCGCAATCCGCGCTCGCGAAAGCGCGGCACTATACCGTCCTGCCCAACGAGCGTCAAGGAAAGTCAGGTGCGATGATCTCCACCTCTTCTTCGTCCACGGAGGCCGCTTGATGAAGGTGCTCGTGACCGGAACCGATGGCTATCTCGGGTCCCTGCTCGCTCCCATTCTCATGCGACGGGGCTTCGAGGTCACGGGGGTCGATACCGGCTACTACAGGTCGGGCTGGCTCTACAACCCGACCGGAGTGTCCGCCAAGACGCTGAACAAGGACCTTCGTCGGATCGCGCAGGAGGATTTGGCGGGCGTCGACGCGGTGGTCCATATGGCGGAGCTCTCGAACGACCCGGCGGGTGACCTCGCCCCGCACATCACCTACGAGATCAACCACAAGGGATCGGTGCGTCTCGCCGATCTCGCTCGAAAGGCGGGGGTCCATCGGTTCGTCTACATGTCGTCGTGCAGCGTTTACGGCGTTGGAACGGACGAGCACGTCGACGAAGCGTCGCCGACGAGCCCCCAGACGGCGTATGCGATTTGCAAGACCTTCGTCGAGCGCGACGTCGCAACGCTCGCGAACGACGCGTTCTCCCCCACCTTCTTTCGAAACGCCACGGCATTCGGCGCCTCCCCGCGGATGCGCTTCGACATCGTCCTGAACAACCTTGCGGGTTGCGCCTTCACGACGGGCACGATCGCAATGACGAGCGACGGGACGCCATGGCGACCTCTCGTGCACGGCCTGGACATCTGCCAAGCGATCGTCGCCGCGCTGGAATCGCCCAGGGAGCGTGTCCACAACGAGATCTTCAACGTCGGTGACACCGCCCAGAACTACCGTGTGCGGGAGATCGCCGAGATCGTCGCCGAGGTGTTTCCCAACTGCGCGGTCTCGTTCGGCGCGACGGGCTCCGACAACCGCAGCTACAGGGTCTCGTTCGAGAAGATCCGGAAAGCGCTCCCCAGCTTCCGCTGCGCCTGGGACGCCCGGCGCGGAGCGCGGCAGTTGTTCGAATTGTTCAAGAGAATCAACTTCACCGCCGAGATGTTTCAGTACCGCGGCTTCACCCGGCTGAAGCAGCTCGAATACCTGCTCAAAACCGGCCAGATCGATCCGGATTTCTTCTGGACGCCGCTCGACTCCTTGGAGTGACGCCCCAAGGCGACCCGCGCTTGCCTCTAAGGGCGGAGGAGGACTACGTTTCAACCGGTTAGGACGCGTGGGGGGTAGAAAGCATCCATGATTTTCACCGAGACGAAGCTCAAGGGCGCGTACATCATCGACTTGGAACGCAAGGAGGACTCGCGAGGGTTCTTCGCGCGTTCCTTCTGCCAGAAAGAGTTCGAGGCGCACGGGCTCAGGCCGGTCATCGCTCAGGCCAACCTCGCCTTCAACCACCAGAAGGGGACGCTGCGCGGCATGCACTTCCAATTCCCTCCGGCGGCCGAGACGAAGCTCGTGCGCGCCACGCGAGGGGCGATTCTCGACGTCATCGTCGACCTCCGCCCGGAGAGCGCGACCTATCTGGAGCACGTCGCGGTCACCCTCGACGAGGACAATCACCGCGCGCTCTACGTTCCCGAGCGTTTCGCGCACGGGTATCAGGTTCTAGCCGACGAGACGGAAACGAGCTATCAGGTCGGGACGTTCTACGCCCCGGACTGCGAGAGCGGATTGCGGCACGACGATCCGGGGCTTCGGCTCGTTTGGCCGCTACCCGTGTCCGTCATTTCGGACAAGGATCAGGTGTTCAAGCTCTTGGACCAAGTCGAGCCGGTGCTCAAACGCCGCATGAGCGTCGTAAGAGGATCCCGATGATCATCGTCGACACCGCCCTTAGGGCACGCGAAGAGCAAGGGAAGCCGATCCGCGTCGGCATGTTGGGCGCCGGATTCATGGGACAGGGCCTCGCGAATCAGATCGTCAACAGCGTGCCGGGTATGCGCTTGGGCGCGGTGTACAGTCGGAGCATCGAGAAGGGTCGCCGCGTCTTCGAGTACGCCGGCCGCGAAGGCGTCGTGGTCGCGACGACGCAGGCGCAGATGGAAGACGCGCTCCGCGCGGGAAAACCGGTGGTCACCGAAGACGCCTTCCTGCTCGCACGCTCTGAGACCTTGGACGTCTTGGTGGATGTGACCGGGAGCGTCGAGTTCGGCGCGACCGTCTTCATGGAGGCGTTTCAATATCGCAAGGACGTCGTCCTGATGAACGCCGAGCTCGACGCGACGATTGGACCGATCCTGCAGGTCTACGCGAAAAAGCACGGCGTGATCATGTCGGCCTGCGACGGGGATGAGCCCGGCGTCCAGATGAACCTCTGCCGGTGGGTCAAAGGCTTGGGCCTTATTCCGCGGGTGATGGGAAACATCAAGGGTCTCCAGGATCCGTACCGCAACCCGACGACCCAGAGGGGCTTCGCGGAGAAGTGGGGGCAGAACCCCGCCATGGTCACGAGCTTCGCCGACGGCTCGAAGATCAGCTTCGAACAGGCCATCGTGGCGAACGCCACGGGGTTCACGGTCGCCTCCAGGGGGATGACGCGCGGGTTGGAGTATCGCGGCGACGTCATGAGGATCGGGGACCTGTACGACATCGACGAATTGCGCCGGCTCGGCGGAATCGTGGACTACGTCGTCGGCACGCCGCTCACCAAGGTCTACTGCCTTGCCGAGCACGAAGACCCCAAGCAACGGCACTACCTCAACCTGTACAAGATGGGCGACGGGCCGCTCTACCCCTTCTTTGTCCCGTACCACCTCGTCCATTTCGAGGCCCCCGCCGCGATCGCGCGCGTGGCCCTCTACAAGGACCCGGTCGCCCCGCCGTTGGGAGGCCCGGTCGTCGAGGTGTGCGCCGTGGCCAAGCAGGACCTCAAGGCCGGCAGTCTCTTGGACGACTACGGCATGTACATGACTTACGGCGAAGCGGTCAACGCCGACGAGATGAGCACGAAACGCTATCTGCCCGAGGGCCTCGTCTTGGGCTGCAAGCTCAAGCGCGACATCGCGAAAGACGCGGTGCTCTCCTACGACGACGTGGAGCTCCCCGGCAACCGCCTGGCCGACCGGCTGCGTGCCGAGCAGTACCGGCACTTCCGGAGCGAAACCTGGCTCGAGGATCTCACCCCCGTCGGAGGTCGCGCGTGAAAGTCGTACTCTTTTGCGGCGGCTTCGGGATGCGGATGCGCGAATTCTCGGAAAGCATCCCCAAGCCGATGGTCCCGATCGGCTACCGCCCGATTCTCTGGCACGTGATGAAGTACTACGCCCACTACGGCCACAAGGACTTCATCTTGTGTCTCGGGTACAAGGCCGATGTCATCAAGAACTACTTCTTGGAGTACGACGAATGCCTTTCGAACGACTTCGTCTTCTCGAAGGGCGGGAAGAGCTTGGAGCTCCTCAGTCGCGACATCGACGACTGGAACATCACGTTCGTGGACACGGGGCTTGCGACCAACATCGGCGGGCGGCTCAAGGCCGTCGAGAAGCACGTCAAGGGTGAAGACGTCTTCCTGGCCAACTACACGGACGGCCTCTCGGACGTCCATCTCCCGTCGGTCATCGCGTCGTTTCAGCGGAGCCGCAACGCGGCCTGCTTCGTGAGCGTGAAGCCTCGGGCCAGTTTTCACCTCATCAACTCGGACGACGCGGGGGTTGTCAGGAGCATCGAGCACATCGGAAGATCCGGCGCGAGGATCAACGGCGGTTTCCTCGTCCTGAGGCAGGAGATCTTCGACTACATCCACGAAGGCGAAGATCTCGTCGAAGAACCGTTCCGCCGGCTGATCAAAGACGGCAAGCTCATGGCGCACCCGCACGAGGGGTTTTGGGGCTGCATGGACACCTTCAAGGAGCGTCAGGAGCTCGAAGACGTCTACGGCCGTGGCAACGCGCCGTGGGTCGTGTGGAACGGAAAGGACTGAGTCGACCGCCGGCCTAGGCGGTGCCCGAGCCTCCGCCTCCCTCGTCCGCGAGCACCGCGTGAGCCGCCGCCAAACGCGCCACCGGCACGCGGTAGGGAGAACACGACACGTAGTCGAGCCCGCTGCGGTGGAAGAACCCGACCGAGGCCGGATCGCCGCCGTGCTCGCCGCAGATACCCACCTTGAGCGTCGGCCGTCCCTTCTTCCCTTCCTTGACGGACAAGGCCACGAGCCGACCGACGCCTTCCTGATCGATCGACTGGAACGGATCGAAGGGGAGGACGCGACGGTTGAGATACTCGGGGAGAAACTTCCCGATGTCGTCGCGCGAGAAGCCGTAGGTCATCTGCGTGAGGTCGTTCGTGCCGAACGAGAAGAACTCCGCCTCTTTCGCGAGCGTCTCCGCGACGAGGCAGGCTCGCGGGACTTCGATCATCGTCCCGACGAGATAGGCGATCTTCACCTTGGTTTTTCTCTCGACCTCCGCCGCGATCGCGCGGACCCTTGACGCCAACTCCGTGAACTCCCGCACCGTGCCCACGAGCGGGATCATGACCTCAGGCCTCACGTCGATCCCCTTGGCCGCGCATTGAGCCGCGGCTTCGAAGATCGCCTCGACCTGCATCTCGTAGACCTCCGGATAGGTGATGCCTAATCGGCATCCGCGATGGCCGAGCATCGGGTTGGACTCGTGCAACTGCTCCGCTCGCTCCACGAGCTTCGTCGCCTTCACTTTCATCTCGCGCGAGAGCCGCTTGAACTGCTCGACGGTCGTGGGCAGGAACTCGTGCAGGGGCGGATCGAGAAGCCGGATCGTGACGGGGAGCCCGTTCATCGCCTTGAAGATCCCGATGAAATCCTTCCGCTGCATCGGCAGGAGCTTTGCCAAGGCGTGCTTTCGCCCCTTGAGGTCGTCCGCGAGGATCATCTCGCGGACCGCTCGGATCCGGTCCTCCGCGAAGAACATGTGCTCGGTGCGGCACAGGCCGATACCCTCGGCGCCGAAGGCACGGGCGACCTCCGCGTCGTGCGGAGTGTCGGCATTCGTGCGGACCTTCAGACGCCTTGCGTCATCGGCCCAGCGCAGGAGCTGGGCATAGCGGCCGTAGAGGGGCGATTTGTGCGCCTGCAGCGTCTTTCCGACCAAGACTTGCTGGATCTCGGAAGGATGAGGATCCAGCTGTCCGAGAATCACCTCGCCGGTAGCCCCGTCGATCGAGATCGCGTCCCCCTCCTTGAGCGTCTTCCCCGCCGCGGTGAGCTTGCGGGCGTCGACGTCGACCTGGATCGACTCCGCGCCGACGACGCACGGCTTGCCCATCCCGCGAGCGACGACCGCCGCGTGCGAGGTCATCCCGCCGCGGCTCGTCAGAATACCGACCGCAGCGACCATGCCCGCGAGATCCTCCGGACTCGTCTCGGCGCGAACGAGCAAGACTTTCGCTCCCTTTGCGGCCATCGCGACCGCGCGAGCCGCGGAAAACGCGATCGCACCGGACGCCGCGCCCGGTCCTGCGGGAAGCCCCTGCCCGAGAACGCGACCCGCCTTCCTCGCCCGCTCCTTGTCCTTGACGTCGAAGATCGGGGCGAGCAATTGGGCGAGCATGTCGGGCTCGACCCGCTGGAGCAACGTCTTGGTGTCGATGACGCCGGCATCCTTGAAGTCGAAGGCGATGTGGACGGCCGCGAGACCGGTGCGTTTTCCGGTACGAGTTTGGAGCATGTAGAGCGTGCCCCGCTCGATCGTAAACTCGATGTCCTGCATGTCCTTGTAGTGGGCCTCGAGGGTTTGACGGATCTCGAGCAGCTGCGCGTAGCACTGAGGCATCGTCGCTTCGAGCGAGTCTTCCCCTCCGGACGACGACTGCGCCTTGGAGATCGGCCGGGGGGTCCTGATTCCGGCGACGACATCCTCGCCCTGGGCGTTGGGGAGGAACTCGCCGTAGAAGAGGTTCGCGCCCGTCGCCGGGTTGCGCGTGAACGCAACGCCGGTTGCGCAGTCTTCCCCGAGGTTCCCGTAGACCATGCACTGCACGTTGACCGCGGTCCCCAAGGCGTCGGCGATCCCGTACCGCTGGCGGTAGAGGCGCGCTCGATCGTTGTCCCAGCTGCAAAACACCGCGGCAATCGCGCCCCAAAGCTGCGCGTGGGGGTCCTGGGGGAACCGTCTTCCGGTCGCCTTCTCGACCCGCTGCTTGTACTTCACGATGAGCGCGGCGAGATCCTTTTCGGTCAGGTGCGTGTCGTCCGTCACCCTGCGAGCCCGCTTGGCGGCGGCGAGCAAATGCTCGAACTCCGCCTTCTTAACGTCGAGAACGACGTCGGAGTACATCTGGATGAAGCGGCGGTACGAATCGAGCGCGAATCGGCGGTCGCCGGAGACATGGGCAAGCCCCGCAACCGATCGATCGTTCAGACCCAAGTTCAAGATCGTGTCCATCATCCCCGGCATCGAGAACTTCGCCCCCGATCGAACCGACACCAACAGCGGGTCGTCATCGTCGCCGAAGCGCTTCGATTGCAGCGCCTCGAGCCGGGACAATGCGTCGGACACCTGCGCGTCGAGCCCGGAGGGGAGCTTGCGCCCGCTTTCGAAGTAGAGGTTGCACGCTTGCGTCGAAATCGTGAACCCGGGGGGAACCGGAATCCCGAGCGCCGTCATCTCGGCGAGATTCGCCCCCTTCCCGCCTAAAAGATCCTTCATTTTGGCGGAGCCTTCGGCCTGGCCCTTCGCGAAGATGTAAACCAGCTTATCCACTCAGATTCTCCTATCTGCCTCGCCCGCCAACTGACGCAGGTCGAAGTACTTCGTCAACGCATGGTGCTGGAGCTGATTGAGCGCCTTGAGCCTTGCGTGCGTTCGCGTCAGGTCCGATTCGTCAATCACGAGAGCATCCTTGAAGAACTGATCGACGGGTGAAGCCAACGACTTCAACTCCATCGCGATGTCCAAGTACTTCCGCTGCTCGGCAAGACGCGGCAGTTTCGGCAGGATTTTGTTCACGAAGGACTGCAGCGCCTGCGCGGCGCCTTCGGGATCGCTGGCCAAATCCGGAAGATCTACACGCTCGAGAGCGCGCTGAAGCAGATCGGCGTTCTTTGCGCCAATATTTGCGACACGAGCGGTGAGCTGAACGAGCAAGGCAAACTCCGGATCGTTCCGAACCTCTCTCAATGCTTGCAGCCTCGCGTCGATGTCCTCGAGACTCCAGAGCGGAGCCTTGTCTCCGTTGTCCGCCATTGCGACGCTGGCGATTTCGTTCGAGGTATATCCGCGATCGCGGAAGAACTCTTCGAGTCGCGCCGTCAGGAACGTGAATACAGTGGAAGCGGGACCCGAATCGTCTGACCTCGTGAGGTACGACAGATCGTTGACGGAAAGCGGCCACTGTTTCTGCAGCACAATCCTCAGGACCCCGTTCGCCGCCCTGCGAATACCGAACGGATCACGCGAACCCGTTGGGTTCTCGCCGGCGCCCAAAAGTCCGGCGATCGTGTCGAGCTTGTCGGCCAAAGAGAGGATGCACGCTTCGTTGGTTTGAGGTATGGCGTCGCTCGGACCCACCGGCTTGTAGTGCTCCGCTACGGCGTTGGCGACGGTTGAGGGCGCACCCTCGGCTCGTAGAAGGAGACCTCCGACAAGCCCCTGCAGTTCCGGAAACTCTCCGACCAGGCCGGTGACGAGATCGGCTTTGAGCACATGTGCAGCCTGCTTGACGGTCGCGGAGTCGCCTACGCTCGGACCGAGCGTTTGGGCGATCGACGCGGCGATACCGGCCACACGCTTCGTCTTGTCCTCGTAGCTGCCGAGCTTCTTGTGGAAGGTGACGCGCTTCAAGTCGTCCACACGCGATGCGAGCGGCCGCTTGCGGTCCTCGTTCCAGAAAAAGCGCGCGTCCTCGAGCCGGCCGACGACGACCCACTCGTTGCCGCGCTTCACGTGCCCAGCGGGGTCGCGATCGGTGTTCGCCACCGAGAGGAAGGCCGGAAGGAGCCCGTTCTTCCCCCGCACCGAGAATGATTTCTGGTGGTGCTTGAGCGTCGTGACGAGGATCTCGGGTGGAAGATCGAGAAACGCGGGATCGAACCGGCCGACGACGACACCGGGCCATTCGACGAGTTGGACGAGCTCTTCGAGGAGCTCGTCATCCTCGCTGAGCTCGCCTTTGACGGTCTTGGCGGCGTCGTTCAGTGCGTTCAAGAGCGCCGCCCGGCGCTCTTTCGGATCGACGAGAATCCGCGCCTCGCGCAGCGCGTCGACGTAGCGATCGGGGTGTTCGATCACGACGGGGCCGGGAGCGAGGAAGCGGTGGCCGGCCGAGCTCCTGCCGGACTTCGCACCGAGGATCTCGATATCGAGAACGTCCCCGCCGTGCAGTGCCACGACCCAATGCACCGGACGCACCCAGCGATGCGTGCCGTTCCCCCACCGCATCGTCTTGGGAAAGCTCATCGATGCGACCGACGCGGGAAGCGCCTCGGCGAGCACCTCCCCGAGCGAGCGGCCGGAAACGTTGCGCCGGAATCCTGCGTAGGTTCCCTTCGGGGTCTCCACCCTCTGTAACTCGGATGGAGCGATCCCCTGTTTCTTCGCGAATCCCGCGCCTGCGGGCGTCGGCTGCCCGTCGGGCGAAAACGCCGCCGAGGCGGGGGGGCCCAGAACCGTCTCCTCGCGCCCAACGAGTCCCGGGGCCACCGCCGCGACGCAAACGGCGAGCCGTCTCGTCCCGCCCCACGACCGGGCGTCGCCGTGCGCGAGTCCCGCCTGATCGAGAACCGCGAGCAGACGCGATCGAAGGTCGTCACCTGCCGCGACGATCATCCGCGCGGGAATCTCCTCGCAACCGATCTCGATCAGAAGCGGCGCACTCACCGGCGCACCAAGGGGAACCCTGCCGATTCGCGTTGGGCGACGTAGGCATCGGCCACCTGACAGGCGATCCTGCGGATCCGCTGGATGAACGCCGCCCGCTCGGTCGTCGACAGCGCGCCGCGAGCGTCGAGCACGTTGAAAAGGTGGGAGCACTTGAGCACCGCCTCGTGCGCGGGAACCACGAGCGGAAGCGCGACCAGGCGCACGGCCTCCTTTTCCCACGAGTCGAACAGCGAGCGAAACATGGAGACGTCGGCCTCGCGGAACGAGTAGATCGAATGCTCGATCTCCTCGCCGCGCCGCACGTCCCCGTAGGTGATCCCTTCGTCGTTCCACGGAATGTCGAAGATGCTCTTGATGTCGTTCAAGAACATGCAGATGCGCTCGATCCCGTAGGTCAGCTCGACGGAGATCGGGTTGAGCTCGCGCCCCCCCGCCTGTTGAAAATAAGTGAACTGCGAGATCTCCATGCCATCCATCACGACTTGCCAGCCGACGCCCGCGGCACCCAAGGTCGGCGACTCCCAGTTGTCTTCCTCGAAGCGGATGTCGTGCTCCAGCGGATCGATACCGAACGCGCGCAAAGAATCGAGATACGTGGCCTGAACGTCGAGCGGCGAAGGTTTGAGAATGACCTGAAACTGAAAGTGTTTGTAGACCCTCATCGGGTTCTCGCCGAACCGGCCGTCGCCGGGGCGCCGTGACGGCTGGCAATAGGCGACCCTCCACGGCTCGGGACCGAGCACGCGAAGGAATGTGTCCGGGTGCATCGTCCCCGCGCCCACCTCCATGTCGTAGGGTTGTTGGAGGATGCAGCCGCGATCGGCCCAGAAGCTCTGGATTCCCAGCAGAAGGCGCTGAAAGTTCATCAGCTCGCCCCCCCCGCCGCCGTGGCCGCGCGAAGATGCCGGTAGGAGCGGAAGGTCCGCTCCGCGAACGCCTCGATCGATCCGCGGAGAAGCACCTCTAAAGCTCCCAACGGACGCGCCACATCGTGAGGCAGGTCGAGGGCGTGAGGCGGGTTTTTGGCGAGCGCCGCGAGCGCCCTCAGGTCGCCGGACCGGAACGCGGCGGCGCCCACCCCCTTGGGACAGCGGCGACAGACCAGCCCGCTTCCGGCGACGGCCCACCGCAGGCCCGATGCCGCAAACGGCTCGCCGCAGATGGCGCAGTGCTCAAGGTCCGGAAGAACTCCGTGAAGCTTCAGCGTCCAGAACTCCGCATAGCGCACCGCGAGCCACGGGTGCAGCCCGCCCTCGAGCGCTTCGAGCACCGCGCCGAGCAGTCGGAACGTCTTCTCCTCGGGCTGCTCGTCGCGCACGATGGCTGCCGTGATCTCACAGAGCACCGCACACGCCGCCTGGCAGGCCGGATCCGACTGCATGGCGGCGAACGAACGCACGGGCTCGAGCGACTCGATGCGGTGAAGCTCACGCCCTTCCCGCTCGACCCACGACGCGACGACGTGCGTCAGCGGCTGGAGGGCCCCGCCGAACCGGCGGCGGCTCTTGCGAGCCGAGGCGCCGACTCCGCGCACGCGCCCGTGGTGTTCGGCCAGGAGGGTCACGATGAGATCCGCTTCTCCGAGCTCGCTCGTGCCCAGCACGTACGCTTCGTCACGACGCTGCCTCACGAAGGGCGGATGATAGCAGGCCGGACGGGGAGGACGGGAGCTATCCGATCCCCAACTCCCCCAGGGCTTGCGGATCGTTGCGCCAGTCGGGACGGACCTCGACGCGCAACGTCAAGAAAACCCGTCGCTCGAGCAGGTGCTCGATATCGGCGCGGGCCTCGGTCCCAACCTCCTTCAGCACCCCCCCGCCCTTCCCGATCACGATTCCCTTCTGCGAGTCGCGCTCGACGAAGATCGTCGCCTCGATCTCGACGAGACCGTCCGCGCGCTCGACCCAACGGTCGACCACGACGGCCGCGGCGTGGGGAATCTCCTCGCGCATCCTGTGGAGAATCTTCTCGCGCACCCATTCGGCGGCGAGGACGCGCTGGGGCTGATCGGTGAGGAAATCGTCGGGGAAACAAGGTTCGCCCTCGGGGAGGTGGTGCAGGATGCGCTCGTTGAGGAGATCGCATCCGCTCCCGGTTTCGGCCGAAACCGGGATGGCCTCGGCGAGCCCCCATTGATCCACCGCCGTTCTCATCAGGGCGATGAGCTTGGTCTTGGGGAGGACGCGGTCGATCTTGTTCAGGACGGCGAGGCCGGGAACGCCGGTGTCGGCGATCATCCGGGCGACCTCGGCGTCGCCGCGTCCGATCCCCTTTTCCGCATCGACCACCAGGAGGACGACCTCGACCGAGGTCAAGGCCTCCCGCGCCGCGCCGACCATCGCACGGTTCATCCGCTCCCTCGGGTGGTGGAAGCCCGGCGTGTCGACGAAGACGATCTGCCCGCGACCGGGCAACGACAAGACCCCCGTGATGCGATGGCGGGTCGTCTGGGGGACATCCGCCACGGCGGCGATCTTCTCTCCGACGAGCCGGTTGAGCAGCGTCGACTTGCCGACGTTCGTCCATCCGGCGATTGCGACATGCCCCGACTTGAAGCTCACGATGGCCCCGAAGCAGGCGTCCCGCCGGGGAGGCCGGCCGTGACGCGCACGCGCCGCACGCGCCGCGGGTCCGCTTCGACGATCTCGACGCGCAGACCCGCGTGCTCGAATTGCTCCCCCTTCGCCGGAACGCGCCCGAGCGCCGCGGTGACGAAGCCTCCCACCGTGTCGTAGTCGCGCTCACCGAGGTCTACGCCGAACACGCGCTCGAGCTCTTCGGCGTGGGCTGCCCCCGAGACGAGCCAGGCGCCTTCGGCCTCGGCGGTTAGCGTCGCATCCTCCCGCTCGTGCTCGTCGCGAATCTCGCCGACGATCTCCTCGACCAAGTCCTCGAGCGTCACCATCCCCGCGAACCCGCCGTACTCGTCCACCACGAGGGCGACGTGCGCCCGCGTTCTCATCTCGGCAAGCACCTCCGCGACCGTGCGGGTCTCCGGGACGAACACCGCCGGGCGGACGAGCCCGCGAATTCCGGCGTCGCCCCAGCCTTCCTCCCAGGCGCGAAGGAGGTCTCTTACGTGAAGGATGCCGATGACGTTGTCGATCGTCTCGCCGTACACCGGGAAACGGGAATGGGCCGCCGCGAGCGCGACGCGGCGGGCTTCGCCGACTCCGGCGTTCGCATGCAAGGCGACCACGTCGACGCGTGGGGTCATGATCTCGCGGACCAGAGTGGAGTCGAGATCGACGATGCCGCGGACCATCCGTCCTTCGCTCTTCTCCAATATCCCCTCGCGCTCGCCGACCTCGATGAAGGCCTCGACGTCCTCGTCGGCGTCCTCTTCGCTCTCCTCTTCCTCCGCGATCGTACCGGCCCAACGGCGAAACGCCGCGTGCACCGGGGCGAGCACCGGATACGTCAGTGCGTGCACCGGGCGGACCAGGATCGCGGTGATCCGAAGCGCCAGCCGCGGATCCTTGAGCGCGAAGAGCCGCGCCAAAACCGTCTCGACGAGGAGCGTTCCCAAGAGCGCGCCGGCGGCGATGCCTCCCCACCATCCCCAGGGCCAGCCAGCCGAGGCCGCGATCCATCCGAAAAGACCCACGGCACCCACGAGCGAGAGCTGTCTCAGGATGTGAATCGCCGCGCGGTAGCTCGACGGAACGGTCTTGAACTCCTCGAGGAAAGGCAAGCGGTTGCCGGATTCGGCGTTCATGCGCCGCAAAGCCACGCGTGAGAGCGCGGAGGCCGACAGCGTCATGATCGACAGGGCGAGATCGAGGAGGAGCAGGACGACGACGGCGCCCAGGGCGACGCTCATCGAGAGCGCGCTCACCGGCGTGCCGAATCGATCAGGGCGCGCGCAAGCCGGGACTGCAGGCGCATCATCGTCCCGTCGTCCACCTCGTGATCATAGCCGAGCAGGTGGAGGTAGCCGTGCAGGACGAGAACCCGCAGCTCGCGAGCGAGCGAGTGGCCGCTTGCCTCGGCCTGGCGCGCCGCCTGGGCCACCGAGATGACGATCTCGCCGAGCGGCCGTGACCCGTCGGGAAGCTCGTCCCCGCCAGACGGAAACGAAAGCACGTCGGTCCTTGCATTCTTGCCGCGAAACTCGCGGTTCAGGCGACGGACGGTCGCGTCGCCGGCGAGGACGATCGAGACGCCGGTGGCGTTTGTCTTGGGAGGAGCCTTGCGGGCGACGCGCCGCAGGAACGCCTTGAGTCGCGCCGCGGGCACGCGCTTCGCCCGCTGCTTCGCGATGATGGCGACGTCCATGTCAGACCTTGCCGCGGAACGGGCGGACCTCGCCGGCGGTCCGGTCCGACTTCTGGCGACCGAAGTCGAAACCGGGGTAGTCGACACGATGATGGTACATGCCGACCAGCGACCGGTGGAACGCCTGCTCGATCTTCTCGAGATCGGCGAAGGTGAGGTCGCACGAGTCGAGCTGGCCGTCGAGGACGATGCGTCCGGCGATCTGTTGGATCATCTCCTTCAGCCGTGACGGCGTCGGTTCCTCGATCGTGCGAGCGGCCGCCTCGACCCCGTCGGCCAACATGAAGATCGCCGCTTCCTTGGTCTGGGGTTTCGGCCCCGGATAGCGAAAATCGTCGTCTCTCACTTCGCTCCCCGCCGGAGCCTGCCTCTTGGCCTTCTCGAAGAAGTAAGTCATCAACCGCGTGCCGTGGTGCTGCGGGATGATGTCCACGATCTGTTCAGGTAGCCGCGCCTCGCGGGCCATCCGGATCCCGTCCTTGACGTGGGCCGAGATGATCAATGCCGACATCGAGGGCTGCAGACGCTCGTGCGGGTTGACGCCGCGTTGATTCTCGATGTAGTACTCCGGCTTACGGATCTTTCCGATGTCATGGTAGAACGCCGCGACTCGGCAAAACAGCGAGTTCGCGCCGATCGCTTTCGCCGCTTCCTCCGCGAGCGTCCCGACCACGAGCGAGTGGTTGTAAGAGCCCGGCGCCTTCACCGCCAGCTGCGACAGGAGCGGATTGCTCACGTTGGACAGCTCGAGGAGGCGGATGTCGGTGAGCACGCGAAAGACCCCTTCGAGCAAGGGAAGGACGAACGAGACGATGAGGCCCACGCCCAGCGCCCCTCCCAAAAAAGCCAGCGCCGCGCCGAACAGGCTGTGCGCCCAAGGCTCGCGGGTGTGGGCGATCGCCTGAACCGCGAGCGCAACCACAGCTCCGGCGCCTCCGACGACGAGCCCGGCACGCAGGAGCGCAGAACGCTCCCGGTAGGAGGTGATCGCGTAGATCCCAGCCCATTGCGCAAGGAGCGCCCAGAGCGCCACGGAGAGATCCCAAGCGTTTTGCGCGCCGAACAAGATGGCCGCGAAGGCGGCGTACACCATCGCGATGCGTCCGTTGGCGAGGAGGGTCACGAGGATCGCGCCGGCGCCGATCGGCACGAGGTAGACGTACGCGTTCGGGTCGTTGAATGGGCTCCTGAAGCGATGGCTCACTTGCTCGGCGATCCAGACGACAGCCTGCCCCAAGACCAGCATCGAAAGGAGGATCGAAACGAGCATCGCGTGCAGGTGCTTGACGCGCTTGAAGTACCTCTGGTGGTACGTCGCGTAGCGGAAGAGGAAGAAGGCGAGGAGCGATGCGAGGACGATCAGGCCGCCAAGCCGCAAGACGCTCGCACGCGGCGACGAGCGCGCTTCCACCAGATCGAGGCGCACCTGAGTGTCGGGCGTCACCCGTTGGCCGCGCGCGATCAGGATGGTTCCCTTCGGGACCCGGACCTGCACCGGAAGGACCGCGCGTTCGGCCTGATCGCGCCGCGCTGCCGTCGCGGCCGCGTCCGCCGATAGATTGGCGTCCAAAAACGTCACGAGAAGCTCGGCGAGGGAGGCGCGTGTGGACGGTGCGAGCGAGGCGAGCGAGGCGACGCGCTGCCTGACGTCGTTTCTCGACGCCTCGAGATCGACGACCGATGCGAACTCGTGAAGGGTCTCCTCGCGTTGGGACGGAAGGTGTAAGACGGTGATCGTCTTTTCGCGCAGGAGCATCGGCTTGTTGGCGATGACCAAACCCTGCATCACCTCGCGCAGCCAACCGACCAGGAGCTGCCTCTCCGCAGCGGGGAGCCGCTGGGTCTGGTCGAGCTCCTCGGCAAAGGCCTTTTCGAGGGTGGAGACTTTCTGCGAGTCGTGGACGAACACGTCCGGTATGAGAGCCCGGGCCGCGGCGCGCCGCTCTCCGGTCGCGATGTCGTCGGGAACGTCGACGTCTTCGATCGCGCGAATGTCGTACGGCGCCGTCTCTCCGGCTGCCAGGCGCGGGTACGAGGTCCCGCAGCGCTGGCTTGCCAGGAGCAGGGCCACGACCGCGACGAACGCGGTCGACCAGACGATGTGCGCGCCGAGGAGGATTTCCAGGCGCTTGCGGACCTCCTCGCGGAATTGCTGCAGCCACTTCGAGGCGCGAGGGACGCGGCGACGCTCGGCGCCCGACGTCACGGCCGCTCCTCCGTGACGCCGTTCACCCGGGCATCCTTCATACGCGCGTCACGCTCGTCATAGGCGACGACGATTCTCTGCACGAGCGGATGCCGGACGACGTCGGTCTTGTCGAAGTGCACGATGGCGATCCCGCTGATTCCCGAGACGACCTCTTGCGCCTCCACCAGCCCGGAGGTTTTCTGCGCGGGAAGGTCGATCTGCGTGACGTCGCCGGTCACGGCGGCCTTCGAGTCCAAACCGATGCGTGTCAGGAACATCTTCATTTGCTCGGGCGTCGTGTTCTGCGCCTCGTCCAGGATGATGAAAGCGTCGTTCAAGGTGCGGCCACGCATGAACGCCAGGGGCGCGACCTCGATGGTGCCGCGCTCGACGAGCTGCTCGATCCTTTCGGGCTCGAGCATGTCGTGGAGGGCGTCGTAGAGCGGGCGCAGGTAGGGATCGACCTTCGCCGCGATGTCGCCCGGCAAGAATCCGAGCTTCTCCCCCGCCTCGACGGCGGGGCGGCACAGCAGGATGCGCTGAATTCGCTTCTCGTTCAGAAGAGAGATCGCCATCGCGACCGCGAGGTAGGTCTTCCCCGTGCCCGCGGGCCCGACGCCGAAGACCAAGTCGTTCGCACGCATCGCTTCGATGTAGCGCCGTTGGTTCGGCGACTTCGCGACGACCGCCTTTCGGGCCGAGGGCTTCAAGCGTGAGTCGAGAAAGTGCTCGGCGAGCTTCGATGATTCCGCACGCTCCATGATGCCGACCGCGGTCTTGATGTCGTCGCGCCCCAAAGCGACCCCATGGGCGTGAAGAGAGGCCAGCTGGGTGAAGAGATCGGCGACCCTCGCCTCGCGGTGGCCGCCACCCTCGCCGTCCCCCTGGATCGTCACCGCTCCCCCTCGGGCGGAGACCCGGACGTCGAATCGCTCCTCGATGAGTCTTAAGCTCTCGTCAAGCGGACCCGCCAGGGCCTCTAAGGTCTTGCTGTCCAGGCTGAGCGTCTTCATCAGGTGGCCGTCGGGCCGCACTTAAGATAGGCCGTTCGAAAGGAACGGGGAAAGTGGGATGCGTAAATCGTTGTCACGCCTGAGTTTCGGGCTTCCCAAGGAGGCCGATCCGCAGCTCCATGAGCTGCTTGAGGTCGACCGGAGCGGGCGCATCGCACATGAGATCGGATGCCGAGGTGGTCTTCGGGAACGCGATCACGTCGCGGATCGACTCGGCGCCGACGAGCATGGCGCAGATGCGATCGAACCCGAGCGCGATACCGCCGTGAGGTGGCGCACCCGATTGCAGGGCCCGGAGGAGGAACCCGAATTTCGCCTGCGCCTCGTCCTTCCCGATCGCAAGTGCGCGGAAGACCTGCTCCTGGACGTCGCTGCGGTGGATGCGGATCGATCCGCCGCCGATCTCCGTGCCGTTCAGGACCAGATCGTACGCTTGCGCGCGAACGGACCCGGGATCGGTGTCGAGCTTTCCCAGGTCTTCCCACCGGGGAGCGGTGAACGGATGGTGCATGGCCGTCCATCGGTTCTCGGCGTCATCGCGCAAGAACATTGGAAACCGCTCCACCCAGAGGAGGTCCCAGCGATCCTTCGGGACGAGGCCGAGCTCTTCTGCGATCTTGAGTCGAATCGTCCCTAAAGCGCGATCGCAAGCATCGCGCGTATCGGCCACGATCAGGGCGGCGTCGCCTGAGCCTGCGCCGACGGCCGCTGCAACCTCCCGGCACTTCGGTTCGCCCAGGAGCTTCAGGGCCGACGAGAGAACGGCACCCGAGGCTTCGAGCTTGATCCACACGAGTCCCTTCGCCCCGGCATCCTTCGCCCAGGCGGTCCAGAGATCGAGCTGCTTGCGCGAGGCGACGCCTCCGCCCGGCACCGCGAGGCCGCGCACGGCTCCGCCCGAGGCGAGCGCACCCTCGAACACGGCGAATCCCGTGCCTTTTGCGCTCGATCCCGCGTCTACGAGCTCGACCCCGAATCGCGTGTCCGGACGGTCGACGCCGAAGCGCCGCATCGCCTCGTCGTAGGGCATGCGCGGGAACGGGGCGGGCAGGTCGACGCCGATCGCCCGGAACATCCCTTGGATGAGCGGCTCGATGACCCCGTAGATCGACTCGGGCTCGGCGAACGACATTTCGAGATCGATCTGCGTGAATTCCGGCTGCCTGTCAGCCCTCAGGTCTTCATCCCTGAAGCACCGCGCGAATTGGTAATAGCGCTCGAACCCCGCGACCATGAGGAGCTGTTTGAACAGCTGAGGCGATTGCGGGAGCGCGTAGAAGCGCCCGGGATGCACGCGGCTCGGCACGAGATAGTCCCGCGCCCCCTCCGGAGTCGAGCGGGTCAGAATCGGCGTTTCAATCTCGACGAATCCTTCGGCATCCAACGCCTTTCGCGCCGCGGCCGCCAACTTGTGACGCAGACGGATCGCGCGCTGGAGACGGGGGCGGCGCAGGTCCACGTAGCGGTGCTGAAGGCGCAGCTCCTCGTTGGCCTCCGCCTCGTCGTCCACGGGGAACGGCACGCCGGTCGCCGGGTTGTGGACGACGATGTCGCCGACGCGCACCTCAACGTTGCCCGTCGGGTGCTGGGGGTTTCTCGCCTCGCGGATCACCACGGTCCCCCTCACGCCCACGACGTCTTCGGCGTGAAGCTTCTCGGCGATGGCGTGCAGTTCCGCGTTGTCCGGATCGAAAACGATCTGCACGCGGCCGGTCGCGTCGCGAAGCTCGACGAAGATCAGTTGGCCCAGGTCGCGGCGGCGGTGCACCCACCCGGTGAGCACGACGTCGCGCTTGACGTCGGCATCCGCGGTCGTGACTTCGCCGCAGCCGATCGTACGGTGGAGCAATCGCGAGACATCAGCGGCCATGGCCCTTCCTTTCCACACGGACGGCGGCTTCGATGCCGGCCTCGTCCACCTCGATCTGATCGCCGCTTGCGAGGTCCTTGAGACCGAACCGCCCGCGCTGAAGCTCCGCTTCGCCGACGAACAGGGCGTAACGTGCGCCGACACGCGGTGCGCGCTTCATTTGCGCCCCCAACGGGCGCTCCGTCAACGGCATCGTCACGCGCAATCCGCGCGACCGCAGCTTGCGCGCCAGATCGACGGACGCACGAAAACCCTTCTCCCCCAAACCAACGAGCAGGAGATCCGACGTGAGGCTCGCCCTGGCCGATTCTCCCATCATGAGAACGAGACGCTCCATCCCCGCGGCGAACCCGAATCCGGGGATCGCCGGGCCGCCCAACTCTTGGACGAGCCCGTCGTACCGTCCGCCGCCTAAGAGTGCGTTCTGCGCACCGAGACCCATGGCTACGACTTCGAAGACGGTGCGTTCGTAGTAATCGAGCCCGCGGACGAGACGAGGGTCGACCACGTACGGGATCAGGAAGCCGTCGAGAGTCTTGCGCACGGCGTCGAAGTGCGTCGCGCAAGGCGCGCACAGGCTGCCGATCACGTCGGGCGCCCCCTCGAGGAGTTTGCGGTCCGCCTCGACCTTGCAGTCGAAAACACGCAACGGATTCTCGATCGCGCGCCGTTGACAGTCCTCGCACATCGAGGGTAGGCGCGGCGACAACCACTGCGTGAGGGCTTGGCGGTAGCGCGGGCGGCAAGCCGAATCGCCCACCGTGTTCAGGCGCAGCTCGCGATCCCGGATGTCGAGCGCGTCCAAGAGCGCCCAGACCATCTCGATCGTTTCGGCGTCGGCCAACGGCTCGGGCGCGCCCAAGACCTCGGCTCCGATCTGGTGGAACTGTCGCTGGCGTCCCTTCTGGGGGCGTTCGTAGCGGAACATCGGGCCAAGGTAGTAGAGGCGCGTGGGAAAACCTTCGGCGATCGTGCGGTGCAACGAGTGCTCGACGACGGCACGCACGACCGGCGCGGTGTTCTCCGGCCGCAGCGTCACCGACTCATCGCCGGCCTTGAAGGTGTACATCTCCTTGCGAACGATGTCGGTTGCGGTCCCGACCGAACGAGCGAACAGCTCCGTCGTCTCGAAGATCGGTGTGCGGATCTCGCGGAACCCGTAGCGCGAAAACACGTCGTGCGTGGCGTCTTCGAGAGATCTCCAGACTGCGACCTCTTCCGGAAGGATATCGCGCGTGCCCCGCAGGGCTTTGTAACGTTCCGCCATCGTGCGCATGGTATCGTGACCGGGTGCGCGCGTGCCGCCTTTCACACCTTGTCGCCGGGTCCTTCGCGCTGGCTTTGCTCCTGTCCCCGGCCATTGCACAGTACGGATCCTCGAGCCCCGACACAAACCAACCCAATAACTACCCCCCGGCGCTGCCGCCGCGCCGAGGACCCGGCCCGATGCTCGTTTTCGAGCGGCTCGGCGAGATCGCGCTGCCGGGACCACTCGGGGTGCCGTCTTTGTTCGTGGACGACGGTCTCGTCGTGATCCCCGTCTTAGGCGGTTTTGCGCGTGTCGCTCCCGAAGCCGACGCGACGCCGTCGATCGTCCCCACGGTCGATGTGCCCGAGGCCGTGGAGTGGATCACATCGTCCAACGGGAAACGCCGCTTCCGGACAGCCCCCAAGGGCCTCGTCGAGGCGGAGCACAAAACGCGCGGGCGCAAGAAATGGGCCGCCTCGTGGAGAATCGTCGCGCCGAATTCGATCCTGTCACCGCCGATCCTCCTCGGCCAGCGCCTGTGCTACGCGGGGTTGGACGATCGCGTGACCTGCGTGCGCGCGAGCAACGGGCACCGTCTCTGGACGGTCGACCTCGGCGACCGGCTCTCGCGGGGGCTGACCTCCTGGCCCGCCGCGGGAGACGGCACGGTCGATGGAGAGATCCTGCTCGCGGTGCCGGACGGCGGCGCCTCCGTGATCGCGCTCGACGCCTACGACGGCCGCCGCGTCGCGACGTTCGACCTCCCCGCGACCCATCATTTTTCCTCTCCCGCGCTCGTTGTGTCTCGCGATCGAATCGCGATCTCGCGCAAGGGTTACGACGACAAGGAGGCCGCCCTCGTGCTGCTTCATTTGACGGCCCCACCTCAGGCCGCGCCGCCTTCGACCGTACCCTATAATGGCGACTCCCCCGCGCGGACCGAGCCTTCCGGGAGGTGATTCGTGGCTCCGAAGACTGAGACCCCGAGCCTCAGAGGGCTCGATCGAAAATCGCTGCTCGAAATGTATCGCGCGATGCTCCTATCCCGTAAGGTCGACGACAAGGAAATCCAGCTCAAGCGCCAGAACAAGACCTACTTCCAGATCAACGGGGTTGGACACGAGGCGGTCGGCGCGGCGATGGCTCAGGTCTTCCGACCAGGGCACGACTGGTTCTTTTTCTACTACCGCGACCGCGCCGCCTCGTTGGCGCTGGGCGTCACCCCTCTCGAGATGTTCCTGCAAGCGGTCGGCGCGAAGGACGAGCCTCAAAGCGGCGCGCGGCAGATGCCCTCTCACTTTTCGTCCCCGAAGCTCCACATCGCCAACACGTCGTCGCCGACGGGGACGCAATTCCTCCAGGCGTGCGGATGCGCCGAGGCCGGGCTCTATTCCGCCGCGCACGGGAAGCTGACGGGGGTTCCGTTCGAAAGCGACGAGGTCGTCGTGGTCACGACGGGCGACGGCACGACGAGCGAGGGCGAGTTCTGGGAGTCGGTCAACACGGCGTGCACCAGGAAGCTCCCGGTCGTCTACGTCGTCGAGGACAACGGCTACGCGATTTCGGTCCCGGTCGAGGTCAACACCGCCGGTGGCAGCATCTCCAGGCTCTTGGGGTCATTTCCGAATCTCTTGATCCGCGAGGTGGACGGATGCGATCCGCTCGCGACGGTCGAGGCGTATCGCGCCGCGGCCGCTCATGCGAGGGCACGCTCGGGGCCTGCGCTCGTTCACGCCCACGTCGTCCGACCGTACAGCCATTCCCTGTCGGACGACGAGACCAACTACAAGACGAAGGACGAGCGCGCGGCGGAGGGCAAGCGAGATCCCGTCACGACGTTTCGCGACACTCTCGTCCGCGAGGGCATCGTCGAGCAGGAAGTCTTGGACGCAATCGACGCGCAGCTCGACGAGGAGGTCGCCCGGGCGGTGGACGAAGCGCTCCTGGCGGCGCGCCCCGAGCCAAGCTCGGCCCTCGAGTTCGTTTACTCGCCCACGGTTGATCCGACGTCGCCGGCGTTTGCGACCGAGCCGTCAGCCCTAGGCCAGCCGACGACGATGGTCGACCTCCTGAACGCCTGCATGAAGGACGAGATGCGCCGCGATCCGCGAATCGTCGTTTTCGGGCAGGACGTCGCCGACGCCTCCCGGGACGAGGCGCTCTCACAGGTCAAGGGAAAAGGCGGCGTCTTCAAGGTGACCTGGGGACTGCAGAAGGAGTTCGGGGGATCGCGCGTCTTCAATTCGCCGCTCGCCGAGGCCAACATCTTGGGTCGCGCGATCGGAATGGCGCTCCGCGGGATCAAGCCCGTCGTGGAGATCCAGTTCTTCGACTACATCTGGCCCGCGTACATGCAGATCCGGGACGAGCTCGTCACGATGCGGTGGCGTTCGGGAAACGCGTTTAGCTGCCCGCTCGTCATCCGAGTCGCCTACGGCGGCTACATCACAGGGGGGGCGATCTACCACAGCCAGTCGGGGGCGGCGCTGTTCACCGCCAACCCGGGGATTCGGGTCGTCTGCCCGTCAAACGCCGTGGACGCGAACGGACTCTTACGCACGGCGATACGTTGCGACGATCCCGTGCTGTTCCTCGAGCACAAACATCTCTATCGCCAAACCTACAACAAGGGGGCGAACCCGGGTCCGAACTACATGATCCCATTCGGGAAGGCCTCCTGCGTTCGTGAAGGGCTAGACGTGACGGTCGTCACCTACGGCGCGACGGTCCATCGCGCGCTCCAGGCCGCCCGCCAGGCCGCCGAACGCGGGGTCTCGCTGGAGATCCTCGACCTCCGCTCGCTGAATCCGGTCGATTGGGATGCGATCGCGGCGTCGGTGAGAAAAACCAGCAAGGTGCTCGTGCTCACGGAAGATTCCCGGTCTTGGGGGTACGGGGCTGAGATCGCCGCTCGCATCGGCGAGGAGCTCTACGCCGAGCTCGACGGCCCCGTGCGGCGCCTTGCCGCGACGGACACCTTCGTCGCCTACGCGCCGGAGCTCGAGAATTTCATCCTCCCGCAGACGGCGGATATCCTGAAAGCGGCCGAGGAGCTCGCCGCCTTCTGAGCTTTGGACCTCTCTCTGGCCCGTCGACGCTTGCGGAACCATATTGAACAGCGTGATCCGCCGCGCCGAATCGGTCCTTTTCCTTGGCGTCTTGACGCTCGCCCTCGCATGCTCTAGCGAGACCCCGCGCGTCACGGCGCCCGCTGATGCGCCGCCGGCCGCGCCTCGACAGGACGTCGACCTGCAAGGAGGCACCGGCAAGCGCGGCCCCGGCGAGATGTACAACGCGTGCGAGCGAATCTGGTGTCTGACCCACGAACGGAACTTCGATCTCGAACATTACTCGAGCGGTCACATCGGCTGGATTCTCCACGACGACGGCAGCGGCGACGTCTTCGTACCCAAGCACCGTATCGGAGGCCCCGCCTTTCCCCACGCGAGGCTCAACGTGCTCGCGCTCTGCGGGAGGCACGTCCATCCGTACTGGCTCGGGCCACGCCGCGGTCCGCTCACGAAACCGGGTTACAACGTCGCTCTGGGATTCGACCGGGCGCACTTCCGCGCCTACGGGACGCGCGTGACGCCGGCGTTCGTCAACGCGGAGGCTTGGGGCTTCCTGCATGCGTCGGCCCCGAGGGAGTACCGGTTCGGTGACCGACAGGCTGCGGCGGAGATGGCGGGGTCGGGGTGGCAAAAGGCGTTTCCGTCGCAGACGGCTCTGGCGTCCGGTCCCGGCTCTCGCTAGCCCGTCCAAGCAGCTCTGCAAGACGATTGGACAAACCGTCGATGCGTCCCGAAAACTCCATCCCGAAGTGCCCGCTCGGGCGTGCGCCGTCCCCGTCGATTGCGATCGCGCCGACGGGAACCCCGGGAAGAAACATCGAAACAACCGATGAGCAATCTTCCGGCGTTCCCCCAAAAGGATCCTTCTCCTCGATCGCGCCTAAGGGCTCGACGATGATGCGGAAGGCCAGCTCGTCGCGTTCGTTGACATCGAAAGACGCCGCCGCTCGGTTTCCGATCCTTGGCATCGAGAAATCGCCGGCGCGACTTCCCGAAAAGAACGCCCAGGCGTCCTCCCCATCGAGCTTGATCGCGTCATGAAGGGCGAGCAACTCGGACAGCGCTGGAATCGGCGTCGCCGGGACCGTTCGCAAGACCGAACGCATGCGCGCCGCATCGTTGGCGACGAGCATCCGATTGCCCACCGTGGCGACGGCAAACCCGATGGCATCGCCACGAACTTCGGTCACCGCAATGCCGTCGACGTCGCTTGTATTGCCTTTTTCCCGGTCGCGGCTGGCGAAGAAGCGCATCATCTTCAGCGCGGCGCGCATCTTGAACATGCCATGGGAAAACGTCGCGCGCGCCGCCCACCCGGGTGGATCCTTCAGCTCTTTCGCCGGGGAGCTCGTGAACAGCGAGAGCTCCAGGGTAAACGGCGCGAGTGCCTCGAGTTGTGCACGTCGGTGCGGAAACGGAATGCCCTCGAGGAACGTCCCGCTTAGCGCGTTGCGCCGCGTTTCGTCGTTGATCGCGTCGAGCCGTGCGAAAAACGCAGCAAGCCCGGCGTCGTTCGGCTTCAGGTCGAAACGCCAATAGCGCGTCTCGTCTCCGACGAGAAAGACCTCAAGAGCGTGCCCCGGCGTCTCGTCGCGCGTCAGATTCCATCCCACGCCGATGGCGACGCAGACGACGATCGCCACGAAAATCAGTGCGACGACGGCGCACCCTAAAAGGAAGCGCACGACCGGGTCCCGTTCCTTGCCGACGGGTTGTCCGTCGGTGCCGTAACCGCTCACGGCCCGAACTTACCAGATTTTGCCGTGTTACCATGGCGCAATGATGCTCGAAAACAGCAGCTACGATGTCGCCGTCGTTGGAGGTGCGTTTTCGGGATCGGCGACCGCCCTCCTTTTGAAGCGCGAACATCCCGAGCTTCGCGTCGTTCTCATCGAGAAGAAACCGGTCTTCGATCGGAAGGTCGGAGAGTCCGTGATCGAGCTGGGCTCGTGGTTTCTCACGCGCAAGCTCGGCCTCGACCGGCACTTGGCGACCAAGCACCTACCGAAATACGGGCAGCGATACTGGTTTCAAAACGATCGCGTGGGGACCCTTTCCGAGGCGTCGGAGCTGGGCAATTACTACCAGTCGCTCCTCCCCAGCTACCATGTCGATCGTGCGGTCTTAGACGAGCACGTCCACGCTTTGGCCGTCGCGGAGGGCGTCGTCGCCCTTCGCCCCGCGCGCGTCGTCGACCTCGAGCTCAAGCCGGGCGCAACCTCCCGCGTGACCGTCGAGACCGCCGAAGGACGCGATTCGATCACCGCGCGCTGGATCGTGGATGCCACGGGGCGCGGGGCCTTTTTGGCCCGACGGCTCGGGCACTTCCAGCCGATGCCGGAGCACCCGATCCGCTCGGTTTGGGCCCGATACCGCAACCTGAGGGATTTCGACGGCGACTGGCTGGCGGCGCGGGACTTCTCGCGCGGGCCGGGACGGTCCGGTCGCTGCGGCGTCGCCTGCTCGCGGTCCCTTTCGACGAACCATTTGACCGGGCTCGGTTGGTGGATCTGGGTGATCCCGCTTGCCGGCGGCGACGTCAGTGTCGGCGTCGTGTGGGACGAAAGGCTGTTCGATCTCCCGGCGGGCGGCAGCCTCGCGGAGCAATTCGACGCTTTCATGACGAGCTTTCCGGCGGGGCGGGAGCTGGTCGCTGGGGCCACCCGGGTCGAGGACGACCTGCACGCGTTGAAGGCGCTCCCCTATCGCGTGACCCGGCTTGCGGACGATGGATGGGCGGCGGTCGGAGACGCGGCCGGCTTCATCGACCCGTTCTACAGCCCCGGACTCGACTGGGCGGCGCTGACCATCACGAAGACGGTCAACCTGATCGGCCGCGTGCTTGGCGCGGGATCGACGGAATCGGCGACGTCCCTTGAGCTGGCACGGCACAACCGCGAGTTCACGGTCGGCTTCTCGCGCTGGTTCGAGGCCCTCTACCGGGACAAGTACTACGTGATCGGCGACGCCGAGCTGATGGAGATCGCCCTCCGCAACGAGGTTTCGCTGTATTACCTCGGCATCTTGACGGGTCCGTACCGCAGGGGTGAAGCGGGGCTCGACGTCCCGTTTTCCCATCCCCTGTCCCTTCCGTTCTACGTCTTGATGCGGTTCATGACCCGCCGTCTCGCGTCCGTCGGGCACGCGCGCATGGAGGCGGGGACGTGGGGCCGGCACAACGCGGGGAGGCACATCTATCTGCCGGGGTTCAAGCTCGGGCCCCGAATGTTGAAGTACCTTCCCGGCGCGCTGGCACGCCTGGCGCGCGTCGAGCTTCTCGCGGTACCCGACCGGTTGCGAGTGCGATTTCGCGGCAAGGCCGCGACCGTGCCTCCGCTCAGAGCGTCTTGACGACGACGAGCGCCTGACCGGCCCGGACCTCCTGTCCGTCCACGGCGAGGACTTCCACGATCTCCGCCTCGTCGGGAAATCCCGCTCCGCCGTAGGCGATCGGATTGAAGGTCTTCATCACCTCGATCAACCCGACCGGCTGCCCGGTTCTGATCCGGTCGCCGGCGACCACGTAGGGCTTGGCATCGATCGCGGGTGATCGGTAGAAGACGCCGTCCGTCGGTGCGCCGACCGCAAGTCCGGCCTCAGACGCTGGAGTCGCCGCGGGAGGACCCGAGTCGATACCGGAGTCGCGGCCGGCCAGCGGCGTGACGCGCAGGAGGGTCTCCCCGTACTCGACCGGTGCAATCCCCTGGGGCCGCCCCTCGATCGTGACGCGGCCTGTGACTCCGTCGGGGACGACGAGAACAAATCGGCGGCGAAGCTGTGTGAGCGTCCCGACCCTCGAGCCGGGTTGGACGTAGGCGCCGTCTTTCGGCTGAGCCGACCAGACCCCGACGGTCGGCGCGGACAGGATCGTCCCGCCGTTTGGGTCCTTAGCAGAGAGCACCTTGATCGAGATTTCCATCATCCCTGAATCACGTTCAGGTCGTGGAGCGACCAGATGCGTGGGTTCTTGATACGCCGGTAGCCGGTCGCCTGATAGGACATCGCCACCAAAGAGGCGATCCAGAGACGCAGCTCGCTCGGAAGGACGATCTCGTCGATGTCCCGTTGCGACGCCGCGAGCACCGGGTCCATGTCTTTCGCGATGCGGTCCTCGACCGCTTGCATCCCACGACGAATCTCGCCGGCCTCCTCCTCGGTCTTCGCCACGATGCGGAAGGCGTCGTCGAGCTTGGTGTTGTACGCCCCGATCGCGAGCGTGCGCCCCTCCATCACCGCGAGCCGCGCCAGCGGGGTCGCAAGCTGGAGGATCGGACCGTACGGGAGCCCCTCCATCGCGTAGTACCCCGCGCCCGACGCCTTTCGGAGCAGCACGGTGAACATCGGCACGGTGTTGGTGGTGTTGGTGTAGATGAGGCTCGAGCCGTACCCGAGGAGGCCCTGTTTTTCGGCCTCCGGCCCGATGTCGAATCCGGAGATGTCCTGAAGCCACACGATCGGAATGCCGTCATCGTTGCAGCAGCGGGAAAACTGCGCGACCTTCGCTATCCCCTCGCGATACAGGATTCCGCCGGGACGCTTCTGATCCCGGTTTTGGGGGTGATCGATCAAGGCGAGGTTGTTCGCGACGAAGCCTGCGTAGAGGCCGGCAACACGCGCCACGCCGCAGATCATCTCGCGCCCCACCTCCGGGAGAAACTCGCCGAAGAGCGAGTGATCGGTCAGGCGCGCAAGAACCTCGCGCGTGTCGTAGCTCAACCTGTGGTCGGACGGGAACAGCCCGTCTAACTCTTCGGGGGCGAAGCGAGGCTCGCCGGGATCGTCGCCGTAGCGATAGAACGAGCAGGCCGTGCTCGGAAGCTTGGCCACCTCGCGACGCACGCAGCTTATCAGCGTCGCATCGTCGGGGACACGATGGTCCGCGCAACGGGAGAGGTGCACGTGAACGTCGGGCCCGCCAATCGACAACGACGTGATGTGCTGCGACTTCCCACCCTTCACCAGCGCCGCCCCTGCGACGACCATGTAGGCCTGCTCGGTCATGTAGACGACGTCCGAGATGATCGGCATGTAGCCGCCGCCGGCGATGCAGTCCCCGTGGACGCCGGCAATCTGCGGGACGCCTTGGGCCGAAAGGAGCGCGTTCATCTTGAAAATCGCCCCGGCGCCGGTGCGGCCGGGAAAGGTGTGCGCCTGCTCCGGGAGGAACAGCCCCGAGCAGTCCACGAGGTAGACGACGGGAAGCCTCAACCGAAGCGCGATCTCCTGAGCGCGTTCGATTTTTTCCGGCGTCTGCGGCCACCATGATCCCGAGGCGACCGTGTTGTCGTTCGCGATGACGACGACCCAACGTCCCTCCACCTTTAGGAACGCCGTCACGACACCCGCCCCCGGCGAGGTCTTCCGTTCCTCGCCGAACGTGCGGCCGTAGTTGACGAGAGTTCCCACCGGAAGCACCGGAGAGCCCGGGTCCTTCAGGCGGTCGATCCGATCCCAGGTCGGAAGCTTCCCCTTCTTGCGGACGCGGGCTTCGTACTCGGACCCCCAGCCTGCGCGCACCTCATCGCGCTTGCGCTGGAGCTCGGTGTTCAGGGCGCCGACGTGCGCCCGTTGCGCGCCCCAGGCCGCAGCGCTCACCGCGCGCTCCCTCGCATTTCCGATCGGATCGAGGAGAACCTTCGCCATCTGAGCCTCAGGCCCCGGCGGCCGCAGGGGAAACCAGCCCGCTCCGGGCGAGGTGGGCGAGGTCGTAGTCGCCGCGCGCGAACGCGGCATCGTCTAGAAGGCGCAGGTGCAAGGGAATCGTCGTCTTGATGCCCAAGACCTGAAGCGAGCCCAGCGCCTCTTTCGAGGCCGCGATCGCCTCTCCTCGCGACGCCGCGTGGACGATGACCTTGCCGATCAGCGAGTCGTAGTGCGACGGCACACGCCAGCCCGCCGCGACTCCTGCGTCCCAGCGCACGGCGGCCCCGGGGCGCGTGACTGTGGGCGCGACGACGGCCGTGACGAGCCCCGGGTCGGGACGGAAACCCCGATCGGGATCCTCCGCGTTGATACGAAACTCGATGGCGTGCCCGCTGAACGCCACCGCGCTCTGCTGCACGGCGAGCGGCTCCCCCGCGGCGATGGCGAGTTGCGCCTTCACGATGTCGATGCCGGTCACCATCTCGGTGACGGGGTGCTCGACCTGGAGGCGCGTGTTCATCTCCATGAAATACATCGCGCCGTCGCTCGCGCGCAGGAACTCGAGCGTCCCCGCATTGACGTATCCGAACGAGGCCGAAGCCAAGGCCGCGCGCAGCCCGAAATCGGCGCGCTCTTTCGGGTCGAGCGCGGGTGAGGGCGACTCCTCGACCAGCTTCTGGTGGCTCCGCTGAATCGAGCACTCCCGCTCGCCCAGGTGAACGACGTTTCCGTACGCGTCGGCTAAGACCTGGAACTCGATGTGACGCCCGCCTTCGACGTACTTCTCGAGGTAGAGCTCGGCGTTCCCGAACGCCTTGTCCGCCTCGATTCCGGCTTCGGCGAATGCGCGCGCCACGTCCGTCGCCTCATCGCAACGCCTCATCCCCTTCCCGCCGCCGCCGGCTACCGCCTTCAAAAGGACGGGATAACCCACCTCGGCTGCGAGGCGGGCGGCGTCTTCGGCGGAAGCCAAGGGGTCGAGCGATCCCGGGATGACCGGCACGGACGCGGCGGCCATCGTGCGCTTCGCGCCGATCTTGTCCCCCATCCGGCGGATCGCCCGGGGTCCGGGACCGATGAACGCGATCCCGTGCTGGGCGCATCGGGCCGCGAACACGGCATTCTCCGAGAGAAACCCGTACCCGGGATGGATCGCCCCAACCTCCGTCTGCTCGGCCGCCTGCAAGATCGCGTCGGCGTCCAGGTACGAACGTGCCGAGGCTGAGGGACCGAGGCAGACCGTCTTTTGCGCCCCGGCGAGCCACGGCGCGTTCGCGTCGGCCTCGGAATGAACCGCGACAGTCGCGACGCCCAACTCGCGGCATGCGCGCATCACGCGCGCGGCGATCTCGCCGCGATTCGCGATCAGGACCCGTTGAAACAAGGCGCCCTCCGCCAAACGACGCGAGAGTCTAGCACCCCCGTCGGCTTCCGATTGGTACACTGTCGCCCTCGCCCCGGAGGAGTCGCTCATGACCGGAAAGTCCGTGCTGTCCCACCGCGCGCGCATCATGCCGGCGAGTCCGATAAGGCGTCTCGCGCCGTTGGTCGCCGCCGCGCGCGCCGCTGGAAAGACGGTTCACGCGCTCAATATCGGGCAGCCCGACATCGAGACGCCGCGCGCCATCCTGGACCGGCTGCGCGAATACGACGCGCGGTTCATCCCCTACGGGCCCTCCCAGGGATTGCCGGAGTTCATCGGCGCGTTGTGCTCCTACTACGGCGGGCTCGGCCTTCATGTCTCACCGGCGGATGTGTTCGTCACGACGGCCGGCAGCGAGGCCATCCTGTTCACGCTCGGCGCCATCTGCGATCCCGGCGACGAGGTGCTCGTCTTCGAGCCGTTCTACACGAACTACAACGGCTTCGCGGCGATGGTCGGCGTCGTGCCCGTCCCGGTGACGACGCGCGCCGACGACGGCTACCACCTCCCCGACAGCTCCGCGATCGTGGCGAAGATCGGTCCGAGGACGCGCGGCATCCTGATCTGCTCGCCGAACAACCCGACCGGCACCGTCTACACCGACGAGGAGATGGCGCGCCTCGCCGCGATCTGCCGCGATCGAGGCCTCTACTTGATCGCCGACGAGGTTTACCGCGAGTTCGTCTACGACGGAGCGAGGCATCACTCGGCCCTTACGCTCCCCGGGCTCGATCAGCAGGTGATCGTGGTGGACAGCGTGTCGAAGCGCTACTCCTTGTGCGGGGTGCGGGTCGGCAACATCGTCTCCCGGAACCGTGATTTGATGGATGCGTTCTTACGGTTCGGACAGGCGCGCCTCTGCCCGCCGACCCTGGGCCAGTACGCCTGCACCGCGCTGACCGAGATCCCGGCGGGCTACATCCAAGGGATCATCGCCACCTATGAGCGGCGGCGCGACGTCGTGTTCGCGGCGCTCGACGCGATCCCCGGCGTCTTCTGCCTCAAACCCGAGGGGGCGTTCTACCTGTGCGCGCGCCTCCCCGTCGACGACGCCAACGGGTTCGCGGAATTCCTCGTGCGCGATTTCGACGTCGACGGCGAGACGGTGACAATCGCCCCGGCGGACGGTTTCTACGCGACACCGGGACTCGGACGCGACGAAGTGCGCATCGCTTACGTCCTCGCCGAAGACAAGCTCCTCCGTGCCATGACGATCCTGAGGAAGGCGCTCGCGGCGTACCCCGGTCGGATGCGCTAGCGGCCCGAGTCGCGGCGGGCGCGCTCCAATCCACAGGCTGCCGCCAGTAGGGGCACGTTGATCTCGTGGTGGCCCGTGAGCGAAAAGCTCCGGCCGGTGCCGAGCGTCGGCCGGCGCAGCACGTTTTCGTCCGTGCGGTAGTGACGGACCATATCCAGATTGGCGGTCGCGAGGCCTGTCAGCTCGTGCCCGAGGTTCTGCGCGATAGACACCGCCGTCAGGAAAACCTCGGGGAGCTGCACGGCCGATCCCATGTTGATCCAAACACCCCCCGATAGCGACGAGACGATCGTGACGATCTTGCGGAAATCGGTGAAGGTGGCCGTCCCGATCGCGGCGCCGTCGGCCGAGGGGTGTTGGTGCACGACATCGCTTCCGATCGCTACGTGCACGGTCACCGGAATCTCGAGCTCGAAGGCGCGCGCCAGGAGGCTCGACGCGCGTTGCGGCAGCGCGGCTTCGACGATCCGCCTCCCCAAGACATGGCCAAGTCCGAGACCCGACGAGGCCGCCTCCCTCGCGGCGTCGTTCAACGCGCGGCCCGTCTCGTCGGCCATCCCGTAGCGCCCTTCGTGCAACCCGCGGCCCACGTCTTCGGACGTGGCCCCGATCGCCGCGATCTCCCAGTCGTGGATCGCGCCCGCCCCGGTCAATGCGATGGCCGAGATCGTCCCCTCTTCCATCATCCCGATGAGAACCGGACTCAGCCCGACCTTGACGACGTGAGCCCCCGCGGCCACGACGACCGGATGGTCCTCGGCGCGCGCCTGGACGATCGCCGCAGCAAGCTCGCGGAGAACCTTCACCGCGAGCACGTCCGGGAGCCCATCCAGAAAATCGCCGAGAGATGACGAAGCGGTGACCGGCCGCGCGAACTCGTCGACTCGAACCTTGTTCGAGCGTGAGGCCAGCGGATAGGTCGTCACCTGCGACAGATCGACGGGGAGGACGGGTTTGGACATCGGATCCTAGCGCCCCGTGAACTGCGGGGGGCGCCTCTCGACGTAGGCCGCGAGACCCTCTTGGGCATCGTCGGACTCGAACAAGCGTTGCTGCAGCTCGCGCTCCAACGCGAGTCCTTCGGTGAAACTCGCCTCGAGCCCCGAAACCACAGCACGCTTGATGAACCCCACAGCCCGGGACGCCGAAGACGGGGGCAGGAACCGTTTCGCGTACTCTTCTACTTTGGCGTCGAATTCCGCGGCCTCGAAGACCTCGTGGACGAGGCCAAGCGCAAGGGCCTCCTCGAAGGCAAACGTGCGGCCCGTCGCCATGAGCTCGAACGCGCGCGCGCGCCCCAGAGCGCGAGCGAGGCGTTGCGTCCCGCCGGTGCCGGGGAGGACCCCGAGGCTGACCTCGGGAAGGCCGATCTTTCCGCCCCCATTCTTCGCGACGCGCAGATCCGCGGCGAGCGCGATCTCCAGCCCTCCGCCGACACAGTGCCCGTTCAAGGCTGCGATCACGACCTTGGGCGTCTGCTCGAGGCGGTTCAACGTCTCGTTGGCGTGCAGGCAGAAGAAGTACTTGAAGACGGGATCCGCCTCTGTGAGCATTTTGATGTCCGCGCCGGCGCAGAAGAACTTGTCGCCTTCCCCGCGGAGGACGATTGCGTGGACGGCTACGTCCATGCGGGCTTCCAGGATGGCGGTATCGAGCTCGCGCATCATTTCGTAGCTGTAGGTGTTGGCCGGCGGGTTGCACAGCGTGATCCAGGCGATCCCACCGCGCGAGTCGTAGCGAATCTTGTCGTTTCTCACTCCGTCTCCCTCACGCGGCCGTGGTCAACCGTCGCACGACCGCGTCGGCGGCCGCCCGGGTCCCCAACGATCCAAGGACATCGGCCGTGCACTCTCCCGCCTCGAGGCACGAGACGACGGCGGCTTCGATCGCCTGGGCCGCTTCCGGCAGGCCCGTGTGCTCGAGCATCATCCCCGCGGTCAGGATCGCGCCGAAGGGGTTCGCGGTGTCGGTCCCGGCGTACTTGGGCGCGCTGCCGTGGACCGGCTCGAACATCGAGGTCCTGCCGGGGTGGAGATTTCCCGAAGCCGCCATCCCCAGCCCCCCCTGGAGGGCGGCGCCCAGATCGGTGACGATGTCGCCGAACATGTTGCACGTGACGATGACCTCGAACTGTCGCGGGTCCTTGATCATCTGCATCGTCAGCGCATCGACGTAAAGGTGGTTCGACTGGATGCCGGGGTACTCCCGGGCGACCTCTGAAAAGACACGCTGCCAAATGTCGTGGGCGTGGCGCAGGGCGTTGGACTTGTCCGACATCGTGACCTTCTTGCGCCCGTTCGCCGCGGCGAACACGAAGGCGGCACGCACGATACGCTCCACCCCCTTGCGGGTATTCACGTCCTCCTGAATTCCGATCTCGTCGGCCGTCCCCTTCTTGAATATCCCGCCGATCCCCGCGTACGCGCCCTCGGTGTTCTCCCGAAAGACCACGAAATCCACGTCGCTCGCCTTGTAGTTTCGCAGCGGGCACAAGCGCTCGGCGAGGCATCGCACCGGCCGCACGTTGGCGTAGAGATCCATCTTGAAGCGCGTGCCGAGGAGGATGTCGGCGGCGTGCCTCATGTCGGGGACGCGGGGATCCCCGAAAGCACCCATGAAGACCGCATCGAACGACGACCAGAGCGTAAGAGCCCCGTCGGGAAGGGTCTCCCCGGTCCGCAGATAGCGCTCGGCGCCGTAGTCGAACTGCTCGAGGGTCAGACCGAAACCG
>CAZUGP010000056.1:0-35552 GCA_964619965.1 uncultured Acidobacteriota bacterium
GGATCTCTTGCCACGTGTCGAGGTCAAACACTGGCTAGCTCGAGATCCGCGTGCTCGACGCGGCCGTCCTTGAGCCGGATGATGCGGCGCGTCATGGCCGCGACGTCGCGCTCGTGCGTGACGACGACGACCGTGACACCCCCTGCGTTGACCTCCTGCAGGAGGCGCATGAGCTCGTGGGAGGTGGCCGAGTCGAGAGCGCCGGTCGGCTCGTCGGCGAGGACGACCTTGGGCTTCCCAACGAGCGCGCGAGCGATCGCCACGCGCTGCTGCTCACCCCCCGACATCTCCGACGGGCGGTGTTCTGAGCGATCCAGGAGCCCCACCCGCTGAAGCTGCTCGCGCGCTGCGATCATCCGCGTCTTGCGCCCGACCCCCTGGTAGTAGAGCGGGAGGGCGACGTTCTCCGCGGCCGTCTTGAACGGGATCAAGTTGAACGACTGGAAGACGAACCCGATGAGATTGCGACGGTGAACGGCCGCGCGGGTCTCCGACAGGTCTTTCATGAGTTGGCCGAACAGGGTGTAGGCCCCGGCGTCGTATCCGTCCAAGAGCCCGATGACGTTCATCAGGGTGGACTTGCCGGATCCGGAGGCCCCCATGATCGAGATCATCTCGCCCGCGTCGATCTCGAGGTCTACCGATTTCAGGACGTGGAGGCGATTCCGCCCCGTGATGTAAGACTTGTCGACTCCCGATAACAGAAGCATGGGGGTTATACGGTACAACGGCCTTCCGGGTTGCGGCGCGCGGGGGGTACCGATGCCTGCCCTGCTACGCTGCTCCCTCACGCCGAGCTTCGAAAGGACTCTCGATGCCGTTCTCCAGCTTCCCGCTTCACGCCGACCTCCTGAAGGGTGTCAAGGAGCTCGGGTTCACGAGACCCACCCCCATTCAGGAGCAGGCGATCCCTCCGGCCGCCGAAGGGAAGGACATCCTCGCCTGCGCGATGACGGGAAGCGGCAAGACGGCCGCGTTCCTGCTGCCGATCCTTCATCGACTGATCGGAAAGTCCCGCGGCACGACCCGCGTGCTCATCTTGACGCCCACCCGCGAGCTGGCGGCGCAGATCCACCAGCACCTGGAGCAGCTCGCGGTGCACACTCCGGTCACGGGCGCCGCCGTCTTCGGCGGCGTGGGGATGGGCCCGCAGGAGCATGCGCTGCGCAGCGGCGTGGACGTGATCGTTGCGACACCCGGTCGGCTGCTCGACCACCTCAGGCACCCGTACGCGCGCCTGACACGGCTCGAGATCCTCGTTCTCGATGAGGCCGATCGGATGCTGGACATGGGGTTCCTTCCCGACATCCGGAGAATCCTCGCGCAAATTCCGAAGAAACGGCAGACGCTCTTCTTCTCCGCGACCATGCCGCGCGAGATCGTTGGGCTGTCTCGGGAGATGCTGCACGATCCCGTGCGGATCGACCTCGAGCGGAAATCGGCCCCGGCCGTCGGGATTACGCAGGCGGTCTACCCCGTTGCCCGTGAGCTGAAATCGGCGCTCTTGGTCGAGCTCCTGAACCGCAGCATCATCGCCGAGGCGATCGTCTTCACGCGCACGAAGCACCGTGCCAACCGCCTTGCCGATTATCTCGAGCGGCACGGCATCTCCACCGCGCGAATCCACGGGAACCGCAGCCAGAGCCAGCGCACCCTCGCTCTGGCCGGATTCAAGGACGGGAAGCACAGGGTGCTCGTCGCGACCGACATCGTGGCGCGCGGCATCGACGTCGAGGACTTGTCGCACGTGATCAATTTCGACGTTCCCGCAGATCCCGACTCCTATATCCACCGCGTCGGCCGCACCGCGCGAGCCGAGGCCAGAGGCGACGCGTTCACGTTCGTCTCACCCGACGAGGATCGAGAATTGCAGGACATCGAGCGCGCGCTAGGAAAGCGGCTCCCGCGCGTTACGCTCCCGGAATTCGATTACGCGAAGCGGCCGTCGGAACGTCTCGAGATCCCGATTCGTGAGCGGCTGGCGGCCCATCGTGCCGCCCGCGGTGCGGGACGCGGACGAGCGACCGCTAAGGCGGGGGCGCCGCGCTCAGGATCGAAGAGCGGGCCGCCGCGGTCGAATCTGAACGCGATTCTCGACCGTCATGCACCCCGCGGCCGCGGCGGACGCTAGGAGACACTCGAAAAGGGGACACTCCCCTTTTTCTTACAACGCTCCCCGGATACCGCTTTGATAAGAAAAAGGGGAGTGTCCCCTTTTCGAGTGTCGCCACTCTCGGAGCCTGGATGCTTGACGTCTACGTCGACGGCGACGCCTGTCCGGTCAAGGACGAGGTCTACCGCGTGGCGCTCCGCCACGACCTGAAGGTCTACGTCGTTTCCGATGGTCCGTTGCGCGCGGACGCGAGGGGTCGGGTCGAGTTCGTCCGGGTGCGTCAGGGGTTCAACGCGGCTGACGACTGGATCGCCGAGCGAACCGGCGAGGGCGACATCGCGGTGACCTCCGACATCCCGCTCGCGGATCGCTGCCTCAAGAAGGGCGCGCGGGTCGTCGCTCCCAACGGTCGGGAGTTCACCGAGGCCTCGATCGGCGAAGCGCTCGCGAAGCGCGAGTTGATGGACAACCTCCGCCAAATGGGAGCCATCACCGGGGGACCCCCGCCGTTCGTCCAGGCCGACCGCTCACGCTTTCTTGCCCGCCTAGAGGAGACCATTCAGGCGATCCGCAGATCTCAACAAAAAGGGGCACCGCCGAAGCGGTGCCCCTGAGCGGATGCTCGATGTTCGTTCCGATTAGTAGCGACGATTTCCGCCGCCGCCGCCGCCGCCGCTGCGGCCGCCACCACCACCGCCGTAACCGCCGCCAAATCCGCCACCACCACCGCCGCCGCCAGCCGAGCGCTCTTTGGCCTCATTCACGGTCAGCGCGCGGCCGCCGAAGTCGCGGCCGTTCAGATCGCGGATGGCGCCATCAGCGTCCTCCGAACTGCCCATCTCGACGAAGCCGAATCCGCGAGGGCGACCCGTGTCGCGATCGGTCACGAGCTTGACCTCGGAGACCGTGCGCCCACTCTGGGCGAAGAGATCGCGGATCTGAGTTTCGTCCGCAGTGAAAGGGAGGTTGCCGACATACAGTCTGGTACCCATGCTCGAACTCCTGGCACCCTCAGATTGGGGCGCCGTTCTCGGGTTCCGGCCGCCAACCCGATCCGTCGGGTCAGTCACAAGCGCCTAGCGCGCAACCGGCTTCGGCGCATCACACTATCGTTTCTGTACGAGAGGATGCCGACCAGAACCCGGCACTAGGTTAGGGGAGGTCGTGCCGAGCGTCAAGGGGGCTGTCGAGGCGTCGGTTTTCGAAACGTAACCGGTTCGGGCTGGCAAGACGGAAATACGCCCACCACGCCGCGGTAAACTTCTGCGTCCCCCCTCCCGGCTTGGAATCGTGCGCACGTCGAGAGCTCCTGCCACCGCCGGATGGCACCACGCCATGAATCGTGTCGGAAATGGCGTGGCGTGGCCACGCAACCATGCCTCGGCGAGCTCGTTCCTGACGGTAGTCGGCGAGATCTGTCTCGCGTTCCCGGTCGATTTGCACGCCTACTGCCTCCTCCCGAGGCATTACCACGTGCTCATGCGCGCCGAGCCCGCCCCGCTGCGCCGGGCCCTCGAGCATCTGGAGTCGAAGTCCGGCTTCGAGGGAGCCGCGGCGCCGCGCGCCGTCCCGGTGACATTCGGGCGGCACCTCCTGAGCGTGAGCCGTTACATCCACCTCAACCCGGTCGATGCCGGTCTCGTGTGGTGCCCCGAGCACTGGCCCTACTCGAGCTTCAGAGCCTACCTCGGCGATCTCACCGCACCACGTTGGATCCTGACCGACGCGGTGCTCGGTCGTTTCGGCACCATCGGCGCTCGCCACCGTCATCGCGCCTACGTCTACGCCGGAATGGACCCTGGCACCCGCGACGGCGACGGCCGTCCTCGCTGGTCCGCGCTCTTTGGCTCGGGTTCTACCGCCGAGGACCTCGCATGGCGAATCGAGCCGGTCCTCGCGCTTCGGGCACGGCGGCCTGCTTCAGCGTTGGGAGGAGCGTCTCTGCTTCGCCTATCGCGGGCCGTGCAGGGCGCATTCGGCGTTTCCGCGCAGGTCCTGCGCTCGGTCCGTGCCGGCGGGCCGGTCGCCGCGCTCGCGCGCGGCGCGCTCGTTCACGCAGCGCGGGCGCAAGGCGGCCACCGGCTTCGCGATGTCGCGGCCTTCATGGGATACGCAGCGCCCGCGTTTGCGGCCGCGGCAGCGGAGCGCTTCGAGCGCGCCATGGGCTTCGATTCCGAATTGGCGCAGCGGGTGCGAGCGGCCGTGGCGTCGGCGACTTCTGACGCGTCAGCGGTTTCCCGAGCGCGCGGCCTCGTCCCGCATCATGTAGATCTGCCAGAGGTCGCGGGCGCTCGTTCGCAGGAACGGCGCCATCGCGAGTTTTCCGGTGGTGCCGATGCTGTGCTCCAAAAAGTCCAACTCGTCGAGACTGGCCTTGTCGTTGGCGTCGAGTTCGACCGAGAATCCCGCCTCGCGCATCATGAGCAATCCCTTGGCGCGCAGCGACAGCTCGAGGTGCAGTCGCAGAAAGCAGAGCATGTCGACGACGATCTCGCCGCTGAACCGCTCCTTGAGAGATCGCAGGTAGGTCCCAACGTGGGACTGCGATAGTTTCCCGGAGAGGATCATCTCCAGCACTTCGGTGTCGGCATCGAATCCGACGCTCAACCAGTCCTCGAGCGCCTTCTCGCCCCTCTGGAACACGACAAAGATCAGCGGGGGCAGCACGATCAGGATAAACGCCGTCGAGTACAGGGGCGACAGGAAGAAATGGTTGAACGCCGAGTGGATCAGGATTGCCAGCCCGAGCGCGATCGCCCAGCCGGTTCCGCCCCGAAGCCCGCGACGCTCCGCAAGCGTCTTTCCCGCGATTCCGAAGATTGCCGTCGCGCCGCCGTGCATGACGGCGGTTCCGAACCCCCGCACGATCCAGAGGGAGAGCAACGGATTCGCGTGGGGCGAGTACCAGTAGCAGATGTTCTCGACGACCGCGAAGCCCGTGCCGATCGCGAACCCGTAGATGGCCGCGTCCACGAGGAATCCGATGCGGTTCGCACGGACGAGCCAAACGATGGCGAGCGCCTTGGCGGTTTCCTCGACCAGCGGGGCGATGTACCTCGAATAGGACATCTCCGAGAGGTTGATCGACGCCTGGAACCGGGCGTTGACCAACCAGCACACCCCGGCGAGAACGCAGCCCACCGCGAGGGTGCCCGCAACCCAACGCGGCCGCACGAGTTTGTAGCTGTCGAGGTAGATGAGAGCGAGCAGAAACAGGAGGACGGGCAACAGTCCGACCGCAAAGGTCACTGCATCACCTTGAGGGAGATGATCGCCTCGCGCCGTGTTGCGAAGCCGTGCTCGAACGCGGCCGCGTAACCGAACGTCAGCGTCGTGTCCAGCCGGGACAGCATGGTGAAGCGGAAGTCGACCTGCGCCCCGGCGTTGCCCACCGACCGATGCGTCGCCGAGTGGTCGAAATCCGTGCTCAGGCCCGAGACGAACAGTGACGTCCTCGCCCAGTTGGCGTAGAAGCCGGGGCCTCCGAACCGGCTGAAGCGAATCGGCGGCAAGTTCCATTCCAGGATCGATTTCGCGAACGTGCGGCCGCCGAGCTCGTTCAGCTCGAGACCTGGGAAAGCGTAGAACTGTCGATAGCGATGAACCTCACCGCGATCGACCCAGTTGTTGCCGAAGCCGCCAAAGTAGAATTGAGCGTACGGGTTCAGCGGGTCGCCGACACCAGCACCGGCGCCGGAGCGCAGCCAGATCGACGAATGCGTGAGCGGGAGCTGGAAGCCGACGTCGTAGGTCGCCAGAACCTGCGGGTAGAACCCCCCCGGCGGTGCTTCGGCGACAGTGCAGACCCCGCTGGGCGCGGTGCAGGTCGAGCCTGGCGTATACGTCTCGCTGAGGTAGAGCTCCGCGAGCTGCCCCTTCTCTCCGTCCACCCCCCCCAACGAAGAGCGCACGTTCTCGAAATGGAACTTGACGAAGGCGGTGGCGAGCCTGTTCGCGGGCGACGCGATGTTTTGGTAGTAGGGGAGCGTGTCGAGGCCGCCGTAGTACGCGGCGTCCGTCGTCATGGTCACCCTGCGCGGAGAGTCGTCAAAGAGCGTGTTTTCCCACGCCGCGCGCAGCGAGTACCCCTTGCGGCTAACCTTCGTCGGACCGAAAAGGTCGTAGAAGTCGGCGCCGTTCCACTTCGCGTCCACCTTCCACGCCGAGGCCAACCGCAGCTCGGCGCGGCGGTACTGGAGATGAAGGTGGAGCCGCTCGCTCCCGGGTAGCTTCGTGTCCGGCGAGTAGCTGGTATTGAGGGTGATGCGACTCAACTCGAGCGGGTCGACGAAGTTGAAGCGCATGCCGATCGCCGGGGAGTCCTTGTACCCCTCGAGAATCGGGTAGAACGACTCGGACCGTACGCTCTTGAAGGAGTCGTATCGACCCCGGTAGACCACCAAATCGTTGATCGGGATCTTCACCGGCGATCCGACGTTCCAGTCCTTGACGACCGGGTGCTTCTCGGCGAGCTGGGCACCAAGGGAGAGGATCGGGCTGACGTCTTCCAGCGGCCGGGGGTCGATCGTCGCCGGCACGAACCCCTCTCCCGAATAGCGGAAGACGACCATCGAACCGTCGTCGCCCGGGATGGGGTGAAAGAACCCGGTCTCGGCGTTGGAGAGCCACTCCTTCTTCCCCGTCTCGAGCTCGTAGCGGACGATGTTGGAGACACCTGTGTAGTAAGTGCTTCCGTACAGGAACCTGCCGTCGGCGGAGAAGGTGAAGTTCGACGGAATCGCGAGCCCGAAGTCGAATGTCGCGATAGGCTCGACAGTTCCCCCGAGCAGGTCTTGGGTTTTCATCACGTGGACGGCGTGCAGCCCGTCGATGCCGCCGACCGATGCGGAGAGGAGCGTCCCGTCCGGAGAGATGTCCAGGTCGTAGGGCACCTGCTCGTAAGGCCAGGTGAAGACTTGCTTCCAGTCCTTGTAGGGGTAGGGGATCTGCGCCAACGTCACGCGTCCATTGAAATGGCGGAGCCCCCACAGCGACCGGTCGGCGCGGTCGAACACCAGATCGCCGATCCGCGCGTCCTTCAGCAGGGTCTTCGTCTCGCCGGTGGACGGATCGAGCGATCGGACGTCTCGTCTGTCGGTATTGTCCGCAGTGTAGTACAGCATGTGCCCCGCCGGGTCCCATGCGAGCGAGGTGACGGTGAACATTACGGGGCCCTTCACCTCCGCGATCGGATCGATCGTCCCGTCGTCCATCGAGATCGAACCGATGTGCGCGACCAGGCCCGGGTAGTTGAAGCCGACGTAGATTTTCCGCGCGTCGGCGTCGACGAACGCGCGTGAGACCGATCCGAGCGCCTTCGGCGAGAGGTCCTTGTAGGGGGTCGTCGGGTACTTGCGGATGGCCTCGAGGTTGGCGCTTTGGAACTCCTTCTCGAATGCGATCCAGTCGGCCCAGGCCTTGACGAGCGGCAGTCCGAAGACCGCTTCGAAGTTCTTCGTGTAGTACGCCTTGCTGCCGTCGTGGCGGGATACCCAACGGATCACGTCTTCCGGAGAATAGCGGTATCCGAGGTACGTCATGAACCGCGCGCCGTAGAGGTACGAGTTCACCCCGACCTGGAAGTCGATCTTGATCCCCTGCGAGACCAGCCCGAGAGGGTCGTAGAACCGGCTCCCGTCCCGGACCATCGACCGGAACACCATCTCATCGTAGGGTCCCTGCGCGCGTCCCTGCCCGCCGGCCATCCAGGTCTCGATGAAGACGGCGATCCCCTCCATGTACCAAGCGGGCGCCGAGGTCCGCGGTGCGGTGAGATAGAAATAGAGAATCGACTCGGGGTCTTCGTTGTTGGGCAGCACCTTTCCCCCGAAGAAGGCGCGCGCACGCCGGTCGGGTCGGGCCGCCTCGTCGACCGTCGCGATGTGGACCAACTCGTGGTTCATGATCCAGTTGAACCGCTCGTTCGGGGAGATGGCCTCGTAGGCCGCAGAAATCGGTGAAATCTGGACCGACAAGAAGTTCCGCGGTACCGCGCTCGCGCTGGCGTTTCCCGTGTCGGAAAAGTCGTTCAGCAAGACCGTGATCTTCTGCGAGGGGGTGTAGCCGAGCAGGGCGTGCTCGAAGCTGAGGGAGTTCGTGAAACACCGGCCGACGTGGGAGACGAGGTAGGTCTGGAATGGGTCGAGGTAAAGCAGCCGGAGTTCGTTCGTCTCGACGGCCGAGAATTGCGCGGTGGCGCCCGAGGCGATGACCCAAACCAAGAGACCGGCCGCAATCCCCCGCGACGCCCGGTCGAGCACGCTCCCCCTCCCCACGTAAACACAACGACGGAGGCGCGTCGTTCGATCGACGCGCCTCCGTCGTCAACGGAAGCGGATTCTACCTGGGTTTCGGGTCAGTCGGCACGATGCGTGGAATCGAGCCGAGTCAACTCATTCACAAGCCCCTCGCGCAGTGCGGTCTTCGATAGGGCCTCGCAAAAGGCCGGGTTTTCCATCGCTTTCTGGATGGTGCCGTTCGCGAGCGCGCTGTTCATGGCAGCGAGGTCGTTGGCGGTAAACGTCTTGCCGAGGTCGTTGGCGGTCAGCATCTTGCCGAGATCGTTGGCAGTGAACGTTCTGCTGAGGTCATTCGCCGTCAGCATCTTGCCGAGATCGTTGGCAGTGAACGTCTTGCTGAGGTCATTCGCGGTCAGCATCTTGCCGAGGTCGTTGGAGGTGATCGTCTTGCTGAGGTCATTCGCCGTCAGCATCTTGCCGAGATCGTTGGCGGTCAGCATCTTGCCGAGGTCGTTCGAGGTGACCGTCTTGCCGAGGTCGTTGGCGGTCAGCATCTTGCCGAGGTCGTTGGCGGTGATCGTCTTGCCGAGATCGTTGGCGGTCAGCATCTTGCCGAGGTCGTTGGCGGTCAGCATCTTGCCGAGGTCGTTGGCAGTGAACGTCTTGCCGAGGTCGTTGGAGGTGATCGTCCTGCCGAGATCGTTGGCGGTGAGCATCTTGCCGAGATCGTTGGAGGTGATCGTCTTACCCAGGTCGCTCGCGAGCATGGCGTGGCCAAGGTCGTTGGAGGTGACCGTCTTGCTGAGGTCGCTCGCGAGGATGGTCTTGCCGAGATCGTTGGCTGTGAACGTCTTACCGAGGTCGCTGGCGAGAATGGTCTTACCGAGGTCGCTGGCGAGGATGGTCTTGCCGAGGTCGTTGGCCGTAATCGTTTTGCCGAGGTCGCTGGCGAGGATGGTCTTGCCGAGGTCGCTGGCGAGGATGGTCTTGCCGAGGTCGTTGGAAGTGATCGTCCTGCCGAGGTCGCTGGCGAGTTGGGTGTACGAGCGCTTCAGGCCATCATCGCCCTTGCCGCCGATGGTGGCGTCGTTGGCTGTGATCGCACCGGCCGCGCTGTTGGCGATCATCTGCTGCACGGCGGCGTTGGCGAAGAGCCGTCGAGCCTCAGGATCCTTGACGATTCGATCGAATGTGTCGCTCTGAATCCACGTCGTGAGCTCGGTCTGATCGAGCTTCACGTCGTCCCCGGTGATCTGCGGAGCGTGGTAACGCTGCGCGGCACCGATCGTTCCCGAGGCGTCCTTGGTCGGAGGGGGATAGTTCTGGAAGAACACCACCAACGCGGCGGCCGCTATCACGCCACCCCCGATGAACATCCACTTCCTTGTCGAGTTCTGTACTGCCATGGCCATCTCCTCCGCCCGTAGGCTTTCTGAAATCGTGTTCGTTAGGACCTACAATCGAGCCGTCGAAAGGTTGGTGCCCTTCTTCGGCGGGTGATCCGATCAATTCTTGCGCGAAAGACGGAGCGAACCGGCCTCGGTCGCTTCCCCCCCGCGCACGATCAGGACGTCGACACGACCGCCGTCTTTGGCGGGATCGTACCGCAGCACGAACTCGACCGGTTCCGCGGAACTCAGATCGAGCCCGATCGCGGTCCCAGACGTCGTCGGCCTCAGGGTAGCAAATCCCCGGATACCGGCCGGCGCGAGGTCGAGCCGGCTTGCCCCGGGGTACGGTGCGATGGTCGCCGTGGCGTCCCGCTCGGAGACGGCGGGGCTGAAGAGGCTCCCGCCGACGACCAAGTGGAGGCCCAGAATCCCGATCACCGCACCCGCGGCGACAGCGTAAGCGTAGCGAAAAGCCACACTCCCCCCCGGCCAAAAGGAGCGAGCGCGGGTCGCGAGCCCGCCGTGCGCGTTGCCCCGCTGGGTGCGGACGGCGCGCATAACATTCTGTGCGAGCTGCGCCGGGGGCTCCGCGGGCTCGACCTGAGCGAGGACATCGCAGAGGCCCCGAACGCGGCGGTACTCGTCGCGGACCGCTGTGTCGCGGGAGATTGCGTCTCGCAGCCGGACCTGCTGGGCCTCGGTGGCCACCCCGTCGATCTCGGCATGGATTAATTCGAGAATCTCTGGATGAATGTTCATGGCAGTATGCCTCTTGCTTCCAACAGCTCTCTGAGCTGGCGCCTTGCGCTGAAAAGCCTCGATTTCACTGTTTTTTCCGGAACTCCCACGATGGATGCGATCTCGTCGTACGAGCAGCCTTCGAAGTGCCGAAGGATGAGGACCGCTCGGTAGTCGGAAGAAATGCTCATCAAAGCGTCCTGTACTTGGAGGCTGAGGTCCGATCCGACCAATGAATCCTCCGGATTGCGCGCCTCTGACGCCCACTCACCGTCAAGCGGCTCGAGCCGGCCGCGTCGCTTGACGTGATTGATCGCCTCGTTGATGGCGATCCTGTAGAGCCAGCTGAAGAACTTGTGGCGGGAGTCGAAGTTCTCGATCTGCTCGTAAGCCTTGAGAAAAGCCGTCTGCGTAAGGTCGCTTGCGTCGTCCCAGTTCCGCACCATCCGCAAGACGGCGTTGAAAACCGGCCCCTGGTAGCGGAGCAGCAAGACCTCGAAAGCGTGTTCGTCGCCACCACGGCACCTCTGAACCAGCTCGTTGTCGTCCGGTTCACTCGTCATAAGTACACGCGGGGGTCCGAAAGGTTGGCCGGCGCTCACGGTTGGGGCGCCAGGACGATCTCGAAGATCCGCTCGAAGCCGGAGTAGTGGAGCACCTCGCGGACATGTCCGCGAACATTGACCAATTTGATGGCGTGTCCAGAGCCCATCAGGCGTTTCTGGGTCGCCAGGAGGACCCCCAAGCCGAGGCTGGAGATGTACTGAAGATCCCCCAGATCAACGACCCGGGACTCGGTCAACGCGGCCATGAAAGTCTCCGCCTTGACGGCCTGGGACGCGTCGAAGCGTCCGGCCAGCACGATCTCGCCCTTCTCCCCGACCCTGATCTCGAGCATCCCCTTTACTCCAGTTCCCTGACGAACGTGGTCGTGCTACGGCCGTCGACGTACTCGTACCCGACATGGTCGACCATGCGCTTCAGGAGGTGAATGCCGAGGCCTCCCGGTGTGCGGTCCTTCAGTCCCAGATTCACGTTAACGTCCGGAACGTCTCGAATGTCGAATCGCTCGACGCCGAAATCGGTCAGGCTGACGACGAGCCGAGTAGTCTCACGTTTGAGGTCGAGCATGATGTCCCGCGTGCCGCCGCGGCTGTACTTGACCAAGTTCGTATACAACTCTTCGACCGCGAAGTGCATCGGCATTCGGTGTTCTTCGCCGACACCGGCGCGCTCGAAGAAGCGATCCATGAAAGCGAAGATCTCCGGAAGGCACGCGGCGCTTCGGGGAAACGATTTTTGCGCTGTCGGTTCCATCGAATTGGACACTTCGGTGGCCCCCTGATTCCGAGCGCAGTTTACTCCGCTGACTCGCCGGCGCCGTCCCCGGCGTGAATCAACCCGAAAGAATTGTCATCGGCGTGCCGGTTGCGATCATGCCCCCGCGCGGCAGCTCGATTTGAGAGAAACATCGATTTTCTTACGTTTCCGACGTCTGACCGGGGAGTGGCCGGGGCCGCTCGTGCCGTCAGCTCGCGGTCGCCGGCACGATCAACGCCCCGTCAAGGTGCCCCGTCGGGCCAGCAGGATGACCGCCGCGATGACGACGAAGGTGCCGGCGATCGATGCCGGCCTCGGCGCCGTCCCCAAGAGAAGCCAGCCAAAAAACAACCCAAACACGGGGCCGGTCATGGTGACGGCGGTTGCCCGTGCGGCCCCGGCCCGCGCCAGTCCTTGCGTGAGCGTGACCTGACCGAAGAGGGCCGACGCGTAGATCAGAAAATGCCCAGCCACCTCGGCGCCGCTACGCGGGAGGGCGGCCGATCCAGCGTGCATCGTCGCGACGAGCGCAAGAGGGATCGTCGCGAGCGGAAACCACACGAGGATGGTCAACGTGTGCTCGGTTTTCGAGAGCGTGCGCACCGCCACGTACGCGAGCCCGGAGAGCATCGAGCCCGCAAGCCCGACCAACGCCGGCCCACGCAAGGTGCCGGCGGGGCCGACGATCAACGCCACACCGCACAGCGCGGCGAGAACGAGCGGCCAGTGCCAGCGCCCTGTGACCTCGCGGAGGAAGAACGGTGCGATTGCCGCCACGAAGATCGGGTGGCTGTACTGGAGGAGCACGGCGTCGCCCAACGGGAGGTGCTGCACCGACCAGAAATAGCAAGAGAGGGCGCCGTAGCCCAACAGACCGCGCAGCAGGAGCATCGGCGGATTGCTTCCCATGATCGGAACGCCCTGCCTGCGGGCGAGAATCAGAAACGTCGCCGTCATCAAGACGCCTCGCGACAGAACGACCACCTGGGTCGGCGTGTCGGGGAGCATCTTCTTCGCGATCGCCGCCATCAGAGCGAAGCAGGCCGCCGAAACGACCATCAAGATCAGGCCAAAACGATCCCCGGGGCGGCGCGATTCCTCGGAAACGGCGGAGCGGACGTCCGCCAGACCGGTGAGCAGGAGCGATTTCGTGTTGCCGAGCAGTCTCAAGCGGTGCCCTTTCGTCGACTCGAGGATCGTAGCTTCCGCCGCAAGCCCCGTTGAACGCTGCGCAGACCGGGTGTAGCGTGCGAGGATTGCCCGGCCGGAACGTCGCTGGATTTGGAGGGGGCCTCGTGACCAATCCGAAGATGTTCGCCTTCGTCTCCGCGGTGGCGGTTGCCTTCGCTTCGAGCGGAGCCGTAGACGGCGCCCCGGCCCCCATCGGCCGGCTTGGCCGCGACGTCGTGCCCGTCTCCCAGGCGATCGAGCTCGAGCTCGACCCGCGGATGCCCGAGTACACAGGATCGGTCGAAATCGTCCTCGACGTCAAGAAATCGCTACGCTCGTTCCGCTTCCATGCCGAATCGATCGAGCTACTCGAGCTCACGCTCGGTCGTCAGGGGAGCGCGGCGAAGCCGATCCGTCTCGCGGCGTCGCCTTTCGCCGACGGCCAGGTCGAGGTCGCGGCGGACGGCGAGATTGCGAAGGGTCGCTACACGTTGCGCGTCGTCTTCCACAACGACTTCGACACGCAGGCCAAGGGTCTCTACCGGCTCCAGGTCGGAGGCACGTGGTACGCCTTCACGCAGTTCGAGGCCGTCGAAGCACGCGAGGCGTTCCCGTGCTGGGACGAACCGGGGTTCAAGATCCCGTATCGCGTGACGTTGACGGTCCCGGTCGCCGACGCCGCCATCGCGAACACCTCGGAAGAGAGCGTTGTCGAAAACGGCGGGAAGCGCACGACCATCTTCAAGACGACGCGGCCGCTTCCATCGTATCTCCTCGCGATCGCGGCAGGGCCGTTCGAGTTCGTCACGATCCCAGGAACTTCCGTCCCGGCGCGCGTGGTCATGACGAAGGGACAGTCGGCCTTGGCGGGGCAGGCGGTCGCGATGACCCCGCGGATCCTCGCCGCGCTCGAGCGATACTTCGGAAGCCGGCACCCCTACGAGAAGCTCGACCTCCTCGCCGTTCCCGAATACTGGTACGGCGCGATGGAGAACCCGGGGGCGATCACCTTCGTGGACCGTCTTCTCCTGCTCGATCCCGCAACGGTCGACGACGAGGCCCGCGAAGACCTCGCCGTCATCACCGCGCACGAGATCGCGCACATGTGGTTCGGCGATCTAGTCACGATGGCTTGGTGGGACGACCTCTGGTTGAACGAGTCGTTCGCCTCGTGGATGGGGGACAAGATCACCGCCGAAGTCTTCCCCGAGTTCAACGCACCGGTCGACCAATTGAAGTCGGCGCAGCGCGTGATGGGACTCGACAGCCAGCTGACAACGCGCGCCATGCGTCAGCCGGTCGTGTCGATGGACTCGCTGCTCCAATCGGCCGACGCGCTCGCCTATTCGAAAGGCTCGGCGGTTCTGCACATGGTCGAGGCCTGGATCGGCGCACCGGCATTCCGGTCGGGCGTGCTCGCCTATCTGAAAGCCCATGCCGACGCGAACGCGACCGCCGACGATCTCTGGAATGCGCTTGGGAAGGCGTCGCGGAAGGACGTCAAAGCGGCGCTCTCCTCGTTCCTCGATCAGCCGGGAGTTCCCCTGGTGACTTTGGAGCCGCTTCCCGGTGGCCGCGTCCAGCTGAGACAGTCCCGCTTCCTCAACGCCGGCGCCAAGGCTCCCCGCTCCCAGCTCTGGCAGATCCCGGTTACGCTGCGCTACCCGGAAGGATCCGGAACCAAGACCCAGCGTGTGCTCTTGACGAAACCCGCACAGGTCGTCGCGCTGGAGACCAAGGCGACACCGTCCTGGATCCACCCGAACGCCGACGAGGCGGGTTACTACCGTTGGTCCGTTCCGCCGGCCGTGTTCACCCGCATCGCCTCCGAAGCGGGGCAGCTGCTCGACACGCGGGAGCGTCTCGGATTCCTCGGCAACGCGTCGGCCTTGCTCAGCGCGGGAGAACTGCGCGGCGACGACTATGTCCGGGTGATCGAGTCGTTCGCCTCCGATCCCGATCCGGAGGTCGTCGGCGGCGTGTTGACGGCGCTCGAGAACATGAGGGAAACGTTTTTCGCCCAGGGGCGCGAGGCCGCGTTCGCACCGTTCGTGCGCCGCACGATGGAGCCTGCCCTTCAACGATTCGGTGCGGGGAAGCGGGACGGCGAGCCCGAGACGGTCACGGTCCTGCGGCCGAGGTTGCTCGAAGCGCTAGGGGATGCGGGGCGCGACGAGAGCGTCTTGTCCATGATCGAGGGCCTCGCGGGGGCGTACGTCGACGACGTCGGTTCGGTCGACCCCTCTCTTGCCGACACAGCCATCCGGTTGTCCGCGATCCGCGGCGACGCCGCACTGTTCGACCTCTACTGCAGACGGTTCGAGGCGGCGCAGGTTCCCACCGAAAGACGGCGCTTCCTGTCGGCGCTCGGGAACTTCCGCGATCCGGCGCTCGCCGATCGCGCGCTCGATTACGTGTTCAAGGGACCGCTCCGCCCCCAAGAGATCATGGTGATCCCCCGCACGATGGGAGCGGTTCCCGCGCAGCAGGCCAAGGCGTTCGCCTGGATGACCGCGCGCTACGACGAGATTGCGGCGCGACTACCGTCCGATTTCATGGTGTACATGCCGTACTTTGCCTACGGTTGCTCGTCCGCCCGCGTCGATGCCGCCAAGGCTTTTTTTGCCGATCCCAAACACGCGCCGCCTGGGACGTCGACCGAACTCTCGCGCGTTGCGGAATCGGTAGGCGATTGCGTCGGCTTGGATGCGAGGGAAGGGGAATCGGTGCGGCGCTACACCACGGTCGTCCGCTAGACGGGCGTTCTCGCGGCCGGCGGCACTGGCAGAGCGAGGAATTCACGCGTACGGCGCGCGGCGTCTTTCGCCACGCGCGAACGGGCGCGAGCCGTTGCGCCCGCGAGCGCGAGATCCCGTCGCGCGGTAGCGCGCCGCTCGCGGGACGAAAGCCAGTTATCCAGCACGTGTCGGTCTTGGATCTCGCCGAGGCGGGTCTGCATCGTGCGCCAGCGGTCCGCGGCACCCGAATCGACACCGTCGAAGAGGTCTTCGATCTCGGCGGCGTAGCGCAGGCGCCGCGCGGCGCGGCGCGCCTTGTGCAGCTGGTCGGGACGGGGGCGAGCGCGGCCCGGGGCGAGCTCTCGGCCGACGATCTCTTCCTCCCGTTGTCGTAGCGCCGCGAGGCGCTCCGCGAGGATGCCCCGATCGACTCGTGTTGACGAAACCAAGGCGCGAAGGTCGCGGCGGAGGCGGGCCACGTCGAGATCGAGAAGCGCCTCGCGCGACTGGACGCGAGCGCGGGACCGCGAAGCGCGCAGGGCGCGGCGGAGCCTCTCGTTCGCCTCGGACACGCCGGCCGGCAGCGCCTCGAGAATCGCAACCCCCACATCGAGGTCGCGCCCGCGGCCTGCCGCCCTCGCGAGATCGCCCAGCGCCCGGTCGGCACGGCGAGCGCGCCGTCCCGCCGGCCTTTCTGTGAGAAGAACCAGCGCCGCGCGCAGTCGCCGCGCGGCCACGCGCAAATCGTGCACCGCCTCCACGTCGCCCATGAGCGCCTTCGGGTAGACGCGGAACATCGCGCGCACGCGACGCGTGAGCAGCCGCTGTGCCCCGGGGCCGGCGGGTACCGCCGCGGGCTCGACGGACTCCATGGCGTGTCCTTCGATGGGCGAACCGTGCGTTCCGAGGCAAGTGTACGATGCGGTCAGCTCTCCCGCTACGCGGCGTGCGGGGGCGGTGGCGTCTTCCATCGCCGGTGCATCCAGAGCCACAGCTCGGGCCGTTCGCGAATGCGGGCTTCGAGGAGCGCGGTCGTCTCACGGGTGATGCGCAAAACGTCACGTTCCCTCTCGCCGGTGAGCCCTGGGAACTTCAGTCTCTCGTAGACGATCCGCCATCCCCCGCCGGCCTCCGGGTAGGAGCACGTAAAGACGACGGCGGCTCCAGTCCGCAGGTGCATCGTGCCGACGGTGGGGATGGCCGACGCGGGCCGCCCGAAGAAGGGGACGAAGATCCCGGAGCCCCGGGCGTCCTGATCGATCATCACGGCGACGCCGATCCCGCGTGAAAGCGCCCGGAGGGAGGCCCGCACCGCGTCGCCCTTTGGGACGATCTCGTTCCCGGAGCCGGATCGAAGGCCCGCCAGCATCGCCTCGACGCGCGGGTTGTCCATCGGCTTGGTGATCATGAGGAGCGGACAGCCCAGGAATCCCTGCATATACGCCGTCAGCTCCCAGTGGCCGAAGTGCCCGGAGATCAGCAGCACTCCTTTCCCCTCGGCGTGAGCGGCGCGCAGCTCCTCGAGCCCTTCGTAGCGGATCCGCGTCCCGATGTCTTCGGGACGGAGGCGGTGGAACGCCGCGGCATCGGCGGTGATGCGGCCGTAGTGGCGCCAGCAGGCCCGCGCGATGCGGCGCCGGTCGGAAGGCGACAGCGCGTCGCCGAATGCGGATTTCAGGTTGGTCAGCGCGACTCGCGTATGTTTGCGGTCGAATCGATACGCCAACTCTCCGGTTGCGGCGCCCAGCGCCAAGAGCCAGCGTCGCGGGAGCCACCGCGCCAGTCCGAGGAGCGAGCCTGCGAGCAGACTCTCCGCAGCCGACCTGGCGCGTCTTACGATCGAAAGACGCAGAGGCATGAGTCCTTGAGACGAACGGGGGCTACGGTGTCGACTGCGACGCGACGTTGTCGCTGCTGCCCCCGGCGCTCAAAGCGATGGCGGCGATCGCACCGGCTCCCAGGACCATCCCGACGATCGGTCCGGGACGTTTGTACCAGGGGACCGCGCTCTTCTTCTTGTTTTCTTTCTCGTCGCTTGCAGGCGTCGCGGCGGCAGTTTGCGTCGTCGCCGGGGCGGCGCTCGTGAAGCGCACGTTCAAGCGGGTCGTTCCGGCCGTGAGCACGCTGACGGGAGCAACGTCTTGCACCGGGAGTCTCGTGACGCCGTCGTCTGCGATGACCTGATCGAGCTTGTAGCGGCCTCCCAGCGGCACCTGCACCGTGTAGTTCCCGGCGGTGTCGGTCGGGGCGCTCATGTACTGCGTGTTGCTCGCGACGTCGTGCAAGAGGACTTTGAAGCCAAAGGCCGGCCGGCCCGCGGGATCGAGGATCACCCCCGCGATGGTCGCCGTGGAGTCCTGCGCGAACACTCCGGGAGCGCCGCCCAAGGCGAGAACGAGGCCGATGATAAGGGCCAGCGACCTGCGGATCGTTCCCCGAGCGAGCGTTCGGCACTTCATGACGACTCCTTTGTTGATCGGTAGGACCAGAACGATGCTCGGCGATTCTGGTCCGATCCTCGGATCCGTGTCAAGCCTTCCGGCGCGTGCGCCAGTCACCCGAGGCGATCACGCGGGATCCGTCCCGGGCTCCGGCGTAAACATAGGTCCAGGCGAGCGTCGAGCCAAAATTCGATTCCGTAACGCGCACGATGGCCCGGCGGTACAGCGAGCCCGCGACACCGAACCCGCAGAACGTCTCGATCTCGTCGAGCTCCGCGAACAGAGCTCCTGGATCGGGCGCGACGTAGAGCTCGCCGGCGACGGACGATTTCGGCCCATCGACGACGAGCCCGGGGTAGGGGCCGAGATCGAGGAGCGTGCCGGCTGTCACGGCCGCCGCCCCACCGGTCGCGCCGTGACGCGCGAGCACGGGGTGACGCTCCTCGCCACGCCGCAGCGTGCCGTAGACGAACACGCCGGGGATCGGGCCGGCGTGCGGTAGGCCACGCGCGGCCGCGTCCAAAGGCAGGGCCGCAAGCCCGTGACTCTCGTAGCCGCGGCGCACCGCCGCCAGGTAGGCTGGCGCAGGGGGGACGAACGGCTCGCGACGCGTGGGAACGACTTCATAGGTGAACGTCGGCACCTCGGCGCCGTCCTCGGTCAACGCCACCGTCTCGATCCGCCCGTAGGCGTGCCCTTCGCTTTCCTTGCGGTCGAGCGCCGCGATCGCCTCGTCCGAGGGAAGGTGAAACAGCACGCCCGCGACGGCAGCGCCTCGCACCTGCGGGATATCGAGCACGCCGCCGTTCCTTGTCGTCGATCGATGCGTGAAGGCCAGCCGCCGGTCGGGGAGGAAGCCGGGGCCCGTGCGGACGAGACGGACAGGTTCGAGGCCGCGCTCGCGGCACCAGGAGGAGAGGTCGATCGCGCAGAGGTTGGAGCCGTAGCCGAAGTAGAGCATACCGGGTCCATCGTAACGGACCTGCTACAAGCCGTCTCGGCTCTTGATCGCGAGGGCGAACAGCTCGTCGAACACACGTTTCGCATTGGCGCGGCGCGGCGGGTCGCCGCGGGCGTCCGGCGTCTTGGCTTGGCGGCGCGCGAAACGGTCAACCACTTCGAAGAGACCGTCGGGACCCAGCGTCTTGCGGGCCCGCGCGAGGCGTGCGGCCGCGTGCGTCACGGCGTCCCCCGTGATGCGAACGTACGCGTTGATCGTCGCGGAGCGCGCCGCGAGATCGGCGAGGACGGCACGCATCGGGTGGCCCGTGAGGCGGGCCGCGCGCCGCGCGAGCGCCAGATAAGCCGACTGGAACTCGCGCGCGCGGCGGCGTCTCGCCGGGGTTGGACGTCGGTCCGCACGCGACGCGTAGGACGACGCGGCCATTTCGAGGACGGACTCGGACGGCAAGGGCCGCGGATCCCGGGCGTAGATCCGCGACAGCTCGCGCAGCAGGTCGCGCGTCGAGTAGATCGCGTCCCAGGTGATGCCGTCCGGGACCGGAACTCGGCCCCGGGCCGAGCGTGCGGTCTCGAACCAGCGATGGGCGCGATCGAAGCTCTTCACGAGGGGCCGGGCGCGTGCGAGTAGGAGATCTTCCGATTCGGGGTCGAACCCCGCGTGTCGCAACAACAGGCGGTCTCTCGTCTCGACGAACGAGGCGTTGAAGACGTCGAGCAATGGGTCGTGCGCGAACTTCGACAGAGGCGCCAGGCGGCCTGCGATCAGAGCGTGCGCGATCTGCGCAAAACACCGGACGATGGCGCGCGCCTTCGCCTTCTGCTCGGGAATCGTGGTGGACCAGCGCGGCCCGTCGTCGAATCGGTATTCGCGGTGGTAGAGCCCGAACTGTCGAACCGAGCCGTAGTCCACGATAGACCCGTCGAGGAGAACGTTGTCCCCGTCCCAGTCGAGCCAACAGAACACGTACTCGCGCTCGAAGATCGCGGCGGAGCGGCCGAACGCGCGCGCCGCGGCCTCGGCGAACGCGCGGTACCCGTCGGCGGCCGTCCGCGTCGGCGCCAGCCTGCCGTTTCGCCGTTCCCGCGCAATCGCGTAATCGACCGCGGATTTCAGGCGCGCGAGATCGTTCTGCTTCAACGGGGCGAACAAGTGCGAGGGACGAAGGAGGTTCCGTGCCGCGCGGACGTTGACCGCGAAGCCGCCGGGCAGCGCGATCACGGCGAGGACGCGCTCGGTCAAGATCCCGTTCCTGTGGAGGACCTCGCTCATCACCGCGGCGGCCAGGCCCTCCTCGACCGATGCGGTGCCGCAGCCGTACGACGCGGTCCGGCTACCCGTCTTGTAGTAGCGCTGCGATTCTGCTGTGGCCGGACACAGGCGGGTGACCCCCGTACCGCAGCTCGAGATGTCCCAGCTCACGCCGGCGTGGCGGCACGTTCCGTTCCACACGCTGCGCCCGTCCCCCGAGGTCTTGCCGCGGCGACCGGGGTGCTGGAGCTGCAGGTAACGGGTCGCCATGTACGGGTGGGGGAGGAGGTCGCGGGCCGGAACGCGAACGCCGTGAGCCAAGTCGTATTCGTTGACGATCACGAGAGCGAACGCGTCGAGAATCGCCGCGCGCAACCCCTTGAGCATCCGGTCCGGGTGCCCGGCCGGGATCAACCCCATCTCGCGAGCCAGGCCGTAGTTGAAGAAGGCGACCTCGCCGTCTCGCCGTCGTCGCGCCCGGTAGTCGACGTAGCCGCCGGGAACCGCATCGCGGTAAGGGTGACGGCCGTCGATGCTCGCGAACGCGAGGTAGGGGTCATGCTCCCGCGCAGGCTCGAAGGCACAAGGCAATGCGCTGCCCTCCCATGAGACGGTCCCGTACCGGAAGCTAATGCCCTCCGGCCGCCCGAGGCAAATCCGGCCCATCGGTGGCACCATGGCGCGGTTCGGAAGGTGGAAGGCGCGTGGACGAGCACTCCAACAACCCGCAGCACCGCCAAATGGCGGACGCATCGATGGTGCGCAACCTTGCGCACCAGGCGGAGGCGATCTGGCCGCAGGAGTCACCGATCTTTCGCAGCTACGGCCTGGCGGACGACGTCCGAATCCTCAACGTCGGGTGCGGAACAGGGGAGATCACCGCACGTCTCGCGGAGCTCTACCCGGGGGCGGCGCTCACCGGCGTGGACCTGATCGAGAGGCACTTGGGATTGGCACGGAGTCGTTGCTCGGCGCTTGGTGAACGCGTCGCATTCCGGGTGGCGGACGCGTTCGCGCTTCCCTTCGCGGACTCCGCGTTCGACCTCGTGGTCTGCCGCCACGTGCTGCAAGCGGTGCCGCGTCCCCATGTCGCGATGGCCGAAATGGTGCGCGTCTTGCGTCCCGGGGGGCGGCTCCACTTGCTCGTCGAGGACTACGGGATGATTCACATGCACCCGACCCGTCTCGACGCGGACCGATTCTGGGTCGAGGGACCGCCGGCCTACGGGGCCGCCGTCGGAACCGACCTTCACATCGGGCGCACGGCCTACGGCCGTCTCAAAGCCCTCCCCGTCTTCGACATCCTCCAGCACTACGTCGTCGTCGACACGCTGCGCGTGCCGCGCGAGACGTTCGCGGCGATTTGGGAGGCCTGGCGGGACGGCTACGTCGACGTCATTGGCGAGCACACGCGCTTCACGAGCGTAGAGGCTCGGGAGCTGTTCGAGGACATGATCGCGTGCATCCGCAACCCCGACGGCTATGCGGTGTGGCATGTGCCGATCCTCTCGGCTCGAAAACGCCACGCCTTCTCTTAGACTCATCCGGTGCTTTCTCTCCTGCTCGCGGGAGCCGTCACCTCAGCCTCGCCGCTCACGGATGCGGAGAGCGCGTTCGTCGTGTTCCGCGACGCCGACGACCGGGCGCGTCTTCGGCCGTCGGCGCGGCACGAGCGGCTGCGCCGCGCAGAAGCCGCGCGATCGCTCACGCTTCTCGATCGGGTGGACCCGTCTTACGTCACCGAGGAGGACCGCCGGGCCTCCGCGGCGATGCGTCGCGCGTTGTCACCCGACGCCGAGGCGGAGGACGGGTTCGCGAAATCGGTCTACGACGCGTTCGGCCGCGCGGCCGAGGCGGTCCCGTTCGAGGACGAGACGCTCGACCGGTTGACGATCCTCGCCCGGCTCGCCCGAGAGCCGGACGCGGGTCGCCGCCGGCGCCTCTTCATGGCGCTTCAACCGGTATGGGCGTCGATCACGGGGAACCCTGGGGAGGTCTCGCCCTACCGCGTGCTCATCGAGCGCCGCCGCGAGGCCTGGTCGAAGCGGTACGACGGGTCGCCGTTCGACCGGAAGGCGAGAGAGTGGGGTCTCGCTCCCCAGGAGCTCGAGTCGTGGCTTACGCGTGTGCTCGAAGCATGGCGCGGCGGCGCGCGGGATGGTGCGCCGATTGAGCCGTGGGATTGGTACTACGTCAACGGCGCCGCCGATCGCGCGCTCGAATCGCAGCTTCCGCTGAGGACGATGATCGCGACCGCGATCCGTTACGGTGAGGACTTAGGCGCCTCCCCGGAGCGCCTGGGCATCACCCTCGATCTGAAGCCCAGGCGTGGGAAGGACCCTGTCGCGTTCACGGATTTCTTGAGGCACGGGCGCTACCAGAACGGAGCGTGGCGCGGTGGGGCCTTTCGCGTCTCGGCGTCGTACCGGACCGGCGGGCTGGGAAGCCTCTACGAGTTGATGCACGAAATGGGACACGGAGTGCACATCGCGGCGATCCGCGCGCGGCCCGCATTTTGCGATTGGCCCGATAGCGACGTCCTCACCGAGGCGCTCGCCGATGTCATCGGCGTCCAAGCGTACGAACCCGCGTGGGAGCGCCGCTACATCGGCGCGGAAGCGACACCGCGGGCGGCGGCGCGCGCACGCTTTGCCGGAACGATGCTCGATGTCGCCTGGGCGCTCTTGGAGATGCGCTCGCACCGCGAACCCACCACCGATCCGAGCGTGCTCTGGGCGGAAATCACGTCGCGTTACCTCGGAATCGCCGCCCATCCGGAGCTGCCCTGGTGGGCGCTTCGCGGCCAGCTGATCGACGCGCCGGGCTACATGACCAACTATGCGTTGGGCGCGATCGTGACCGAGGCGATTCGGGATCGCGTGCGCGTCCTCCGCGGTGCCGACGCCTTCGAGACCCCGTCGCCCGAGCTGTACGGCTGGCTTTCCGATCGACTCTACCGGTACGGCCTGGCGCGATCGTCCCTTGCGGTCGTCGAGGAGTTCCTGGGGGGTCCGCTCACGCCGGGACCCTTCCTGAGCGTCATTTCGAGAAGGGGGGACGGGCCATGAGGCACAGTGCCGGTCGTCCGGTTACGCAATTGGCCGTGGCGTCCCGCGGCGAAGCGCGGTACACCGGGTGCAGGCGGCTTCGCGTCCGGCCGTCTGGGAGGACGTCATGAGGCGGTCGCGTTACCTCGAAACGCTGGGACTGATCGGCGCCGCGATCGTGCTGGCGGGCACGGCGGCGGCAGGGACGCGAACCTACGTCGCCCTGGCCGGCCGTAACGACGCGATTCCCAAACTGGGGCGGCCCGGGATCGCGGTGCGGGTGGGCGCTTCGACCGCGAGCGACGCGGCCGCCCTCACGAGCGAGTTGTCGCGCGAGTTGGCCCAACAGGTCCATACGCGTCGCCTGGTGTCGGACGAGGCGGGCGACTACGACCTCGAGGTCACGTTGCACGCGCCGCGCGTCGACGGCCGGGCGACGGCGATCCCTTTCGAGGCGGTGCTCCAATCGGCGCAGGGCGACCGTTTGTGGCGCGTCGAAGGCCGCGCGGACGTCGAGGGAGATCCCGTCGATGCTTCGGTGTTCGCCGGCATCGGCCGTAACGTCGTCTCGGCGCTCATCCACGACGGTTGGGTTCGCCCCCGCCACGACCCGGACGATCCGCCGCCACAACCGCCGACCGTCCGGAACGAGCCGAACTAGGTCGGCCTTAGGTCCCTCAGTGGGACTTGTCCCCGTCGATTCATGCTGCTGAAGGTCCTTACGTACAACATCCACCGGGCGATCGGCGTCGACAGGCGTTTCCGTCCGCGACGGATCGTCGAGATTCTCGCCCATCACGATGCCGACCTGGCGCTGCTGCAAGAGGTCGATGAAGGTGCGCCGCGATCGCGCGAGCTCGATCTGGCCCGGGAGCTGGGCCGCGAGGCCGGGTACCCGCACGTCGCCGCGGGCTACAACGTATCGCTACGGAAGGGCCGCTATGGGAACGCGCTCCTCTCGCGGTGGCCACTGACCATCCACCGGAACATCGACCTGACGGTCGACGACCGGAAACGACGCGGTTGCCTGCACGCGCGCGTGAGAATCGAGAGGGGTCACCTCGGTGCACGCGACCTCGACGTGTTCAACCTGCACCTCGGGCTCTCGGGGCGCGAGCGCACCCGGCAGGTGGGAATGCTCGCGCGGTCCCCCGAGTTCGCGGCGATTCCGAAAGGGGCTGCATGCCTGGTCGCTGGTGATTTCAACGACTGGCGGGCGCAGCTGCTTCCGATCTTTCTCGAGGTCTTCGAATTCAAGAGCGCGACCCGGCATCGCTTCGGCTATCAGGGGGCGATCCGAACGTATCCGTCCTTCTCGCCGACCGGTGCTTTGGACAAGATCTTCTTCCGCGGACCGTTGCGGCTTCTGGGCGCGCGCAGCTGCAGGCTCCGCGTGTCGCGCGTCGCTAGCGATCACCTACCCATGGTGGCGGAGTTCGAGTTGGGCTAATCGCCAGGGGTGGAATTGCACGCGACAGGGCGTGCGTCCATCCCGAAGTCGGCTCTGACTCGGTCTTACCACGCCGTGTCGTCGGGTGGAAATCGAACTGGGTCTGTGTGACCCACGCTCTCGCCGGCGAGTACGTCGGTCTCGAGGAAGTCGACGACGGACTCTCGGACGCATACTTCGGGCCGATCAAGCTCGGGAGAATGGACGAACGCAAGCTGAGGATCGAGGATCACAAGGGACGCTGGGTCCGCAAAACAGTGTTACCCATGTCCCCGGACTAAAATGTTACCTCTCTCCCCGACCGTTCATGGCGACGCATCACGCGCTTCGGGCGATCGTCCGCACGGCAACCAAGTCGGTATCGGCGATGGCTCGCACATCGGATGCCTTCAGCGACACAAGGGCGGTCGTACGGCCGGCGGCCGTGACGAATTCCACGTCGAGGGTGTCGGGCGGTCGCACGTCGACGACCGCACCAAGATCGCCCGCCCGCAAGCCGTGCTTGGGTAGATCGTTGACCAGGACTACCGTGTCGTGCAGCTCGTGCTTCATGGCTACCTAGGATATACGGTCACGAGCCGGGGCGTGTCATCCCCCGCTCGGATGATCCACACGGAATCGACTTCGACCGGCCGGGCACCCCGACCCGAGATGTGACCGCGGACCGAGTACTTTTGCCCGTAATCGCTCTCCTCGACAACCTGCGCCTCGCCCTCAGCTGCAAGCCGCTTGAGGGCACCCATGAATCCCGACCAGGCCTCGGGAGGGAAACCAACGCTCTTGAAGAACTTGGCTTTGAACCGACCAACTGGATGGCTCGGTGAGAGCAAGTAATCACGGACCTTTCTCTCGTCGACGATCGCCTTCTGGGCATTCGGGAGCTTCATCTGGTTGTTGATTCAGTGCGCCGGCGCTCAGCGGCAGCGCGTCAGCGCCGTCCGCTGCAGCGCCTTGTTGTGCCCACGGTCTCCAAGGCAGATCACCTCCGCGCGAACGGGCGTGAGCTACACGAACGCGCCGTAGACCGCCATCGGTCCGTGCTTCCAGAAGCACTCGGGCCGCTCGAATCCGGCCTCGGCGAGCAGCGCGAACTCAACGTGGAGCGGCTGGTACGTGTCCTCCTTCGCCCAAGTCGCGAATAGCTGGTCGGCCTCGGCGCGCGCGATGCCATGCGGAGCCATGTGTGCGGCCCACGACTCGTATATCCAGTCGTGTGCGGAGCCGTGTTCGTGGACGGTCGCGTCGGCGATCGCGAGCACGCCGCCGGGGCGCAGTGCCTCGCGCACGCGGCGATACAGCGCGCGCTTGTCGTCGCGGGCCGGAACATGATGGAGCGCGAGCGACGCCACAACCGCGTCGCACGGCGGAAGCGGGTCCGCGAATGAGGCGTGCACGGGCTTGGCACGTGCGCCGAACCGTGTGACACGCGCGGTGGCAAGCTCGAGCATGTTTGGATCAATGTCGACGAGGTTCACACGCGCATCGGGAACGCGGTCGAGGATGATGCCGCCGAGCGCGCCAGTGCCGGCGCCGAGGTCGATGACAAGCGGGGCACGCAGGGTCGTCACGATCGAGACGACCGTATCGAGCATCGCGTCGTACGCCGGGATCCACTTGCGAATCTGGGTGTCATAGTCAGCCACTTGGAGGCCGAGGTGGGAACTGACGCGGTGCTCGTTCATATGTGCTCGTCCTCCTCAACGCTTAAAGCCATTCTCCGTGGGCACAACGCCCGCGGTAAAGCGCGGGCCGAGAGGCGCGGCGCTTGCGTTGCAAGCGCCGTGACGCGAGGACCTTCGCGTTGCGGAGCGTGGCCATGAACTTCAGCATGGGCGCGGGGATTGCGCCCAATTCTGCCAAGGCAAGCATCCAAGGCGCGCTTGAACTCGGTGGCAAGGCCCTCCCCCTGCACCTCGTACCATGCGTAAATATCGTGAACGTCAGCCTCCGCCGCCGGCGTGAGGTGAACCTTCACCGCTTCTTGGTCAAGGAGCTGCGGACCGCTTGCCACGAGCGCACATCGTCCGGATGGTCCCGATAATCAGCCAAGCGACGATCAAGTTCCCGGCGTTGCGCATCCGTCACTGGCAACGAATCGGGCGTAGCGGCGATGCTGTCCCAGATATCCTCGACGAGCTCGATTCGCTCCGCGACGCTCAACTTGACGATTTCCTCGATGTTTGGAGAGCTCATGGCAGGAAATCTACGACGGTTCTGGCGGTCAAGCAACACCGTGGTTCAGCACGCATAACGCTCGCGCTAACCCGTCGCACTCCGTCGTCACGGCGCTTGCCGCCGTGTGCAAGCGCCGTGACGACGGAGTGCGACGGGTTCAGCGCGTAGTTAGGCTTCACGGCTCGCCATGTCGTTCAACAGTGCGCGGTTGCTTTCCAGGAACTCCATCACGGACTCCACCACGGTCATGTCGACGAGTCCAAGCCCGTAGTGACTTGCCAAGTAGCAGAACGCAAAGGAAAGCCGGGGATCTGACAGCACTGACGCTTGGCTTTCCAGGTTGGCCACATAGCTGGACAACGCGGCCTCGGTCGCACGCTTCAGATTTCCACGGCGTGGAAGGCTGCGGAACTTGAGCGCTACGGCGGGCGCAAAATGAAAGAGCTCCCGTTCGCCAAATCGTTGACCTACGACCGGTCCGAATGGAATCGCCTCCTGAGCGTCCGCGTAGGCGAGGCGGATTTCCCTGAGCCACTGTTCCGCCGCCGCCGGAGGATCTGTTCGTTGCGGTTTTTTCACGCGTACCTCGTGAAGCCTAACGCCCGCGATCAGCGGCGCGCTGCGTGGCGAGCCGCTTGCGTTTCGCTAGCGAGCGGCGTGACACGCGAGTGCGTCCGCTGGAACGGGTCGTTCGAGTTCAACACAGCCATTTGCCGCGGCTGCGCGCGGCAAAAAGCTTTAATTCGTTATGCGCCGTGGCGACGCTTCACGCGCTGCGCGCGATTGTCCGCACGGCAACGAGGTCGGTATCAGCGATGGCTCGAACATCAGATGCCCTCAGTGACACAAGCGCCGTCGTGCGGCCTGAGGCCGTGACGAATTCCACTTCGAGCGTGTCGGGCGATGGAACATCGACGACGGCACCCAGATCGCCCGCCCGCAAGCCGTGCTTGGACAGGTCGTTGACCAGGACCACCGTGTCGAGCAGTTCGTACTTCATGGTTACCTAGGATATACGGTCACGAGCCTCGGCTTGTCATCCCCCGCTCGGATGATCCATACCGACTCCACCTCGGCCAGCAGCCCACCCGGGCCAACTATGCGCCCAGGGACCACGTACTTGCGCCCATACTCACTTTCTTCGACCAAATGAGCCTCGCCCTCCGTGGCAACCCGCTGGAGCGCTGTCACGAACCCCGACCAACCCTCCGGAGCAAAACCGATGCTTCCGAAGAACTTCGCCTTGAACCGGCCGACTGGATGACTCGGCGAGAGCAGGTACTCGCGAACCTTTCGCTCGTCGATCACCGCATTCTGAGCATTCGGCAGATTCATCTATTCGTTTGGTTCAGTGCGCATAACGCCCGCGATCAGCGGCGGGGTCGCATGGCGCGGCCCTTGCGCTTCTGAGCAAGGGCCGTGCAATTCGAGACCGACCGCTGGATCGCGCTGTTAGGTTGCTGGTTGCCGATATGTCGGATTGGACATATACTGTTCGCGCGTGAGCCCAAAAGACAGACCGCTGGTGTGGTTGCACGGTGAGGTGAAGACCCCGCCGCTTTCCGCCGCGGCCCGACTCGAAGCAGGCTTCTTGCTTCGACAGCTGCAACAGGGAGTTCGGCTCGGAATGCCTCACTCGCGGCCGATGCCCTCGATAGGCACTCGCTGTCACGAGCTGCGTATCAACGACGCGGCCGTGACGTGGCGAATCGTCTACCGCGCCGATCCGGATGCAGTGGTGATCGCCGACGTGTTCAAGAAGAGGACCCAGCAGACTCCGCAATCGGTGATCGTCGGTTGCCAGCGTCGGCTGAAGGAGTACGACGATGCGTGAAAACAAACGTAAGCGCCTCGAGGCGAAGGGATGGAAGGTCGGGACAACGAAGGAGTTCCTCGAACTTACGAGGGAGGAAGAAGCGTACATCGAACTCCGCCTGAAGCTCGCTGAGGGGTTGAAGCAACGCCGCGTCCGCCGGCGCCTCACCCAAGTCGATTTGGCCAAGGCAGTGCAGTCGAGCCAATCCCGCGTCGCGAAGATGGAAGCTGGGGATCCGTCGGTCTCCCTGGATTTGCTCGTTCGATCGCTCATCGCCCTTGGCACCTCAAGCAAGGAGCTCGGGAAAATCATTTCGCTTTCTCGGGTCCGCCCAGCAACCTAACGCCCGCGGTAACGCGCGGGCCGAGTGGCGCGGCGCTTGCCCTGCAAGCGCCGTGACGCGAGGACCGACGCGTTGACCGCGTTGTTCGACAGCGCGTCGCCGATCATGCGCTCAATGCGTGGGCTACAGCGCTGGGGTTCTGCGCTGCCACGCGGAGAAGCGCTTGCGCCGGACCATCGGGGACTCTTCGCCCTTGCTCCCAGTTCCGAAGCGTCCCAACGCTGACACCAATCATCATGGCGAACTCGGACTGCGACTTTCCGAGACTGGAGCGAATCCGCTTGATGTCCGCCGGCTTGAACGTCCTCGCGCGACTCGGGCGCATTTTCTTTCGGCGGATTTTCCCGGCTTGTCGCACGCTCTTGATAAGGTCGTCAAAGTCGTTCTTTTTCACTTGAGCTCCTCTCGCACGACCCGAGCCAGAACGCGAAGCTGGTCCGGCGTCAAATTCTCCTGTTCGGTCTTGGCGTACGCGAACAGCATGTAGAAGGCCTGATCATCTGGCCGCCAAAAGTAGATCACTCGAACACCGCCTCGCTTTCCCACGCCGCGAGGCGCCCAGCGAACTTTGCGGAGCCCAGCGCCACGTTTGATGAGGGGCCCCTGCTCCGGTCGAAGCAACAGAGCGATCTGAAGAGTCCGATAGTCTTCGTCGGGCAGCAACTCCTTCACCCGCTTGGTAAAGACTGGAGTCTCGACAAAACGCATATCTAACTATACGCCAATGACGTACGGTGTCAAGCCCGCGCATCCTAGTCTGTCGACGCCAATTCGGCCGAACGATAGAAGCAGATACGCTGCGAGACCCCGTTGCATATCCGCGACGATTTGATCTTCGCAATTGGGTCAAGCTCCTCACTCCTGATAGTTTACGCGCCTCGGGTGCGCCCATCCTTCCTTTTTATGTCGGTTTTATGCGCAGTCGAAACCGCTGAAGCGCTGCCGAGCCGATCGACGGGGCTCACGACGCCGAACGGTCCCCGATCGAGGACGTGGGTGTAAATCATCGTCGTGGTGACGTCCTTGTGGCCGAGCAGCTCCTGGACCGTGCGAATGTCTTGGCCATCCTCGAGCAGGTGGGTGGCGAAGGAGTGCCGAAGCGTATGCGGGCTGGCCGGCTTCGTGATTCCGCTGACGAGAAGGGACTCGCGAAAGGCGCGCTGCAAGACCGACTCGTGGAGGTGGTGGCGGCGGCGTTCGCCGGTCTCGGCGTCGACGTAGTGACGCGTCGCGGGAAAGACCCACTGCCACCCGAGTTCGCGTCCGGCGTTAACGTACTTGCGGCGGAGAGCGCATGGCAGCTCGACCCAGCCGGCGCCGTCGTTCACGTCGCACCGGTGGAGTTCGCGGACGCGCTCCACTTGTTCCTGGAGGAGCTCGTGAAGTCCGGCGGGGAGCATCGTGCGACGGTCACGGTTTCCCTTCCCTTCTCGAACGACAATCTCGGGTCGGCCGAAGTCGAGATCTTTGACGCGGAGGCGCAGCACTCCAACAGCCGAAGACCGGACCCGTACAGGAGACGCGCCATGAGACCGGGAAGCCCGCTCATCCGGCCGAGTACGGCGCGCAGCTCATCGCGCGTCAGCACGACGGGCAGCCGTTGGGGCTGTTTCGCACGGACGACGTCGGTGAGCCACGGAAGCTCCATCCCGAGCGCATCGCGGAAGAGAAAGAGAATCGCCGCGAGCGCTTGGTTCTGCGTGGAGGCAGCCACCTTGTGGTCGACGGCGAGCGACGTGAGGAACGCGCTCACCTCGTCGGATCGTGCCGTCTTGGGGTCGCGCGACCGCGTGTAGCGAAGGTACCGGCGGATCCAGAGCGTGTAGGCGGCTTCGGTGTTGCGACTATAGTGCCGTGTTCGGATCGCGCGATGCACGTGGCGGAGAATCTCGTCGTCAGTCATGCCCTGCTCTGATCCGGAGGCGGGGACCTTCGGGCCGACCCGCCTCACCGGAATCAGAGCAACGCCCAGATCCCCATCGCGGCGAGGCCTCCCGCAAGGGTATTGGGGAAGTTCACGACCTCGTTGTCGATGGCGTTCGTGCGCTCGAGGGTTACGCCGAGGTAACTCTCGAGAGTGGTGCCGGCGAGGACACGCCTGAGGTTCGGCTAGGCTCCCGTGACGACGATCGCGGCGTCAGTACCGATAGTGATCGGGCTTATAGGGTCCGGTGACGGGGATGCCGAGGTAGGCGGCCTGCTCGTCGGTCAGCTTCGTCAGTTTCACGCCGAGGTGATCGAGGTGCAGCCGCGCCACCTCTTCATCGAGCGCCTTCGGCAGCACGTAGACCTTGCGCTCGTACTTCTCGTTGTGGAGGTGCAGCTCGAGCTGCGCCAAAACCTGATTCGTGAACGACGCCGACATGACGAAGCTCGGGTGGCCGGTCGCGCACCCCAGGTTCAAGAGGCGCCCTTCCGCCAGCACCAGGATCGAGTGGCCGTCTGGGAAGACCCATTCGTCGTACTGCGGCTTGATGTTGACGCGCGACACGCCCGGCGTCTTCTTCAGGCCGCTCATGTCGATCTCGTTGTCGAAGTGGCCGATGTTCCCGACGATCGCCTTGTCCTTCATCCGTTTCATGTGGCTTGCGGTGATGATGGACTTGTTGCCGGTCGCGGTAATGAAGATATCGGCGGTGCCCACGACGTCCTCGAGCGTTGCGACCTGGTATCCCTCCATGGCCGCCTGCAGCGCGCAGATCGGATCGATCTCCGTGACGACGACGCGGCAGCCCTGTCCTTTGAGCGCCTGCGCACACCCCTTCCCGACCTCGCCGAATCCGAGCACGACGGCGACCTTGCCGCCGAGCATGACGTCGGTGGCGCGGGCGAGTCCGTCGGGCAGCGAGTGGCGGCAGCCGTAGATGTTGTCGAACTTGCTCTTGGTCACCGAGTCGTTGACGTTGATCGCGGGGAAGAGGAGTTTACCCGCCTCCATCATTTGGTAGAGACGGTGGACCCCGGTCGTCGTCTCTTCGCTGACCCCGCGCAGATCCTTCGCGACGTTCCGCCAACGGTTGGGGCTCTTCTTCATCTCGGTGCGAATGAGCTCGAGGATGACGCCCCACTCCTCGGAGTCGCCTACCGCGTCGAACGCCGGGACGACGCCGTTGGCCTCGAACTCGGCCCCCTTGTGGACGAGAAGTGTCGCATCGCCGCCGTCGTCCACGAGGAGTGTCGGGCCTTCGCCTGTAGGCCACTGCAGCGCCTCGCTGGTGCACCACCAATACTCGTCGAGGGATTCCCCCTTCCACGCAAAAACGGGGATGCCGCGGGGGTCTTTTGGAGTGCCGCCGGTTTCGGGGCGGCCGACGACGACCGCGGATGCCGCGTGGTCTTGCGTCGAGAAGATATTGCAAGACACCCATCGCACGTCGGCGCCCAGCTCAGCCAGCGTCTCGATGAGGACCGCCGTCTGCACGGTCATGTGGAGCGAGCCCATGATCCGTGCCCCGGCGAGCGGCCGGCTTGCTGCGTGCTTACGGCGCACGGACATCAGTCCCGGCATTTCGTGCTCTGCGAGGCGGATCTCCTTGCGGCCGAATTCGGCGAGTGCGAGGTCCGCGACTTTGTAGGGGGGGCGCTTCGCCTTGAAGGCGGCGTCGAACGGGTGGATTGAATCGGCTACGGTGCGGCTCATCGGGATCTCCTCATGGGGGGTTGGGTTTGGCGTGAAGCAGCGGCGCGCTTGAGGGCGCGCGCGGCGAATAGAGCGGGCCCCTTGGCCTTGGGGTCCGCGGGTAGCGGCAGCATGCGAATGTGGTCGAATCCGGCGCCGCGCAGTGTGCGAACCACGTCGGCCTCGGCGAAGCCGAGCCAGACATGCCCCATCTGCGCGCGGTACTCGTCGCGATCGTGCGGGAGCATGTCCACGACCACGAGGCGGCCGGTCGGTTTGAGGGTTCGGGCCGCCTCGGCCAAGGCCCGCGACGGATCGGCGACGTGGTGCAGCACGAGAAACATCACCGCGGCGTCGACCCCCCCGTCGTTCACGGGGAGCGCTTCGAGGGTCCCCACGCGAAGGTCGATGTTCTTGTGCGTGGCGAGGCGCTTCTTGGCGGCTTCGAGCATGGAGTTCGAGGTGTCGACGCCGATGACCTGCCCGACGAAGGGTGCCAGCGCCTCGGTGACCTGACCGGTGCCGCAGCCGAGGTCGGCGACGACGGCGTTTTCGTCCAGAAGCCCCAGCAGCGCGAGTAGGAAGAATCGTCTTCCGAACAGATCGTCGCGCAGTTGATCCCACTGCGAAGCGCCCGATCGGAAAAACTCCTCCGAGCGTGTCCGCCGGGTCGCCAAGACCTGAGTGAGCCGGCGCTCGTCCTGCTGGGCGGCGAGCGTCTCGGCGGTCTCCTTCCTGACGAGGAGCCAGAGCGACCGGAGCGGAGCGTCGAGCTGGGCCGCCGCGATCGCGTACCGCCGGTTGGTCCCGTCGGCGCGCGAGGTCAACCAACCGCCGTCGGCGAGCGCCTTCAAATGGCGGCTGACCGTGGATTGAGGTGCCTGCACGACGCTGCAGAGCTCGCCAACGGTCAGCTCGTTGCGCTCCAAGACGAGCAGGAGGCGGCTGCGCATGGGGTCGCCCAAAACCGGCATTTGGCCGAAGAGTGTCGGCTGCTTAGGCATCGATCCATCCGTTCATTCGGATGGAAGGTTAGATGATTTTGCCGATCTGTCAAGTCCGTTAGCATGTGGCGCATGCCCACCGCACTCCTCGGGGTCGTCCTGACGCTCCTCCTTCCCGGCGGTCGGTTCAACGCCTATTTCACCCCCGCGTTCACCGACGCCACCTACCAGAAGGAAGCTGCAGCCAAGATCCTCAAGGCGTGGAAGCCGGTCAAGGGCGCGCCCGTGGGCAAGAAGACGGTGTTGATCGCGCTGATCGCCAAGGATGGGGCGCTCGCGGGCCTACGCGACCACATGATGACGGGGTTCAAGCCGTGGGACGACGCCGCCATCGCGGCGGTGAAAAGCGCGGCGCCGTTCCCTGCGCTCCCGAAGTCGTGGGGGTTCCCCACGATGGAGGTTCATTTCCACTTCGAGGTCGCGCCGAAATGAAGCACGAGCGGTGGGCCTAGGTGCCCGCGCGTGCCGGGACGTTGGCGTCGACCCACTCGACCTTTTTCACCGACGTGGTCACCACGTAGACCCTTGAGTTGTTGGCCTTGGGGTCGACGGGAATCACGAAGAAGCCCTGCTTGTCCTTGCTGTAGCCGGTGGTGAACCCGCAGAGGAGCTCGCCGTCCGCGAAGGTCACAGCGATCTTCCGCCCCTGTCCCTTCGCTCTGGCGAAGTCCTGATCGTCGACGTGTTTCGGGTTACCGTCGTACGTGCGCACGAAGAACAGAGCCTTGAGCGCCCCCACCGGAATGGCGAGCGCTCTCGCCGTGGGGTCGTCGGAAACGGTCAGATGGAAGACCGGCTTGTGGGGTGCGAAGTCATGGGTCGTTCCCTTGAGGACACGGCCATCCGCGAACCGTGCGACGACAGCCGAGCCGCTGCTGGGGGTTTCCATGGTCTCGACAAAACTTAGGGCTCAGCAGCGGTGCAGGCAAGCCTCCTGCTCAGCCGGCCACCTCCCGGCGAAGCGAGGCGTTATCGAGGATCTCGACGCCGGGTTCTTCCGAGCGCGCGGCGCGGACGAGAGCCGAAGCGACCTGCCGTGCCGCAACAGGTTTCCACGCGGCCGGGAGGAAATACGCGAGCGGCTTCATCAGGAGCTCGCCGATGCGAACCTCCTCTCTCGGGCCGTCGAGGAACGATGGGCGCGCGATGGTCAGTGCCGCGTAGCCGACCGTGCGGAGCGCGTCCTCGAGTTCTCCTTTGACGCGACTGTAGAAAAGGCGCGAACGAGAGTCGGCCCCGACGGCGCTGACGAGAAGAAACTGCCGAGCGCCCTGCGAGCGGGCGAGCCGCGCGATCGCGATCGGGTAATCGAAGTCCACGCGCCGGAACGCCGCCCGCGAGCCGGCCTTCCGGATCGTGGTTCCTAATGCGCAGGCGACTTGGTCCACGCGGAACCACTCGGGGTGAGCGTCCAGGGCTTCGAAGTCGGCGACGAGCTCGCGCACCTTCGATGCGACGAGGGCGCGGTCGAGCGGCCGGCGGACGAGAACACGCACCTCCGTGACATCGTCGTCACGGACGAACTCCCGAAGGAGCTCGCAACCGACGAGGCCTGTCGCCCCTGCGATCAAGACGCTACGCGACACGGCCGCGCTCATCACCGGTCGGCGGGCGGACAGACTTGATCGCGGGCGCAAAGAACGAAGGCCTCGACGATCGACCGATCGGTCTCCGGAAGCTCTTTGACCGAGTGCATGCGAAGGAGAAGACTATCGAGCTGATCGTGCGTCAGGCGG